>JBIKNH010000086.1:0-16533 GCA_044358815.1 Pseudanabaenaceae cyanobacterium | reverse complement strand
TTTCCAATACTCGACCTGCTCCAATGTTTCTGCCAAGTACCTTTTAAATTCTGCAAAGTCAATAGACATAATTCACCCTCCTAAAACGGAATATCATCACCATCAAAATCATCACTATCGGGGGCATCATCAGATTTCTCGCGGTACTCCCACCGTGGTTCCATCGCGTCAAAAAATCTCTCAGAAAAACACTCGGGCGAATACAAATAGTCATTTGTCCATTCCCAAATAATGCTACCAATCAGCAGAAACCACCAACATAAAGACTCTCTGAACATCTCTAGGGCATAGTTAACACGTTTCATGTTTCCCATGACTAAAACCCTCATAGTATTCAATTTCAGACTCATAGTCTCCAATTTGGCGAAATAGAGCATCACGAATCCGCTCTAACTTTTCAATTTGCTCACACACTGACTGATGCTGTGCCCATGCGTGTTTCAGCTTCTCTTTTACATCAGAAATTGTCGTCGCCATCACCTCTTTCGGTAACGCTGTTTGGGTCTTTGTGCCGTCATCGTCATAGAGACTCAGTGCCAAATCAGAAAGTAGATCGGCTAATTGTGGGTAATCCTGATCCTTTAGTTGCTCGTCAATCTCATCAACGAGAGGCTCTGTAACCTCGCTGACAACAATCTCACCATCAATGAGAGCAACAACCTTAGGTGAATCACCGTAATAGTCACTAGCGAAGCTCGTTACACCATGCAAATGCATTAAGCGAATGAGTTCACCTTTACGTCGATCCATTCGCTGACTTGCTGACTCTACAGCCTCCACCAATTGAGAGGTATTGATGGTAGCCAGAACTTCGGAAAACAGTTCGTAACTCTCTTTAGATTCGATAAACGAGATAGCCGCGCTATCAAGTTCTCTTTTTTGCCAGTCTGCAATCATGCCTTCACCTCTCCATGCTCTAGCAGGTTATGGGTGATAACGAACGCCACCAATGCACCCGCCAAATCCCTCATGGGGACGTTTCGCCTCTTGGCAGCAATCATCAATTGCAAATGCACATCTCTTTCAAGTCGTATCTGTACTAGTTGTTTAGTCATGTGGTTAAAAAATGCCTTGCTCAAGGGCGATTCGTATATTTCCATAAGGTGAGCCGTGAGGTTCGCTATCTCTTGTGTGTCTAACTACCTTTCGGGAATCTCTAGTTAGTTCACTTTAAAACTTTAAACCTCACTTACAGGAATCTTAAACCGCGCTTGAAAAAATGTCAACAACTTTACAAGTTTTGTATGTAGACTTATGACATTGCAAGCAAACTTGTGTCTATGAACCTAGAAAGTAAGCAACGGTTAGCCAGTGTTGTTAAGCAATTAAGAGGGCATCAAACCCTAGAGTCGTTTGGTGCAAAGTTTGGTGTGTCTCATGCGACGGTATCCAACTGGGAATCTGGGAACTCAGAACCAAACAGGGAGAGATTAGAGAAAATAGCCCATTACGCTGGGTACAGCCTCGAGGACTTTATCTGTGTCATTGAAGGCAAAAAACCAAATACCCCTAACTCAGTGAGTCGTATCAAGACTGAGGTTAGGGGCATGGGGTTAAGTGATTTGATAGCGGTCCAGAGCGCTGTTACCGACCGGTTGAAAGAGTTAGCCTCACTCTGACCTTTTCGCCTTTTCGGCGATAGTTTGTAGATGTGCATCCATAGACGCGATACGAGCCTCAATTTTGGCGACGGCTATTGCTGGATCGCCTTTGATTTCCGCCAAATCTTTTATCAACAGGTCTCTCCAACTGCAAGTCACCCATACTTCTACGGCTTGGCGTTCAGACAGGATTAGATTACTCATAGGTCAAAATAAATGGATTACTTACAAGGTTACTTGCAACTGGCATGAGAGAAAAATACAAACTGAAAAAGCCCCTAAATCGCTGGGTTGTCTTTGTGCTGGGGATACTCTTAGGCTTAAGCGTTAATGTCAGTCAGCAGATTATTTACTCGACTCAAACCAACTTTCAAGCCACAGCCCCATTACTTGCTGCTACCGCTGATATTCGTATTGAGTACACAGGCAACCCAGGCGTAAACTGCAAGGGACATTACAGCGTAGGCGTTACCGACGGTGAAGGGCGATCAGAACTTTTCGATGTTGACGCAAACCTACCCTACACCGTAAACCTCAAAGTTCGCCCTGATGCTCATATCACCGCTGGGTGTTTGACCTCTGGAAACCAAAATCTAAAAGTCAAAATTTTTCGCAATGGCGTGGAATGCAAGTACGACAACATCAAAGGCTATGAGCCTAACAAATCTTGCAGTCCCCCGAGAATCTAAACCGTAACCCCACCTGGTGACGGGGCATTAATTCGCTTAGCAGCATTTTCGATCACATCTAGCGAGATACAGCAAAAACCGTCTGGATCACTAGGGCAATCTAGACGGCAATCATTGGCATCACAGCCCATTTTGTATTCTGCTACTAAGTTGATATTCCATCCCGGCGTAAGAACGTAGTAGACAGACTCAGGGGCACCGGGTTCAAGTACCCCATAGTGATCGTAGTAATTCCAAAAACCTTGCCAACTGGTTACGGTGCGTACCTCAACCTTAGTAACACCGTACCAGTTTGACGCTAGAGCGCTCTGATAGGGCACACCATACCAAAAGCGTACCGTCACCATCGGCACGCCATTAACTATTTTTGTCTCTCTACCTTTGCCCATTTATTCAAATTCATCTAGTGTGGTGTGATGGCGCTGTGAGTTGCGACCGCCCATAGCAAGTTTTGCCTCAATCCTAACCAGTCGTTCGTTTTGAATGTCCATCCTGTTATCAAATTCTCTTTCGAGGTGGCGATAACTTTGAGCGATTTGATTCAAATCACTACTGATTTGGGATAGCTTTTGGGACTGCCTACCAAACGAATAGGCAACCCCTAAGATTGAAGCCCCTACCGATAGCAGGGTTACGATGTCCATTAGTGTCATGGTTGGTTACCTGTATCTGATTACGGGGATCCTTTGATTTGTAAGCGCCCATGTCGATCCCCCAACGGGCGCGGTGATGTTAATGCTTTGGGGCAAAGAGCCTGAATATGTCTGCCCACTAAGTACGTATCCAGTAGCAGGTGTAGTTGACACACCCACCCGCCCAAATCTTGTAAAAACTGCCAATCCAGCCCATAAATTCACTTGAACACTAGCAGTTACAGCGAACCAATACAACCCAGCATTGAGGCTTAAATTGCATGGCGTATCTATCCATGCAAGGTCTACAGGGGTTAAAGATGGTGATTGCCACAGCCTAACAGAGTCGCTCCATGCGTTTATACGGTATAACCCAAGCGTAAAAACTCCCACTTGATTCCCTGCACAGTTGACCCCAATTGAAGACATGGCAATAGGGCTGTTGATTTCTAGTAGAAACAGGTTGATATTAGATCCAAATGAAGCCGCTGAAACCGATCCGGGTCCAATATAGTAATAACCATCGGGGGCGGCAAATCTAGTGTCATGAGCATGGACAGCCGATGCTTTGCCGTCTAGCGCTGTCTGCAAGCCTGACACATCACTAATCCCATGAGCATGGACGGTCGATGCTTTGCCGTCTAGGGCTGTCTGTAAACCAGAAATACTACCGATAGACGGCGTAGCAAGCAAATCGGTTAAACCATCAATCTGGTTAACGCTGTGGGTATGAGATGGAATCTCTACAGGTCTCGCATAGATGCTGATGCTAAACCTAGTAATCCACTGGTTAGGGTAATATCTGAGCTTCAGACTGCCAAAGGGGATAATCGGAATTTCTGTAGGTTGCCCCAAATCGACAGGTTTGGGGGTACTTTCCGTTATTGCATTATTAGAGCCGATGTAGAGTTGGCTTACTCTACCGGCATTTTTCCATGTTGCCTTAGCCCCTACCATATCGATACAAACCACCAACGTTTGAGCATTGGTGGTAGGTAGCAATATGTCAACAGGGTTTAGAGGCTTAATGGAATAGTCTTTTTTGTAGATTAATTCCAAATCCATCTAAATCACCTATTTAGTCTTGGGTAACTGCATCATCCGACCGGCGCGGTTGATGTAGTGTGAGGGCGTGTTTTCTTTGAGGCTTCCTAAGAATTTAATCATAGTCGCTTCATCACAGCCGCTAGGGAACGGAATCGCCTTACGAGCTTTGATTTTCATGTCAGCACCTTCACCCTCAGTAACTACAGCGTAGATGCTTAAGGATGCCTTTTTACCCTTCCAAGGAACCTCGGTTTCAGGTCCATCCTTTCGCTTGGTTTTGACCGTAGGGTTTTCTGCCACCTCCATTCCGAAAAACTTCACCGTAGCAGATGATACGCGAGCGTACAAGGGGACATTTTTCTCACTACCCCCTGACTTGATTTTCCGCTCTCCAACTTTGATTACCTGATCTACACCGCGCTTTTTTCCCGATTCTTTTTTAGTCGCCATCGACTATCTCCTAATTTATACAATCCAACAAAACAAATTTAGATTACGCTCCTCTCTTTAGGTTAGAGGAGCGTAATTTAATCACCCATGGAAATCTATAGGTAATCGGTCACAATCACATCAATGCTGCCTGAGGCAGTAAGAGCCGCAGTGATAGGCAAAGTAGCGGTGATGTTAGCCTGCGAGTTCTCATAATCGAAACTCATAATCACGTTGTTAGGCTGATCGGCAACAGGTAGCACAGCTTTTTCAGCATCACTCAAAAGAGAAGCTAATTCGAGTACCACAGCCACTAAGTTGGTAGATTCCACATCAGAAGTACCAGGGACAAAAGCAGAATAGGTGCTACCCAAATAGTCTTTAGCCGCCATGACTACCTGACCAGTGCTATTTCGGATAGGGGACAAGGGAATAGTAGTAGCGATATTCAGCACACCACCATCAAAATCCGCACTAGAAGTCACGAAGTTCTTAGGCGGCTGGTTGGGGTTCGCAGCGTTACGCACCCGCTCAGCGGTGTTCAACTTGAAAAGCGCTTCAGCAAACGCACCAGGTAACGTAGTAGAGTCCAAATCAGACCCAGTATTAACAAAAGTACTCATAGGGCAAAAAATCGAAAGCCATAAACTTAAAATAAGCCTAACCCCGAAAGCCTTACTAGTCAAGGGTTTCAGGGTTTTTAGTCTTAGATACTTAATGTCTAAGGATTGAAATCATAGGAGAGTATCGGTAGTTTGGCAGTTAATACCGCCATTGCCAGTCATAGCCCATTGCAAGGGCAACAGTGCTGAGACGGTCACGAATCCATCAGCATCACGTTCGGAAACGGTGATATTCCAAGGGTATTCGACAGTTTCCGGGACTTCTATCGACTCATCTAAAGGTAATGGCTCTATCCCCCATTTTGTGGGAAAAGAGATTTTATAAATCAGCTTAGAGCCACTGGATTCTGTTCTGTCAACGACTTTCAACCCCATATACTGATAACTCAGCGAGGCGGCTAAGAATAAATTCATAGGGGCTGTATTTTGACCGTCTTCTATCCAATCTTTTGCGTAGAGTTTGGTTATCCCAGCCTGAAACACTTCTTGGGTAGGGATTCTGGCATACACAGATATAGAATCAGGTTCAGAAAATACAGCGGTAATTTTGATATTGTTCAGAGGCTCTAACCAAGGTTTAGCATTATTGCGGTCTGTTTCAGCCTTCATCAGTCGGAATGCAGCCTCTAGAAAGGCTCTAGGGGCTTTGACATTTACCAGGCTCATTTTTTGTATCCTGACAAATCGATAGACCATTCCATCACCCCTTGCAATCCATTTGGATAAAAGTCAGCACGAATGGGAACCAAGCTAACCTGTCTAGCTGAGGTTTTGCGCTTACCTGAGGTGATTTTCGCGGTCGATTTATACTGTCCCGTGTACTGTACCAAGGCATTTAGGACGCGATTCGCTTCGGCTTCGGAGTTCGCATTGATAACAATTTTGGAGCCATCCTCAAGGTGAGCCACTGAAAAATATGACCCTTTTTGGAATTTCGGGAAATTGGGTTTGTGACCTTTCGGTTTGTCATAGTGGGGAATATTGATAACCGTGTAATAGTCACCCCATGTAGATCCTTTTTCCCGATACAAAATTGAAAGTACAGGTCTCTCTTTACCGATACGACTAGCCCATGACTCAGGGATAGTGAGCCGTCCCTGAGTGACACAGCCTAGCATTGCCAAATCTGCACTCTTTCGGAGCTTCTCAATTTGAGATTCTGGCAAAGAACCTTTCTTCACCAAAACATCCATCATTTGCAGTGTGGGACCATTTTCGCCACACTCAACATAGGGGATTCTCACGGTTTCATACTCCCAACATTTTTCTTCATCGACTAGGTTTACTGTGCCCTGAGTTTTAGAGACTGCGGTAGGGTTTGCTATTCCTACTACTGTCACAAATCCCTTGGTGACTTTGCCTGAACTGCACTCAGCATAGGCTAATGCCATTGGAGTTAGGATTATCCCTGGTGGGCATGGTGGGCATGGTGCAGGTGGACCAGGGACGGGCGGACCTTGCCTGATTACTTCCCTGATTGGACCAGGGACGGGCGGTCCTTGCTTTACCACTTCAATAATCCTGTCTCTGTACTCAGTTGGACCAGGGACGGGCGGTCCTTGCTTTACTACTTCAACAATCCTGTCTCTGTACTCAGTTGGACCAGGGACGGGCGGTCCAGGCTTAGGTACATAAATTGTTAAGGGTGTCCCAACAACGGGAATAGGGTTTGGAACATACTGCGGCACCAAGATTGTTAGAGGGGGACTCTCAATATAAACATTCCTAAAAACGGGAATCTCTCTGATTTTTTCGAGTACCTGGTACTGAGTTGGACCAGGTACATAAACGGTAGGTCCTGGTACGGGGCGCGGCGGTCCCTGTACCAGCTTCTCTTTAATCACTTCCATAGGGACATACTGAGTAGGTCCAGGAACGTTTATATATTTGTTTTTGTAGATGACTTTTTCGACAACTTGATACTTAGTAGGTCCAGGCACATAGACGGGCTTACCAGGTACAGGCTTAGGTCTAGGTACATATTTGGGCACATAAACGGGTTGTACCACTGGGGGGGCTTTGGGGCATTGGTAGTTTTCTGTTTTGCCTGACTTATAGACAACTTCCAACATCCAACGGTTAATTTCCGTCGCAGGCTTGGCAATATCGCCAGGCGAACTAACACCACCACCACCGCCACCACTACCACCGCCAGGGGCAAAACCAGTAAACGGAATCATCCGCACCCTTGGAATTTCCGTTTCTGTGATAAACACTGGCACCGCAATCATGCGACGGTTCAGACTGTCAGCAAAAGATTGCATAGCTGCGATTTTGTCAGCCATGCTAGTGATCAGCGCTTCTAACCCTTCACACCCCATTAGATATACCTTTGTTGTTGCCTAGGGATAGCGTCGATTTGCTCTTTGGTCTTAGACTTCGCCGCAAAATTAGCAAAATCGACGCTAATCCGCTCTAGGGCTGTATCAAAACTTTCCAACATATACCGTGCTTGGTTGCAATCTATCGCCATAGGTCACCTAGATATTGTCAGCGTCAGGGGTAGACGGTAAGCCAGTAGCGGGGTTGTAGACGGTCAACTGGTAGATAAACCCTAGCTTATCGACATTGTTGCGAGTCTCTAAAGTGCGAGTGATCAGCGTCCCCTCAACATCTGGCAAATCATCATTGTTGGTCGAGAGCCAAGCAACTAGAGAGCGCAAAATACCGATGATCCATCTTTCGGGCTTGGTGCCGTCGGCTGTAGTCCATTGGGGCAAATCATTACGATAGATAACTAGCGCGGGGTTGTCAGGGGTTGCCGTAATAGAGGCATTGCCAGTAATAACCATCGCATTCGTACCGAAAATATTTTGATTTGTTGGCGCGGGCATAATTTTTATCTCCTAATCCATCCATTGACTGTAAATCGACTATCCATAAACCCACCATCAGGGTTAACCACTGGTTGCACCTCATGCCATGTGTCCGATTTGAAAACGATCATCGAATTGGCAATAGGTGTGATTACCTCAGGGTTTTCTCCCTTGTCAGCAACCCCATTAATGACCTTGGTATCCCACAGTTTCAACTCACCACCACTAAATTGGTGGGAGCCAAAATAGTAAACATAGGTGATCATCCTAGTTTCAGTGTCCCCAGTGCCTGAGTCAGTGTGAGGCTTGAAGTAGTCCCCATGACCCGACGCGGTGAGTTGAGTCTCAATCTCGCTAGGTTGAAATGGCGCAATCCCTAGCAGATTAAAGATTTCAGGCAACCTACGGTAAACCTGACTTACAAAAAACTCTCTAAACACTGGTGGGTCAAACATCACCAAAGATTTGCGGTAATCGCTTGCTTTGCCAGTGACTTCCGACGGCTGAAAGTCAGACTCAGACAGACGGCAAAACCCTAAGAGCATCTCTAACTCTTTGGGCTGTAGGACATCTAGATAGGTGATGTAGTAACTAGGGATGGTTACCACGTCTTTAGACAGGGTTGCGACTGAGGGCATAAGTCCGATTGCGAGATTGTAAGTCTCATTGTAAGACATCCCACGAAATCAGCACCATAGAGAAAACCAAAGGCGGTTTCCATGATGCTGATCCGATGTTTTCAGCTTAATTTTTATTAACCAAGCGTCTCAAAGGTGAGACTGTTTACCAGAGCCAATCCTAGGGGATAGGCAATGTGAAAAATGGTTAATGATTTGGCTAGAGTAACGATAATGTAGATTTACGCACTATAAATTAAACTATTAACCTTAAATGAGTTAGGATACGTTTGCACGACCTGATAAATAGACCAAACTAAACCCCAACCTAACCATGTTTGAGCCTGATCAACTGATTCAAAACCTAATTCACAAAATCAATCGGCGCTCATTAGTGGGAAAACGTAATTATGCCTTAGTCTATTTGCTGACCCATACGCCCTTGAGTCTCGCTACAATTTTAGATTTGACGGTGGAGCAATTTGAGGTTAATCCTGATGGCGGTGCTTTAATTTGGGGTCAAAATTTGCCGATCGCCCCTTTTTGGTCAATAGATCTCACCTTAGCGACAGCACTTCAAGACTGGTTACGGGAGTTTCAGCAAGAATCTCAGCAGGTATATTATCGGCAAAAATTCAGTCAGGACTTACCCCAAAAATCACTCGAAACATCTTCGCGTAAATTATTCACAGCAGTGGATCGGGTTAATTTTGGGGCAACTTTAAGTTATGTATCGGGTTATCAGATTTTGCGCACCGTCGCTGAGGAAGCTGGTTTAACCCTGACCCCAAAAACATTGCAGAAATACACTCAGGAATATCTGCAAAAATATCTCAAAAAAGATAATCAAAAAGACGATCAACAAAATACTCAAACCTACCGCTGGCAATATCGGTTTAATTTAAGTCTCTTGTCTCAGGCAAGTTTAGCCAAAATCTTCAGGCAAGAGGTCGAGTTACCTGCAATGGGTGGACTGATCTTTTTAGCTGCTAATCCTCAGCAGTTCGACTCAAGCAAAATTCTCTGGATCGAGGCGGTGCAAAATTTACAACAAGCTTGGCAAAAACAAACCCGCTATCACAACATAACCCACGAATATCCTGAGGCAGTTTTAGGATGGATCACCATCAGTGACGCTAAGGAAATTTTCGCCATGCATCTTCCCAAAGCCATCACTCAAAATATCTCCAAAAATATCTCTAAAAACATCGATAGAAAGTCAAAGCACACTTCCCGCCATGACTTGATCCAAGATTTAGTTAATGGAGCGATCGCCCAGTTTCAACCTCTATGGCAAACTGATCTAGAACAATCTGATTTTTTACCAAATAATCCTGCTGATCTAACTGTTGCCCCCGACTCTACCCCAACACGATCACCCTACCAAATATCAGATCAAGATCGCGAAATAAATTCCAGCCGTGATTTAATCGCCCTGTTGTTGGCAGAACGCCGCAGCGAAAATACCCGCCGTGCCTACGCCAAAGATTTGCAATATTTTTTCGTGACCATGTATGGTGTGATGCCCCACCCACAGATTCTAGATGAGTTTTTAGGACAAAATCGATTTGTGGCAATTGGGCAGGTGTTGCGTTACAAATCTCATCTGATCGATCAAGGTTTAAAGGAGGCAACGGTCAACCGACGGCTGGCGGCTTTGCGGGCATTAGTCAACCATGCTCAAAAATTGGGGCGCTGTGATTGGACTTTACAAGATATTAGTTCAGAACGAATTTTTCCCTATCGAGATACCACTGGGTTACCTGTAGCGGGGATTCGGCAAATTTTAGCTGAAATTAATCGGTATACGTTGGTGGGCAAACGCAATTATGCGATCCTGCGGTTATTGTGGGAAAATGCCCTGCGCCGCAATGAGGTGATCACTTGTAATCGCGGGGACTTTGATCCTGACCAACGCACCCTCGCAATTCTGGGTAAAGGCAAAGGGTCTCAAAAGAGTCTCATTACTCTCAGCATGGGATTAGTCGAATCAATTCAAGACTACTTATCTCATATTGAGACATTAAAATCAGAGGAGCCGCTTTTTATCAGTTTGAGTGATCAGCGCTATGGTCATCGGCTCAGTGGGGCAGCGTTATATAAGTTAGTGCGTCAAACTGCCGTCGCTGCGGGAGTCAAAAAAATTATGTCGCCCCACCGAATTCGCCATAGTGCGATTACCGCTGCCCTTGATGCCACTAACGGGAATGTGCGTAAAGTTCAGAAATTATCGCGCCACAAAAAAATCGACACCCTC
The DNA here is from genome assembly GCA_044358815.1 of Pseudanabaenaceae cyanobacterium. GTDB lineage: Bacteria > Cyanobacteriota > Cyanobacteriia > Pseudanabaenales > Pseudanabaenaceae > JBAXSK01. Next base: position 5,822 of record JBIKNH010000086.1, on the reverse strand, counting down.
ATGCTGTACGACGATAACCGTACCAATGCTCAGGGTGAAATTTCTGATCTGTTGAGTAATTTATTCTAGTTTCAGGTATGCAAATATTACATAAGTCTATTGCCAACTTACGCCGGTAAACTCTTGGGAATATGCCCCTCATCAAAGAGCGTATCTAGAAGCGTTGCCCCATCAAAAGCCGCACCACGCAAGTCCGCACCCCTTAGGTCAGTCTTGGTTAAATTCGCATTACGGAAATTAACCCCTCGCAGGTCTGCCCCTCGGAATGTCGCATTTTCCAGATTAGCTTTCTCAAAATTAACGCCATTGAGACTAGCACCATCAAAGCAAGATTGTTCCAATGGCAAATTGGCTAAACTTGCACCACTCAAACGCATTCCGGCAAAATGTCTCTGTCCATGATTGTAAGCATTACTAAAAACCAACAGCGGTTCACTAGAATCTAAATTGCCGTGGCTAGCTGTGGTACTTTCCCAAGCTAAAAGATGATTTTTGTTGCTCGTGCTAGGGTAGTTGTGACCGTTGCTGGGCATAATTTCCGTCGAGGTCTCATCTCTAGATTTGACCTTCTCCCCAGCTTCCATAATTCGCAGAATACCAAAGATTTTTCCTTCGCTATCCCGCACAATCGCAGTCGATAAACTCACGGGTATAAATTTCCCATCACGGCATTGATGATGGGTAAGCATTCCATTCACACTATTACCAGATAAAGCATTGAGGATCAATAACTGAATTTCCATTACTTCATCCTGGGCGAGGGGTAGATTTTGTCCCAGGACCTCCTCCGCCTTCCAACCAAAAATCCTTTCTGCTGCCCGATTCCATAGTAAAACTTTGCCTTCAGGACTGAGAATATCAATCGCCACTGGTGCAGAATGAATCACCGCTTGAAGTAGATCATGGGTGCGCTGGAGTTCTGCCTCAGCTTCACCGCGTTCACTAATATCAATACAAACCCCATCGACGATCAGGTTATCATATTCGTCACGATAATACCGAGCGATATTCTGCACCCACTTCACCAGTCCCATCGGTGTAATGATGCGGAACTCATGGCGGAAAGTGGCAAGGTGTTCGATCCCCGCCCCAACTAAGGCACGCAAAGGCTCTAAGTCTTCGGGATGAACTAAATCTAAAATCCCTAAAGGATGCGCCATCACCTGGGTGGAAGATAAGCCCGTTAATTCCTTAATACCGCCACTGACAAAGGGCACTGATATAGTACCGTCGGTTTGTCGCACCAGTCGATAAATGGTTCCGGGCATATTGGAGGCAATGGTTGCCAAACGGAGTTCACTGGCACTTAGGGCTAATTCGGCGCGACGGCGTTCGCTAATGTCTCTAGAATGGATCACAATTCCCTGAATGTTTCCATCCTGTAACAGATTACTGACGGCGCATTCCATATAAATCCAGTCCCCATTAACATGGTGATACCGCAATACTAAAGGCATCACACTACTGGGAACTTCCATTACCTTACTGATTGCACTCTGAAATTCAGGCAAATCATCAGGGTGGATGAACTGAATCAATTTCCGCCCCATAATCTCTTCAGCAGGATAACCCAAAACCTTTAGAGACAAAGGATTACAGTACTGTACCGTAGTATCAATTTGAATGATATTCACTACTTCCGAACCATGTTGCATTAAGGTTCGCAACTTGCTTTCACTCCGGCTGATATTACGAATCACCCGCCGATGTTCCTCCCGTTCTAGACGCAACTGACGCTCGGCTAGATTGATTTTGGCATTCATTTCCGCAAGACGCATTTCCGTCTGTTGCCGTGACTGTTGCTGTTGGGAAGCCTCTTGTTTCCGTTGGGTAATATCCTGAATCCACCAGCGCAAAGCCACCACTTTACCTAAATTATCGCGAATACTCAGGATTGTAAAGTTGGCATCAAAAGGCTGTCCGGTGGGAAACCGCATACAAAAATCAAGGGTTTTGATATTTTGTCCCCGTTGCAGTTGTCCTAGGAGTCGCCGAAATTGCTCTAAATAACTGGGATAGACAAATTCATCAAGCCCCTGACCAATTAAATCCGTCCCTAGCATAATCGTGGCGGCACGGTTAGCAGCACGAATTTTCCCCACAGCATCCGTCACAAAGTAACCATCAGGGGCGAACTCAAACAGATCCCGATAGAGTTGACCATCTCTAATCAACTCCTGTTGACATTCTTCGATGGTAATTAGGGCTTTATCTAGGGATGATAAAGTTTGATGCAAAGCTTGTAAGATATGCTCAGGGTTAACTTCCGAACGACGGTTTGCGCCATCATCTTGAATGTTTTGAACATTGTTATTTTCGGATTTAATTTCAGACTGTAGATCTGTGACGTATTGCACAGATGCAGCCAATAGTTCGCGACACACACTTAACATAAATCGTGCTGTCAAAATAAGGTGAAGTCAAATTAGGGCGTAGTTGTTGATCCTAGCATCTAGATTCTTAAATTAGTTTTTTGTCACTCTATTAGATAATAAATTATTAGATTGAGATCATGATCGTGGGGATTTTAACCAAAGTTTCTCTTTGAGGTAACTTAGCTTCACTTAGAGTTATAAATATTCTTAATCAACTCTTAGTCAATTCTTAGGCAATTCGTCTGAATAACAAATTGATATGAAAACAAGTCAAGCTGACACCATAACCTAATCCACTCCTCAGTCGCGATACATCACAATCCCCCATACCATTCATATCCCACATCTTCCCAATAGCCTTTCCGAGTAGATAAAGTTTCCGTTACCACAACATCAGTCACCCATTTACTCTGTTTATAACCTAATTTAATTGGTGCGGCTAAACGCAAGGGCGCACCATTTTCTACAGGTAAAGGCTCGCCATTTTTGGTATATGCCAAAAGAGTTTGGGGATGCACTGACGAATCTAAATCCCAACTTTCATAATAACCATCAGCAGAATAGAAATAAACATATTTTGCTGATGGCTTGACCTTCGCTAGAGTAAGTAAATCTCGCAACCGCACCCCACCCCATTGCACTATGGCTGCCCAACCTTCCACACACACATGGCGAATCGTCATCGAAGTTTGTGGCATAGCATAAATTTCCTTTAAACTGAGGCTTAAGGGTTCATGGACTGCACCACTAATATTTAAACGATAAATCTCTGGACTCAGTAACGGCGTGAACCGAAAACTATTCACAATCAATTCATCTGGTTCAATGGCACTAATGGGAAACTCTGGTACTGGCTGCTGGGGCTTAAAAATTAGAGTTTCCACTGCTTGATTTAGGGGTTCTGTCGCCTTACCCACAAGGCTTTCTGCCACACCACCAAAGCCAATGGTTAACAGTCCTGCCCCCCCAAGTAATAAAAAGCGTCGCCGAGGTGGTAACTCTAAGTCATCGTCAGGATTGTGGGGATTGGGAGAGTGGGGAGAAGTCATAGTGTTTCAGTGAATTTAGATTTAGATCTGTTGGATTTAGATTTGTTAGATTTAGATTTAAATGTGACCTTAAAGTCAACTTTAAATTGAACTTTAGGGAATTAGAGAATTAGAAGAGGATTAATTAGAGTTACTTAGAACCATCATTATTTTCCTTGACAGGACTTGCCACCGCATTGCCTAATGGTATGGTAAAGGGCGGCAAATTACTACTTGCACCAAAGGGCTGTCTGGCATCAACTTCCATTGCTGTGGGCTGGGTCATATTTAGGAGTGATTGAATCATACCCGGAATACTACCTGGGTCCATGAACAATACCTTGGCGCTAGGACTACCACCAATGTTTTTACCCATTTCGATATAGTTCTGAGCCAACAGATAGCGCATGGCTTCATTACCGCTAGGATGTTTATTAATCGCTAATGCCACTAATTCAATGGCTTGGGCAAGGGCTTCAGCTTCAGCGAGGCGCACTTTACGCTGGGATTCTGCTAAAACCGTTCGCGATTCGGCTTCAGCTTCTGCCTTCTTAATTTCGGCGGCTTTTTCCCCTTCCGACAAAGAAATCATCGCTCGTTTCTCAATTTCCGCTGCCTGTTGTTTTTCCATGGACTGCCGCACCGAATCAGGAATAGTCACCTCGCCCAAACGGACCCGCAGCACCTGAATTCCCCATGCGGCAGTATCGGCGGTGATACCATCGAGAATTTCACGGTTGACATCATCCTGCGCCCCAATCACCTTATCTAATTCCCGTTGTCCAATTTGAGTTTGGATTTGGGTTCTGACGGAAGTTTGCAACGATGTATCAATATCTTGAATCGTATAGTAAGCCTTCTCTAAATCTCTAATCATCCAATACACGACACCGCCCACACTCAAACTCACCTTGTCGGAAGTAGTACAGGGTTGGGGGGAAATCTTTAGTTCCTGTTCCCTAGCACTTTTGGTTAAAACAATCTGATCTAGCAAGGGTAAAACTATATTGATCCCTGGCTTGAGGGTTTTGTGATAGCGTCCCAGCCTTTCCACGAGACAGATTTTACCTTCATCCACAATACAAACGGAACGATAGGTATAGCTGCCAGCAATCACCATGAATAGAACGCCAATAATCGCTGCTTCCATTACATATTCACCTAGATTTAGGTTAAAAATACAAACTGAAAGGCACTAGAAAAATATCCTAAGAAAATATATGGAAAATCCCCCTTTATGCCAAGGGGGACCGCAAAAAACACTCGATCGTTACTGCTAACTTTCCAGAGGTTCGATCAGGCTGCATCGCCAGGGCAAACCCTAGGCAATGACCTCCACCTCATGATCACCTACATGGACCACAAACTTAGGCATAAAACGCACTTCGTAAGGATAGTTAGGACTAATGGGGCGGTCTTTCCAAGTGGTGTGGATAGCAACGATTTCGCCTTCCCAGCCCTCCATGTTAAAGCCTTCGCCTTTGTGTTCTGGATGGTGATAGACAGTCAAAGGAGATTTCACCCGCACACGAGTACCAACAGTCATAGCAACACTCATAGAATTTAATAAAAATTTCGACTAATTGAACAGCAAAAATTAGTAACAACTGCTAACCATTATGCTGTGTGAGGTTACAATTTGCGACACAAACACTGACATACTGAGGTCATCTTAACAATGGCTCTAACCAACGAGGGCAGGGGGCGCAGCATTAGCGGCAGTAGAAACAAAGGGGATCTTGGGCGCATGACCCCAGAAAGCCTCTAAGGCATAGTATTCACGCTCTTTAGACATCATCAAATGGGCAATCACATCACCGTAGTCTAATAGAACCCATGTGCCTTCATTTTCACCAGAAATGCTTTTGGGAGTGCGCCCAAATTCCCGCTCGATTTTATCCTGAATCGACGTGGACATAGCCCGCACCTGTGCCTTAGAAAATCCAGTGGCAATCACAAAATATTCTGCCAACATTGACACCTCACCAATGGCTAAGAGCGAAATATCAGCACCTTTACGATCATCTGCGGCTTCAGCCATAGCGTGGGCCAAATGATAGGTTTCGTCATTGAGGCGGGTGGGGTCAAGGGTGGTCAAGTTTGAGGTCATAGAGCTTAGTGGCACTTCCATAAGGGAATTTGCTCCATTTTACCTCAGTTTTCCTCTGAAATTTTACCTAATTCTGTAACTTATGCCAAAATTTATCGGTACGTTTCGGGGCTGATGGTATAGGTGTTTGAAATAACTTGTAGAGGTGGTTTCGACTCCCCTCAGCCCTTGGTGTGACGTAGCTGAGGGCTATCGAAGCTATATAGTAGAATCAAATAAGAAGTAGAGGTTAGTGCAGGAGAGAGAAATGACATACAGTATGGACTTAAGAGAAAGAGTAGTGGAGTATGTCAGAGGAGGAGGAAGCAA
>JBIKNH010000266.1:0-4902 GCA_044358815.1 Pseudanabaenaceae cyanobacterium | reverse complement strand
GTTTCACAAGCGCTAGACCTAGACCAGTTCCTTCATATTGACGATTTAGGCTACTGCTAACTTGAATAAAAGGCTGGAATAGCTTCTGTAAATCCGTTTCAGCAATACCGATGCCAGTATCTGTGATCTGAAACAAAATCATTGATTTATGCTGGTCTTTAATTGATTTGGGAACCGTAGCCGCACCTTGCCATACTTCACCACAACCAAAGGAAACCCGCAGACCAACTTCGCCATCAGGGGGAGTAAATTTCACCGCATTGGTGAGCAGATTGATTAAAACTTGTTTGATCCGTCGCTCTTCTGCATGGATATTACCCACATCAAAAGGAATTTGGCTCGTAATTTGAATCCGTTTTTGGAATGCCTGCTGTTTGATAAATACTAAACTAGAATCACAGAGATTGCGTACAGAAACTGATTCCATGGTTAATTCCATCATGCCCGATGTGATTTTGGACAGATCTAAAATATCGTTGATTAAGGATAGTAAATGTTCGCCGCTCTTTTCTACAATGCCGACAGCGTGAAGTTGTTTTTCGTTGAGAGAGCCTAAAATTTCTTCCCCAAGGGCATTTGACAAACCTAAAATAGAATTTAAGGGTGTACGCAACTCATGGCTCATGTTGGCTAGAAATTCATCCTTGAGTTTGGTGGCTTGGGCAAGTTCCAGATTAGTTTGTTTTAGTTTCTGTTCTGCTTGGTGGCGAATACCTAGCTCCTGTTGTAATTGCTCAAAGAGGGTCGCTTGTTTGATGGCAATGGCTAATTGATTAGCAATTTGCTGTAAAAGTTGGGCTTCGGAATCTTTCCAGATGCGCTTTTGTTTACAGGCATGGACCACTAGCACACCCCAAATTCTACTATTAGAGGGATTATGGACCCAACGATCTCCATCCACCATGATATCAACCTCTTGGAGAATGGGGGCAACTATTTTTGATTGAATTTGCCCTTCGCGAGAATATTCCACTAGGCAATCAGTCCAAATATCATTCATGACATCGGGAATAATCCGAGGTTGTCCCCGCCAATACATTTGCATAATTGCATCATCCCAGACTTCATCTTCCCATTGCATGTTTTTGAGGTTTTTCAAGCCATTGAGTACGACCTCTTCTACAATCTGGCTTCTACCGTCAGGGAACAACCGGAACACAATTACCCGATCTGCGCTCAATAAGTCATGGATCTGTTGAGTTACATGGGATAAAATTTCGGTGATGTTTAAAGATTCTCGAATTTGGGTCACAATATCTGATAAAACTTGCAGACGGCGCAATTGTTGGGCGATCTTGGCTTCTGCTTGCTGACGTACCACTAATTCCGTTTGGATTTGTTGGTATAAATTGGCTTGTTGAATAGCGATGGCTAATTGATTGGCGATTTGTTGAATTAGTTCTATTTCAAATTCTTGCCATTGACGAGGGGCATCGCACTGGTGTACGCACAGCAAACCCCATAGATCATTACCGCAAAGTAAGGGAATAACTAGATTAGCCGTAACATTGAATTGGGCGAGAATATCTCTATGACAGTCCGAAAGTCCCGCCGCATAAATATCACTGACCGCTTGAATGCGTCCTTGGGCATAGGAACTCGCATAAATTCCACCAAAACAATGATCATGAACTCTAACCTTCATGGCGGAGGTGTATTCTCCTACAACTGATTCTGCAACAATTTCACCATCGTTGAAATTCGATTCTGGATAGAACTGGAAAATACAAACGCGGTGACACTGTAACAGTTGTTGAATCTCTTGGCAGGCTGTATTAAAAATCGTTGGTAGCGCGAGGGATTGCCGGATCCGCTGGGTAATTTGTCGTAAAAGTGCTTCACGGGTAGCCTGTTGGCGAATAATCTGCTGATTGCGTTTTAGGTCGCTAATATCGAAATTCACACCAATCATCCGATAAGCGCTACCTTCTTCATCCCATAAAATTGTAGCGTAGGCTTTAATAAAGCGAACACTACCATTACTATGAACAATCCGAAACTCGTGATCATAGGGTTTTTGTTCTGTAATGGCGACCTGAGCTAATCTTTGAGCTAATTCTCGATCTTCAGGATGTAAGGCACGGACCCATGTTTCATAGGGTAAATAATCCTCATCACCTTTCGTCACCCCATACAGTTCGTACATCGGATCATCCCAGAAGAGAATTTCCCTTTCCATGTCATATTCCCAACAGCCAAAGGCTCCGGACCTCATCGCCAAAGCCAAACGCTCCGCCTGTTGGTGCAATTGAAGTTCGATTCTCTTCCGTTCGCTAATGTCAGCAAAATAACCCACAATTTCAATGGGTTTGCCTTGGGGATCGCGGATTAAACGCAATTGATCATGCAACCATACATAATGTCCATCACGGTGTAAAAAGCGGTATTCATGGTCATGGATATTATTCTTAAATAGCGGCTCTAAGTTCGCAAAAATATGGGAAGCATCTTCGGGATGAATTCGACTTGCCCAGAAACCGCGCTCCGTAGTAAATTCCTCTGGAGTATAGCCTAAAATTCTTTGTACATTGTCGCTCATGAATGTAGCATCAAAATCTCCTTCAGCTTGGCAGCTATAGATCATAGCAGGGCTAGAAGCCAGCAAAAATTCTACCCGTTCCTTCAAATCGAGGTTCTCCTTTTCAATTTGTTTGCGTTCACTAATATCTCGACCAATCTTTAAATAACCAATTACCTGATCCTGCTCATTATGAAGTTCTGTGACGTTTAAGGTCATAGGAAACCGTGAGCCATCTTTCCGGATGCCGATCCATTCCTGCTCTAAGCCTTTAGTCGGATTAACTTTAGACGTAAGTGCTTCTAGCCCAGGAGTAATAGACCGCCCTAGTTCCTGAGACAGTGCCGCCGCTACTTCCATTATCTGGGTGAAATCATGAAACTTTGCCGGAGCATAACAGCCAACCACCTCTGACATACTGTAACCGAACATCTTTTCGGCTCCAGCATTGAAGGTTTGCACTATGCCATTTAAATCTAGGGTAATCATGGCATAATCAGCACTATCTAGGATGGTGCGCTGTAATTTGTTGATTTGCCATAGTTCCTGAGTGCGTTTTTGCACTTCTAACTCTAGGGACTGGTTGAGGTGTTGTAACTCGAGTTCGTCTTGCTTCCGTTTGGTAATATCGGCAATTGCCCCAGTTACGCCAATTGCTGTGCCGTCATTGTCAAGTAGGTAATCGTTGCGATCTTCTACCCAAATGTAATATTCGTTACGATGTTTAACGCGATATTGTTCAAAGAACGGTATTTTATTTAAACGATTATGTTTTAAAGCTTTTTCAAAACGCTGGCGGTCTTCAGGATGAATAAGTTGCACCCAATCATCTAAATTTCTGGGCAATTCAGGAATACTGTAACCAAGAATTAGCTGGGTGTTTGCGCCCCAAGTAATAGTGGCAGTGTGAAAACAAAACTCATAGAGAATCTGCCCACTCACCAGCCCAACTTTTTCGTAACGGTTGCGCCAAGCGGTTAAATCAGCCACCTGTTCCTTAATTAAAACCTTAGCCGCGTCGGTAACTTGTAGCTCCCGTTCCAGGTTGGCGTAGGCATTACTCTGTTGAATGGCAATTTCTAACTGCACTGACAACTGTTGAATTAAATCCAGATCCTGCTCTTGCCAAATACGTGGTGCAGCGCACTGATGCACAATCAGCAAACCCCATAAAACCCTGCGTTCTCCCTTGAATATGAGGATAGGAGCCGCAATATTAGCTCGCACCTGGAATTTTTCCAGTAGTTCAATATGGCAGTCAGTCAAATTAGCATCATAAATATCATTAGCAACAAACAACTGCCCTTGTTTATAACCATGGTGATTTTCGCCTTGGAAACAAGTATCTGCTATTTGGCTATTCATGGCAGATAACCAAGGCTCTGTCACGGTTTCAGCAATAATTATGCCACTGAGATCCGGTTGAAATTGATAAATCAACACCCGATCTGCTTTGAGAAAATCATAAACTTCTTGCACAATAGTCTGGGCAATTTCTGCTAGCTGCAACGAAGCTCGAATCCGCAAAGCGATTTTCGCAACAATTGCTTGCTGTTTGTGTAGATAATGGCAGTGATCAGCGGTACATGCTTCATTTAAGGCTTGCTGAACTGCACGAGATAAACCATCCTGAGTTAATTCCTGTTTAATTAGATAGTCAGCGGCTCCTAATTTCATTGCCTGCACTGCTTCACTAACCGTATTGTGTTTCTGTTCCGCTAAAATCACCAGCGGTAATTTACCAAATAACACAAGATTTGCTTTCATTATTTCTAGAAATCGATACCCATCACCATCGCGTAAATCCCTTTCTAACAGGACTAAATTGGGTGTTTCAGTTTGCCAAATCTTGATCGCCTGGTCTAAATTGTCGGCCACAAGACAACGACAGGTTTCCCCTAGATCTGAGTGGATATACTTAATATAAGTAGCGCAATCATCGGGGGAGCCAGCGACAATTAAAACCGTAATCAAAGCTTTAACTGTTGATTGTCTTGAGCCAGACCCTAATGATGACAGCGGTTTGGTGGGCAAGGATTCAGGGGAAGCACCGGATGGGAGATTGTCCATAACTATTTATTAAGAGCGTCAACTAATAAATTTATTGAGGCAAAACTGTAGACTTTCAAAGGTTTATTTCCTTTAAGCCCCAACGGATATGAGTTTTTATTTTTTATTATATGTTGTTACTCATAAACAACAATAAACACGAAAAATAATAGCAACTAAACTTTGTAAGTCTTAACACCTCTTTTGCAAAATCACCCCGACCAAAAGAAATTTCTTTTAGTTAGATTCCCCGCAATGGTTCACAATGTCTCATGTTCCCGCACTGTTTTTGATGTTTTTGCGCTTGGGCTAGATAGTTTATCTGGATGATTGCT
>JBIKNH010000085.1:0-16758 GCA_044358815.1 Pseudanabaenaceae cyanobacterium | reverse complement strand
GATACAGGTAGTCCTAAAATGGAAAGGATGAGGTAGGGCTAGACAGTGCTACGGGACGAACTCAGCATCCTGCCCTATTTAGCACCACCGAGATACAAGCCTCCCGAGAATGAAACCACCCTGCTTTGATAAGGGGGACCGAGGGGGATCTCCTCCCTAAGCAATCAGCACCGATTCCGATTCCGCCTGATCTAATCCCGTTTGGATTTTATCCAGCCACTCGATCAAGTTCGTTAGCTGTTTGTCATGGGGTAAAGTACCTAAGCCACGGACCGTCACTTTACCAATCTGATACACAAACCGACTCTGCAAATGACTCGGTAAGGTTTCCTGAATCCGCTTCCATGCTGGCTCTTCCATTTTAGTTTCTAAAATTACATTCTGTTTGCCCTCTGGTTTAATTCGCGCAAACCCTAGCCGTTTTGCTAGCTGCTTCAGTTCCATTACCTTCAGTAACTGTAAAGCTGGCATTGGCACTGCACCATAGCGATCTTGCCATTCTTCCATAATTTGGGTTAACTCCCGACGAGAACTGACCGCTGCCACAGTGCGATAGGCGCTCATCTTCTGATCCGGATCAATAATATATTCTGCTGGAATAAACGCCGTCACCGGTAAATCAATTTGGGTATCATCCACTTCAGGAATTGTGGAACCGTTAATTTCGGCAATGGCTTCCTGTAACATCTGCACATACAAATCAAAGCCAATCGCATCAATTTGCCCCGACTGTTCGCCACCAAGCAAATTACCCACACCGCGAATTTCCATATCACGCATCGCAAGCTGATAACCGGAACCCAAGTGGGTAAATTCCTGAATTGCTCGTAATCTTTGCCGTGCTGGTTCGCTAAGTTCCCCTTTAGCCGGATAAAATAGCCATGCATGGGCTTGAATTCCCGCTCTGCCCACTCGTCCCCGCAACTGATACAACTGCGCCAAACCCAGACGGTGCGCATCTTCAATAATAATTGTATTGACTCGTGGAATATCCAAACCAGATTCGATAATTGTGGTACAAACTAGAATATCTGCCTCACCACTATTAAAAGCTAACATTGTATCTTCTAATTCCGTTTCTGGCATTTGCCCGTGAGCGATGGCAATGCGTAAAGAAGGAATCATTTCCCGTAATTTCGTGGCAGTTTCTTCAATGCCATCAATGCGGGACACCACATAGAAAACCTGACCACCGCGATCTAATTCTTGGCGAATTGCGGAATGAATCGTTTCCGAATTATAACGGGATAAATGGGTTTGAATAGAACGGCGTGACGGTGGCGGTGTGGTAATTAAGCTCATCTCGCGCACCCCAGACATCGCCATGTATAACGTGCGGGGAATGGGAGTGGCGGTTAAAGTCAGTACATCAACTTCAGTTTTGAGGGTTTTAATTTTCTCCTTTTGAGCCACGCCAAACCTTTGCTCTTCGTCAATCACCAGCAAGCCTAATTCCTTAAATTGTACTTCTTTAGCGAGAAGCTGATGGGTTCCCACCACCAAATCTAATTCACCAGTTTTGAGCCGACGAATAATATCTTTCTTTTCGCTAGCAGTCTTAAACCGATTCAATAGAGCGATATTAATCGGATAAGGGGCATATCTTTCCTGTAATGTATGATAATGCTGCTGGGCTAGAATCGTTGTTGGCACTAGTAAAGCCGCCTGTTTCCCAGATGTAATCGCTTTAAAAATACATCTCACTGCTACTTCCGTTTTCCCAAATCCCACATCTCCACACACCAGGCGATCCATAGGGCGGGAGTTTTCCATATCTTGCTTCACATCTTGGGTTGCCTTAAGCTGATCCGGTGTAGCTTGATAAGGAAAAGAATCTTCTAGTTCCTGTTGCCAAGGATTATCCGGAGGAAAAGCAAATCCCTCTTGTTGAGCGCGTTTCGCATATAAGGCTAACAAATCAAAAGCGAGCTTCTTAATTGATTTACGGGCTTTATTGGTGATATTAGTCCAAGTTTTGCCCGTCATTTTATGGAGTTCCGGTTTAGCTTCCCCTAAGCCGCGATACCGTGACAAACTAGAAACCTGATCCGCTGCCACACGGAGCAATCCATCGGCATATTGCAGCACGAGATATTCTCTAGTTTCGCCATTAACTGTGAGAGTCTCTAACCGCAAAAACTGTCCCACACCATGTTTGCGATGTACTACATGATCACCAATGGAAAGCTTATTGAGATCTACCTGTTTGGAACTAGCGCAGCGGCGTTTCCGTACATAGGTGGGCGCTCCCAGGGCGTGCTGACCGAAAAACTCCCTGTCAGTAATGATGGCAATGCGTAACGGCGGACAAACAAATCCCTGTAGTTCCGCAACTCCGGAATACTTCAGCGCAACGGGAATCCGTAAATTATGGAGTCGTTCAATGGCGGTATAGTCACGAACATTGGGCACGAACTGTGCCGGACAATCATGCTCCTGTAGCAGCGCCACCGCCCGCGAAGGTTGGGCAGAAATTAAAGTAACTCGATAATGAGCTTCACGATATTCCCGTAAGAGTTGCGATAGATTCCCAAATTGGTGTGGCACTGCGGGAATCGGACGACTCGCAATATGAATCCCTTGTTTCGCTTCGGCTAATTCTCTAAGATGCAATTGCCGGAAGTTCCCTAAACCCCGTAGACATTCCGTAAATGTGAGATGTAAAACGGGCAAATCACCGCTTCGATTTGGATCTTGATTTACATGATCATAAGCCACAACTGCCGCGTGATACCAGGATTCATGGTGTGCCAAACATTGCTCTATTTCATCAAGGGCAATAATGGTATTTGATGGTAAATAGTCTAAAATCGTGGCGGTGGCTGGTTCCGTACCGTAATCTATGGGAGTGAGTAAAATCTGATCAATGGTGTCAAGGGTGCGCTGGGTGCTGGGATCAAATTCGCGAATCCGTTCCACCGTATCGCCAAACCAATCTAAACGCACTGGTAATTCACTGGAAACCGGAAATATTTCCAGAATGTCGCCTTTTTTCTGCCACTGTCCTTCACTTTCTACTAAATTAACCCGCTCATAACCCAGCAAAGCCAATCGAGAAGTAAGCTGAGTTAGGGAATGCTCATCACCAATTTTGAGAACTACGCACTGATTTTGAAACTGGCTCACCGATGGCAAATGGGGCTGAAGTGCCCGAATCGTCGCCACAATCGCAATTTTAGACCTATGACCTGAAGTAGTTTTGCTCAGGAGTAAATCCGCTAAGACCTGCATTTGTCCCCAAATCACTTCCGGTTCCGGTGGCAGAGACTCGTAAGGAATCGTGTCAACGGTGGGATATAGCGCCACGACGGACCAGCCAGCGGTTTCCAGTTGCACCGTCCAGCGCCCTGCTTCTTCGAGGGTAGCGGTGATCACACACAAGGGGCGTTCTTGCTCTAAACACAGTGCCGAACTTACTAAACCTTTAGCTAACCGTGATAATCCCGACAGTTCGAGGGGGGCTGTGGGGGTTAACTTAGTAGCAAACTCTTGGAGGAGTGGCGATTGGGTCAGGGTACGAACAACTGAAGAAAAAGACATAAGCGAATAAGGGGCGTGATCAACGGTGGCGGCGGGTTGCTGTACTGAGAAAGTGTTTCAGGTAAATAACGACTGGTCAGGAACTACGGATCAGGATTTTCGGGGTTAAGGATTTATAGCCAAGAGATGCCAATCAAGACCCTGCTAATCAAGGACCTATTTTAGCCTGTGTGAGGTGGTTGTTATGGGACGAGTCATTGGCGGCAAGATAACTCGTTGACAATTTTGGTGATTTCTACTATAATACTGCCAATGATTAATGGTGATTACTATGCAGTTAGGTGTTCAGCTTCAATCCATTGGTGGTGCTGTTAGTGATTATTTGGATCATCACGCAAATGATCACTCTAATAGTCATGTAAGCAATGTTGGAAGCAGTTCTGAGCGTTATCCGTCAATGGTGCAGCCAACACCGCAATTAATGCCTAATCCTGACAACTACGCTTTATTAACCGATTTGTATCAGCTTACGATGGGGGCGTGCTATGACCATCAGGGCATCGCTGACAAACCGGCGGCGTTTGAGCTTTTTGTGCGTCGGCTACCGGAAGGATTTAGTTATGGGGTCGCGATGGGGCTAGCGATGGCATTAGAATATTTAGAGAATTTGTACTTTTCACCAGAATTAATTGCCAAAATACAGGGATTAGGGGTTTTTCGCCAAGCACCAGCGAGTTTTTGGCAACGGTTAGCGGGAGCCTCTGGCAAAACATGGTTTACAGGAAATGTGTGGGCAATGCCAGAAGGAACCCTCTTTAGTGCCAATGAACCGTTGTTACGCATTGAAGCTCCATTATGGCAAGCCCAATTAGTGGAAACTTATCTACTGAATACCCTCAATTACCAGAGTTTGATTGCAACCAAGGCAGCACGGTTACGGGATCAGGCGGGGGATCATGTGACCTTATTGGAATTTGGCACACGACGGGCTTTTGCACCCCAAGGGGCACTGTGGGCAGCACGAGCAGCATTGGCGGCGGGATTTGATGCAACCTCTAATGTCTGGGCAGCATTGCAGTTAGGCAGAGAACCCAGCGGCACAATGGCTCATGCTTTAGTCATGGCATTGACTGCCCAAGGGGAATCAGAATTAACGGCTTTTGAGGCATTCCATGAACTATTTCCCCATAGCCCGCTGTTGATTGATACTTTCGATCCAGTAAGAGCGATGCAAACCCTTGGGGCAAGTACCATCGGCGCAACGGTGGCAGGGGTACGGATTGATTCTGGGGATGTCTTGGCTTTAGCCCATGAGTCGCGGCGGTATTTGCCCCAAGCGCGGGTTTTTGTGAGTGGTGACATTGACGAAGCAGAAATTGCGCGGCTCAAGTCAGCCAATGCCCCCATTGACGGCTACGGCGTGGGCACAAAATTAGTCACGGGCGCACCAGTTAATGGTGTGTATAAACTCGTGGAACTAGACGGACAGCCTGTAGTTAAACATGCTGCTGGTAAGTCCACCTATGCTGGCAAAAAGCAAGTATTCCGCCACATTGACGCAACAGGCATGATTACGGGCGATCGCCTTGGGTTAATGACAGAGCCACCCCTAGACGGAGAGCAACCTCTTTTGGAGCTAGTTATGACCAACGGTAAAAGACAAAAAGATGATGATAGCCTTGAAGTAATTGCCCAACGGGTGCGGCAGTCAGTGCAGGCTTTACCAAGTCAGTACCGCAATCTAGATCCTGATTTAGATCGCAATCTAGATCGCAATTTAGAGCATGTGAACATCTTGCCTGTGGCTGTCAGTGATGGAGTTTTGGCTCTCACTGCACAGGCTTTGGGGCGACATTTAGGTTAGAACAAATAGGCTAGAACGAATTGGCAAAGGATCGAAGGATCAACGGACAAGATGTCCATTCCACGTGGGGCGGACATCCTGTCTGACCAATAAAGCCTAATGAATCTTTCAATCCGAGCATCTTAAACTCCAAAAATCTCAACTTAGTTTCATGGCAACCATGACCGAGCATTCCTCTGGATTTTCCCCTATATTTTCTCCCACGGGTGCCATTGCCCAAAGGCAACAGATCGCCCTCTTTGGTACTAGTGGCGATCCCCCCAGTGTGGGACATCAAACCATTTTGCGGCACTTGTCCCAAAATTATGATCTTTGTGTGGTGTGGGTAGCGGATAATCCTTTTAAATCCCATCAAGCCCCCCTAGTCCATCGCCTTGCCATGATGGATCTGACCATTGCCGACCTAGCGCCCCACTGTGGCAATGTGGGACTATATCCCGAAATGAGCCACCGCCGGACCATCCACACCCTAGACGCAGCCGCCAAAGTCTGGGCAGGGGCAGAATTTACCCTTGTTATAGGGGCAGATTTAGTGCCTCAATTGCCCACTTGGTACGCCGCAGCGGAACTATTAGCCAGAGTTAAATTGTTGGTCATGCCCCGTCAAGGGTATCATCTTGACGCAGAGGCAGTGATGACCGTCGAGGCAATGTGTCCAGCGGTGCAGTTTGCCCCACCACAAACGTGGATTCCGGATGTTTCTTCATCGGACTATCGCAATGGGGGCAACCGTTCAGTGATAATACCTTCAGTTGCCGCATATATTGAGCAGGAGCATCTTTACGAATGGCAGACAGCAAGTCCCGCCATCCCCTAGCCGAATTTAAAGTGGGTGTTGATAATGTGATTTTCTCCGTAGACACGGACCAAAACCGTTTGCTGGTCTTACTGGTCATGCGTCAACAGGAGCCATACCGTGATTACTGGTGTTTGCCAGGGACTTTGGTGCGTCAAGGGGAGGGCTTGGAGGATGCCGCCTATCGCATCTTGGCGGAAAAAATTCGGGTCAAGAATCTTTATTTAGAACAGCTTTATACTTTTGGCGACATTGGGCGTGATCCTCGTGAGTCGCCCCAAAGTTATAACGTGCGTTATTTATCAGTCAGTTATTTTGCCCTAGTGCCCCATGCCGAAGCAGAATTGATTGCCGATGGTGTAAGTGGAATCGCCTGGTATCCGGTGAAGCAAGTTCCGCAATTGGCATTCGATCACAATCGGATTTTAAGTTATGGGCATCGACGGTTATGCAATAAATTAGAATATAGTCCTATTGCCTTTGATGTCTTGCCGCAAACTTTTACGCTGAATGATTTGTACCAGTTATACGCGACGGTTTTGGGCGAAAATTTTGCTGACTATTCTAATTTTCGGACTAGATTACTGAAGTTAGGTTTTTTGATGGATACAGGGGCGAAGGTATCGCGGGGGGCGGGTCGTCCAGCAAGTTTATATCGGTTTGACGCGGAAGCTTTTGCCCCTTTGCAGAATAAGCCGATGGTGTTTATTTAGGTTAAGGTTCGGTTGAGGCTAGGTTAAGGGTTCAAAAATTTATTGTTGTTTGCAATGATTTGTAGAGGGGGCTTCGACTGTGCTCACCCCTCGGTGTAACGTAGCTGAGCGTAGTATCTCGTTCTTAATCTGTTTGACTATATTAGTTAGCCACACCAGCAGTAATTTCCACTTCTTCTGTTCCATTGCTCACACTACCTAAAGGAACTCCGGAATTACCACCATTAGGATTGACAACGGGAGCATTATCCTCAGAATTGACGGCACTAACGGTATTCAAAACGTTATTCAGAGTATTATTCAAATTGGAATCTGGTTCCGTAGTGTTTTTATCTGTGCCATTCTTATCTGAACTAGGAGGAATGCTGTTTGTAACGGGGTTAATTGCCGCTGGTATTGGCGCAGGGACTAGTTTTTGTGCCGCAATTCTATCGGTAATTGCCTGCTTTGTCAGCGCTGTGTTATAAGCAGTGGTAATCACTTGGCGGTCAATCAGCCCAATCACTCGCTTTGGCAAATGGCGATCCACCACAGGTAACTGGCGTAAATCTCTGGTTGCCATGCGTTTTAGGGCTTCTGCTAGGGATTCATCGGCAAAAGTATATAAAACATCAGGGGTGCAAACCTTGCCTACGGTGAGAGTATCAGGATCGGTTTGGGGTTGAGTCAAAATCCGTTTAATATCCTGAGTTGTTAAAATTCCCTGCAAATGATTCGCCTCATCTAAAACAATGGCGCTGTGATAATAACCACTAGTAATAAATTGAGCCGCCTGCAATAGAGGCATTGTACCCCGCACCGACGGCGGATTGAGAGACATCACCTCAGCGATTTTGATCGTGGCTAAAACCTCAATATTTTCCGTTGGTTCAGACCATTGCATACTAGGACGAAATGGTTTCGTTGCCATTAGCTGATCCATCAACCACACACACAAACCCACCGCCGCCATTAAAGGCAAAACAATCCGATAATCACGGGTCATTTCAAATAACAACAAAACTGAAGTCAAAGGAGCGCGGACAATTCCCGCTAAAACTGCCGCCATTCCCACTAAGGCATAGGCAGGGGGAGCCGCAATGGGAATATTCGGTAAGAGAATCGCGATACTTTGACCATACAAGCTTCCTAAAACTGCCCCTAAGAAAATCGATGGCGCAAAAATCCCCCCGAAAAAACCACTCGCCATACTCAGGGAAGTTAAACATACTTTGAGAATTAACAACGTAGCCAGCAACGATAAACGGAAAGGCGAATCCTGTAATAAAGATTCCACCGTTTCATAACCGATGCTAATTACCTCAGGGAAAGTCAGCGCCGCCACACCAACGCATAGCCCCCCGATGACTAATTTCACCGGTACAGCCCACCATCCCAAATGGTTTAACCCCAGCCATTTCACCTGACTAACTTCTCCGGCAAACAATTGCTGGGCAAACTTGAGGCTACGGCTAAACGTCACTGCCACCACACTAGCCAAGCCCCCCAAAAGCATATAGAGCGGCAGTTCCCAATAACTCCGCACCTCATACACTGGCAAACTAAAAGCTGGTTGTTCCCCTAAACCTAACTGTGCCACTAATGCCGACACCACCGCCGCAATGACCACCACACTAATATCACTATTTGGGGCAGATTCTCCGGTACGGTAGGCATTGCGCAAAAGCACTTCCAACGCAAAAAATACCCCCGCAATCGGCGCATTAAATCCCGCTGAAAGTCCTGCTGCTCCACCAGCAGCAATCAATAATCGATTCCGTTCGCTAGAAAATTGCAGTAACTGCCCCAGTAATGCCCCCACATTACTACCTAGTTCCACACTGGGACCTTCCGGTCCGAGGGATGCCCCCGCCCCCAAAGACAAAGCCGCCGCCGCCGTTTTGAGAGGGACTTGGGCATAGGGTAACTGCCCCACTTCTTTTGCCACAGCTTGGCTACCTTCAGGGCGACTAGCTTGTAGTTGATCTAGTTTCAACCGTAAACCACTAACCACCAAAGCACCCAAGATGGGCACGAGGATCACCGTCCAAGGCTGCCAAGCATTGAGTTGTAAAGCTAAATCATGCCAATAAAACTGCTGGGAGAAAATAATTAATTTACGAAATAACATTACCCCCGTGCCACTAATCAAGCCGACAGCAATTGCCGACACCAGCATAACGGCTTCGGCTGATGGCTGAAAGCGATTGAGAATAGCAACCAGTGAGCGAGCGCGGAACATATATAGTCACGGGGGGCAACAGGGAAAAACAGACCGCAGGCAAAATAACGATTTAGCAACATAGAGAAGCCGATTGTGACCATCATAGGGCTAACATGATGGCTCAATTCAGTTAGCCAGAGAACTAGTTATTTCTAGCTCTACCCCAAACTCACCCCATTAACCTCTTGTGATATATCCCTTGATCAGGACATAGCCAACACCAGTTTCCAGCCACTGGTTACAACTGGTGATAACTGCCAGCCCTGATCAATATATTGCTGTAACATCAAGCCGAAACTGGCTACTCTTCCAGGCTATTCTTCCAAGCCTTCGGACTGAGCCAACTGTAAATCTTCAGTTTCAGTGTCTACCAGTTCTGCCGAGGGTGGTTGAGTTTCGTCGGAAACCGCACCATCACCTTCAGAACTAATCACCGCCACCAGATCAATTTGTTGGCGATAGTAGTCTACCCCTTTAATTTGCACTTCAACACGGTCACCGAGACAATATTGTCTACCGCTGCGCCGTCCCACTAGCAAGGTTGATGCCCGAGAACGACCCTTACCCCCAGTTTGGGGAAATTCATACCAATCATCTTTGAGGGAACTGACGTGGACCAAACCCTCCACCAACAGATTCTCAATTTCGACAAAGAAACCATAGGTTTGCACACTGGTAATGATACCGTGAAAGTTATCCCCCGTATGGGACCGCATAAATTCTGATTTACGCAGCCCTTCTAGGTCAGACACAGCACGATGGCATAGGGCATCCTGTTGGGTCAGCTTAGCCATGACAAAATTTAAGGCATCCTTCAGGTTCTCTTCATCCTCGGGGGGCAATACATTCCAGTTAATCTGACCATGACAATGGGAGCTACGGAGATTTACCGCATCCTTAGCCCGACTGGTGCGCCGATCCCGTCCCTGTTCCAGTACCGTGTGCAAAATCCGCTGCACTAACAAGTCACTGTAGTGATGTTGGGGGCAAACACCGTGGGTATAAGGGGAATTGGCATCTAAACCCAACCCAAAATGAGTGCCTGGGGTAAAGCTAAATTCATGGGGTTGGAACATTGAGGTTAACAAATAGAGCAAAATTTCCTTAGTGGTGGTTTGCTCTAAACCATTAATCTGTTGCAACAGTTGATTAATTTCATGGATCGAAATTTGGGCAGGATCACTAATCGGCGTACTAATTCCCAAACTATCAAGCAACTTGAGCCAATCTTCTAGCTTGTTCTGATCCGGCAATGCATGGCGCAGATAAGGGGCTGGCACTGCCAACGCATGGAGATGGGAAGCAATCAACTGATTCGCTAAAATCATGATTTCCGCCACCATGCCAGAAATGGGTTGCCCAAACGGCACTAAAGGCACCCCCAAAAATCCTTCATCGGGAGCAGCATGGGTGATTAGAGAAGCTTGGGGCAACGTCACATGTAATCCTTGGCGATATTGATAAAGCCGCTTACCTAATACCCCAATCTGCCGCACCAAGTCCACCACATCTTGACCAATTTCTTGGGATGGTGCATCTTCGTCCACCGCCTCTTCGATGCCTTCCCAAATTTGTTCCGCCCGCTGGTAACTGAGGTTAGCCCGCACCGCGATCGCCGAAGGTTGAATCTCAAAACTTTGGACTTGCCCCAGGGGATCTAATTTCACCAAAACCGAAATTGTCAGATATTCCGGCTGATTGAAGACATTCATCTCTGGCAGCATCGGCAAAACCACATCCCCCAAAAAGAAGGAGCGTAACCGTTGCCGTGCCTCCACATCCATTGGTGAATTTTCGGTAACATAGGTCGCCACATCGGGAATATGCACCCCTAAATCCCAACCCGTAGCGGTTTCCGTCAGAGAAATTGCCGCCGCATTGCTAATCCGTACCGTCAAGGTTTTACGCAAATCGAGACGATGCTTTAAATCCGCTTTGCGTACTCCCCTGGGCAAACTTGCCGCCGCCGTCATTGCCCTAGCACTAAACCGTCGGGGTAAATTATGCTTACAGCACACCAGATCAATGTCATTAGTACCTTCGGCATCATCCCCCAAAATCTGTAGAATCTGCCCCTTAGGTAAATGATTTCCCAAGGGATAACGCAAAATCTCCAAATGCACCAGTTTATCCACAGCAAGGGCAAGATCCGGCACATCTTCACTGGGTTCTAGTTCCACCTCAAACAACAGTCGATCATCTAGGGGAATGCCACAATAGCCATTTTCTTTACTACGCACCGTCGAAAGCAGCGTCGGATTAGACCGCTCTAAAATCAGTCGTACCTCCCCCTCCGGTGAACGTCGTCTCATGCCATCTTTAGTAACCCGCACCAAGACGCGATCTCCATTCCAAGCATGGCTCAACCGACTTTCACGGATATACACATCCTCGGCTTCTTCGGCATCTTGGATCGCAAAACAAAAACCTTTACTAGAGCAACGCAACCGCCCCTCTACTACCCCATCCTCATGGACGCGCCGATAACGCCCTTTCTCTTGGATCAAAATACCGATTTTCTCTAAAGCATCAAGGGTAACTTGCAGACGGGCGATACTGTCAGCATCATCGGCAATACCCAGTTTTTTCTCTAAAGTTTTTGGCAGAACTAGCTTGTCATCAGCGAAATTATCAAGTAGTTGAGTAATGGAAAAATTCATGGGGCGAACGCTTGCTAGATAAATTTTGTAACGTTTAGATATGGTGATCGCAATGGCAGCAGTTAATCACCAAATGATCACCAAATATGAAGGGATCACCGAAAAGACCAATCAAATCCCCGATGCATTTTCGCCAATGCAGCAAAACATCGCGACTAAAAATATCCTGACTAAACCAAATTCTTTATGTAGTAATCAATCTCGCCAACTATAGGGCTAGACCATGAACAAAATAACCAAACAAAATAACCCCTCACGGTAGGCTTACCATTCCCCCAAAGTTGCCTATGGACCCATTCCTTAAAACCTCCACTGCCCCACCACAGCCTTCTACCAACCACAGTAAACATGGGTAACTGCATCAGTAAAAATTTGAGGGGGACCCTGCCACCGCAGCAAATTAGATTTTATGGTGCGGGGTTTTATGGTGCGGGTTAGTGATAATGCCTAACCATGATATGAAGAGATCGTTATTTGCTATAGCCAAAGCCGTCAGTCATGCCAAAGGTATCTGTAGTGTTAGTTACGAGGATCGGTATTACGGCTGTAAAGATGATGATTTAGTGAATCGTATCTTGCCCAGTGTATTTCGTGCAGTATTTTGCTGAACCAACGGAATCTGAGGTGATTTGGTTGTTGCTATATATATTAGCTCCTATGCGTCCTTTACTGCCACTGCTAAGACTAGAAATCAGCCAAATATCCCTGGAATCTCTAACTCTCCAAAGTGTAAAGTAACGGCAATTTACTACTAGCCATATTTGCTAAAGACTAAAGATTCAGGATGGAGACTGGAGTTATTCCGATGGCAGTCCCTAAATCTCTCTTTAAATCTCTCTTTGATAACCACGCAATAGCCACATTTTACAATCACGCTCTTAACAATTATCCAATGATAATATTTTCTTAATTCGGAAAAAAGTCCAAGAGCTTGTGGAACGCAAAAAATTTGGTGGTTAGGGAGTGCTTACCAGGTGTCCACCTTATCACAGGGAATACTTCTTGGGATTTCATGAGGGATATTGGGGATGCATCGTGATTTACCAATGGTTACCGCCCTAAATTTCTATCTCTGATGTGTTGGTTACTACTTACATCAGTTCAAATAATATTGTTACAATGGCTATGTCTGATACAATTGTCTGACCGTGTGAGGAAAAATTGATTATGTCTAAGAACTTCAGAGGGGCAAAAATTTCCGCCCTAGCTGCTTTGGTAGCTGCTTCCGGCGCGATTGCCCAAGGTGCTTCTGCCCAAACCAATGAGTCTGCTTTAATCCAGTCCGTTACCACTGACCCCGTAGCCGAACAGTCAGCACGGATGGCACAAAACCAAATTGGTGTAAGTTCTGTATCTCAGTTGACTGACGTTAAACCCACTGACTGGGCTTACAACGCCTTACAAAATTTAACCGATAAGTACCAGTGCGTTAGCGGTTACCCTGACAATACCTTCCGTGGTCGCAACACCCTGACCCGTTTTGAGTTCGCTGCAGCTTTGAGCAAGTGCTTGGATACCTTCAGCGCTCAAATCGCCGGTGGTCAAGGGGACAAGATTTCCAAGGCTGACTTAGCCACAATCCAGAAATTACAAGATGACTTCTCTGCTGAATTAAAGAACCTGTCAGCACGGGTAGACTCCATCGAGAAGAAAACCAACACCCTTGAAGCACAGCAGTTCTCCACCACCACCAAGTTGGAAGGTGAAGCAATTCTGAGTCTTGCTGCTGGTAGTGATGGTAGTGCGCCCACCAATGCAACCAACACCCAGTTTGGTTATCGGACTCGCTTGAACTTGCGCACCAGTTTCACTGGCAGTGACTTGTTATTGACCCGCTTACAGTCTAGCAACCTTGATGGCAATACTGGCACTGGCATTGCTAGTGCTTTGGGTGCAGGCAACAGTACCCGCCTTTCCTATGATGGTTATGGCACCGGTGGTGCAGCTAATACCTTTGATGTAAACCGCTTGTACTATCGTTTCCTCATTGGTGACGCAAGAGCTTACGTTGGTCCTGTGGGTGCTACCGATGACATCATCGACCCCATCAACCCTCTGGCTAGTGATTCCCAAGCGACCATTTCTCGGTTTGGTCGGTTCAATCCCTTACTCCGTGTTGGCACTGGTGGCGCTCAGCAAAGTTTATTCGGTATTGACTTCAAACTGCCTCAAGGTAACTTCCAAGTAGCTTACAGTGCAAACAATGCTGCTGCTGCTGGTACTGTTCCTGGCGGTGCGGGTGGCTTGTTTGGTGGTAGCACCTTGATTGCTACTCAGTTGATTTGGAAACCAAACACTGACTTCAATTTGGGTATTGGCTACGGTAACAGCTATCACCAAACCAATAACTTGAACTCTGGTTTGAACCAAGAGACCATTGTTAACAACACTACTGGTGCTGGTATAGCCGGTCCAATTCGGGCTAACACCTTGGTGGGTAGCTTGTTGTGGAACCTGAACAAGAGCGTAACTTTCAGCACTTGGGGTTCCTATGTGTTTGCTGATTCAGTCAACACCAATGCCTCTACCACGTTCACCAGTTGGAATGCCGCCCTGTCTTTCCCCAACCTGTTTGCTGAAGGTAACTTGGGCGCTTTGACCTTTGGTCAGCCCTTGTACCGGAATAGTGTCGGCGGTCTAGCTGGTACCACACAAACTGGTGCGACCTTGGCAACTCCTTACCACTTGGAAGCTTTCTATCGCTGGCGTGTTTCTAAGAACATCAGCATCACCCCTGGTGTCTACTTTGTCTTCAATCCAGACAGCAACTCTGTCAATGGTACTGCCACCGTTGGCGTATTGCGGACTACCTTCTCCTTCTAGGATTTGTTTCGTGTCCTGTAATGTCCTGATTGGCTAAGCCATTTCTAGAGAACATTGCTGTAAGGATATAAAAAACGCAAGCTAATTAAGCCAAGGGCTACCTAAACATTTGTAGTGTTAGCCCTTGGCTTTTGGTTTGCTTAGGTTTTACCGATAATCTTGCAGATAATTTTGTTAATCAGTCTTAGTACTAGCAAATTGCCGTAATTTGTGTTTGATGCTATACCAATCGGCTTAAATCCAGTTAGAATAAGCATCTGCGATCAAGGTGCTAGCATGGATG
Organism: Pseudanabaenaceae cyanobacterium; assembly: GCA_044358815.1. Taxonomy (GTDB): domain Bacteria; phylum Cyanobacteriota; class Cyanobacteriia; order Pseudanabaenales; family Pseudanabaenaceae; genus JBAXSK01. The sequence goes on along the minus strand of JBIKNH010000085.1, from coordinate 1,936 downwards.
TAATTCCGGCAATTGATATTTTAGACGGGCGTTGTGTCAGGCTTTACCAAGGAGATTATGCACAGTCAGAGGTGTTTGGTGAAGATCCGGTGGCAATGGCACAACATTGGTATAGCCAAGGGGCAAAATACCTGCATGTGGTAGATCTCGATGGCGCTAAGGAAGGTAAGCCCAAAAATTTAAAAGTAATTGAGGCGATCGCCCGCTCGATTCCCATTCGGGTGCAGGTTGGCGGTGGGATGCGCGATGAGGCTACGGTGCGCACTGTCCTAAATGCCGGAGTGAGTCGCGTTATTTTAGGTACGGCGGCGGTGGAGCATTCCCAATTAGTAGCTGATCTATGTGCGGATTTCCCAGAGCAAATTTTGGTGGGTATTGATGCCCGTGATGGCAAAGTGGCAACCCGAGGCTGGTTAACCACAGCAGAGGTCCAGGCTTTGGATTTAGCCCGTCGCATTGCCGCCGTGGGTGTAGCTGGAATTATTTACACCGATATTAGTCGCGATGGCACGATGCAAGGTCCTAATCTAGAGGCGTTGCGTCACCTTGCTGAAAACGTTGATGTGCCTGTGATTGCCTCCGGTGGTATTAGTTCTGTAAGTGATTTACTCAGTTTGTTGAGTTTAGAATCCCTTGGGGTCACTGGGGCAATTGTGGGTAAGGCAATTTATACCGGTAAGATTGTACTTAACGAAGCAATTCGTGCGGTGGGTAATGGTCGTTGGCAGGATGTCCCTCCTGATAGTGATTCAGCATTGGTGTAAGGAGCTTAGGTTAGTTGGTTTGGTGCGAATGGGTTTAAGTCTAGCTCTTGGTGAACAGTGTCCCTTAATCTTGACCTGCGCCGTACTGCCAAGCTGCATAGCGCATTTTTTCCTGAAAACTATCAGTAATCGGTGTCGCCCAGCGGTTGAGTACACTGTAGACCGCTAAGGCAAGATAGTGTTTACTCCAGTCTGCTAGGGGCAAAATGCCTAATTGAGTCACTAGCCGCGCCACCAGCAAAGGATCACGCCAACTCATGGCAAGCATAGTCTGGGAAAGTCCGCTAAATTGCACTACATCTTGTAAAAAAGGTCTTAGAACTGGTGCCCCTAGATCTTGCATTGCCCTGAATGTCGTACAGAGTAAATGATTAATCTGGTGGGGATCGTAGGGCTGTCCTAGGGGGATGGTCATGGCTTTTTGGAACAGCCAAGTCACGGATAGATTGGGTTGATAGGGTTGTAGGGTGGCGAGATCCTCAGTGCTGAGGTAATCACCAGCTAGTGCTTGATCTAAACCTGCACACAGACGCGGTAAGTGTCGCACCATTGCCCCAAAACCACCGAAACTTAAGGGAGACTGCATCCCGCTGCTGTCACCAATGGGTAAAATGCGGTGCCAAGGAAATGTCAGAGGTGATTGGCGATAGGAAGGGAAAAAGCCATAGAGGAGCCGTTTGAATTGGAGATGGTCTATGGGGGTGTTTTGATAGGTGGGTAATTCGTGCAAGTAGTTGGCTAAAAATTTAGCAAAACTGGGGCGACGTAAATCTGCATCCAAATAGGCAAAGCGGTATGTAGTGCGTCCGTCCCTAGCCGGAAAAGCTTCCCAAAATGGCTGATAGTGGTCGTTAATACCCTGGAAGCTATACATCAAATCGGCAATCTCTGGGGATTGGAACCCTGAAGCACAAGCCCCCACCACCATGCAGACACCATCAGGGCGTAGGGGGTGGTTTTGGCAATGGCGATTTTGTAGATAGCGAGCTTGGCGGGCAATGGGCGAAAAATGTCCCATAGCATCCAGTAATAACCTACCGGATAGATTAATCGTCAGGGGCGCATTAGTGGCGACATTCCTGCGGGTTAGAACGACGCTGACTCCATTGGGGTGAACCGTTGCTTGATGGAAAGCGGTTTGCTCTAATAAAGTGCCACCATTAGCTAAGAAC
>JBIKNH010000084.1:0-16768 GCA_044358815.1 Pseudanabaenaceae cyanobacterium | reverse complement strand
CAAATGCCCTAAAAGAATTATGGCACAATGGGATTTACTGATTCCTAAAGGAACGAATCTAGAGCCTACTTGAGAAGGTTTGCTCTAGCCTATTCCTTTAGTAATAGAAGACTTCTTTCTTCTATATTTCAAGGAAGATTGTAGCCTACTCTCTGAATCCATCCCATTAAAATCAATTGCCAATTCTTTAACTATGTCTGATTCCATTTCTGAAAGCTATGATCTTAGTGAACCTAAAGCAGCCCCACATACACCTATGCCCACAGTGGTAATGGGGGTTGCTGGAGCTTCAGGAATGATTTATGCAGTCCGTTCCCTTAAGTTTCTCTTAGCCCATAATTATCGCGTAGAACTAGTTGCGTCTAAAGCTGCAATTACGGTTTGGCAAACAGAACATCATCAACCCATGCCCGCGAATCCCACCCAACAGGAAATATTTTGGCGGGAACAATGTGAAGAATCTAGCGGCAGTTTGACCTGTCATAACTTCGCTGACATTGCTGCAACGATTGCCAGCGGCTCGGTGCGCACTCTGGGGATGGTAGTAATTCCATGCAGTATGTCCACAGTGGCGAAAATTACTCATGGGATTAGTTCCGATTTATTGGAAAGAGCCGCCGATGTTCACCTCAAAGAAGGGCGTAAACTGGTAATTGTCCCCAGGGAAACGCCCTTCAGTTTGATTCATTTACGGAATTTGACGGCTTTAGCAGAGGCGGGAGCGCGGATTGTACCTGCGATTCCCGCTTGGTACCATCAACCCCAGACCATTAATGACTTAGTGGACTTTGTCGTAGCCCGGGCTTTCGATCAGTTGGATATTGACAGCAATATAATTCGTCGCTGGACGGGCAGAAATAAACCCACGGATTAAGTCTAAAATTCCTAACTAAAATCTCTAATTCGGAATCGCTTGAAGTTTACGCCGCAGCACTTGCATTTGTTTCCGGCGTTGGCGTTGGCGAGCGGTTCCACCTTTGCCTTTATGGTTACGTCCCTCATATCGGGGAGATTCCCAGCGTTTGAGTTGAGTATGCATGGTTGATTTGTCCTAAATAGAATCAGTTCCTGGAAATTTGTGGAATAAATCTGCGAATTACTACAGGGTATTGCATCAAATTACTCTTTTCCTTGACAAATCAACCGCAAAAGTTGATTAAATCCGTCGTGTGAATTATTTAAGTTTAATAATCAAAAATAGATGGCTATAAATGATAATTGCCAACTAAGTAATTAATTCACTATGACTGACTTATAACGGGATCAGAAAATGAAATGCTTACTGCTGTAGGTTCAAGGTAGAAATTTTGGAGGTCATTAATCGTACCTATGGTAAAACAAGGCTGAGGGCGGAAAACTAGTTGAGCTAAGTCTAAATACTGTCTACTTTAACAATAGTTAAATTATGATAATTTATCCTGATTTTCCTCTAGCTAAGGATAGAATCTTTTCCATAGCCAAATCTTGAAAATTATCTCAATAACTAAAAGGCATAATCACCCATGATTAAACTGAAATCTTTCCTAGCAGTGACAGTTTTGGGCGTACAAATGGGTTTGATTTGTCCGTCAGTCTTCGCACAAAGTGAAAATGACTATGCTAATTATGCAGAGGGAGTACGGAATAATACAACTTGTGCTTTTATCAATGCCCAAAGTGTGAATATCCGTGATAAACCGAACGGTGAAGTTGTCACTGTACTCAACAGGGGGGATGGAGTGCGGGTTTATGGCAATCCTAGTGTGATGGATGATGCCGCTCGCAGTGGTAATTGGGTTCGCATTGCGGCACGAGTGAATGGCTTGGGTAATAATGAAACTTTCGCTCCTTTAGAAGGTTGGGTGTTTAATCAGTATATTAATGGATGTTCCGAAGATCAGTTTGATCGGTGGCGGCGTTAAGGTATTGGTTATACATAACTAAATGATTTACCTTCGGTTATTTTATTTCGATGAGAAATAGTCGTGCAATACCCTTTTGTTTGACAGTAATTAGTCAGGTTCTATGGTTGCCTGATCATGATTCTCGTGTCTATGGAATGATTAATTCTGTGATTAGTCAATCTAGGGTAAATTCCCTAGGTGACTTTGTACAGTGGTGCGAACAAAAGGATTTGCTACCTGAAAAAACTAAAACCACGATCAAAGTATTACTGCAAAAATCAGGGCAGGAGGATTGTCAATTAGCTGCTGATCGGTTGCAAACTTTTACGTCTTTAGATCTCAGTAAGTATCAGATTACTGATATAAAACCTCTAGGTTTATTTTCTAAACTAACTACACTAAATCTTGGTCATAATCAAATCATAGATCTAGTGCCCCTAGAAAATTTAATGGAACTAACTAACCTCAATCTAGAAGGTAATCAAATTAGTGATTTAAAACCTCTAGCTTATTTGCCTAAGTTAACTAGTCTCAATTTGAGCAATAATCAAATTAGAGTGATTTTTCCCCTTAGTCAACTTAAGAACTTACGCACTCTTAATCTAAGCTATAATCAAATTCGTGATTTACAGCCTATTGCTGGGTTGACTAATCTAACAAAGTTAGAATTAGAACACAATCAAATTACTGATTTAAAGCCATTATTTAAGCTAAATAACTTAAATGAATTATGGCTGAGTCACAATCAAATTCGTGATTTGCAATATCTACAGAATCTCAATAAATTAGTTATTCTGAGTTTGACTTATAACAAAATCAAAGACGTTAAGCCATTAGGTAAACTGACTCAATTTACTAGTCTTTGGCTAAGTTATAACCAAATCAAAGATATTAAACCACTGGCTAGTTTGAACAAATTAGAAGAATTGCGGTTGGATAATAATCAACTCAGGGATATTAGACCTTTATCTAATTTAAATAAGTTGTCTCTATTATGGTTAGGAAATAACCAGATTGTCGATTTATCCCATTTGCGCAATTTGACTAGACTGACAGAGTTATATCTTATGGCAAACCAAATTAAAGATGTGAAAATCTTGGGACGTTTAACTCGTCTGACTAAACTTTATTTGTCATATAATCAAATTCGTGAAATTAAATCCCTGAGTAGTCTAAAACAATTGACTCATCTATACCTTAATAATAATCAGATTTCTCAGATTCAACCCTTGTCAGGATTACCTAAATTAAGTTTTCTGAGTATTAGCGATAACCGAGTTACTGATATTAAATCTTTAAAAAGTTTACCTAAATTGATGTTTTTAGATGCCCGACGGAATAAAATTCAAAGAAAGGTTTGTCCCCTTAAGTCAGTCAAAAATTGTCGCTTATAACTGAGCATTCCATAAGTCAATTATTCTGCAATTTGATCATCAATACTAACGATCTTGCTGATAGATGCGTCCTTCCTTTAGGGCAGTGAAGGCTTTTTGTAATTCCGTTCCCAAATATAATGCATGGGATACATCAAGATTAGGAGAATTAGCCGCAATTGTTTGATAGAGATTTCTAATTGATTTGCCGCTAAAACAATTAATCACTTCCCCATCATGGGGCGTAATATGTTCCACAATTACCATGCCGTCATTAACCGTGATCACAAAGCTACCAGCGGGATCGGCATAATCTTGTGGCTTACAAATTTGCGCATATTGTTCTGCAATTACCTTGTCGGCATTGTCCCAACAATCATCATAAATATGGGCGCTCTGACTGATAGTCATTAACCTTCCCATTGGTACGCCCACAGACTCGGCAATATGGCTCTGTAATGCCCTTAAACCGATGGCATTAGCCACCCAAGCGGCAAACATATCATTACTGCGAAACGTAGCGGTTAAAGTCAGCTTCTCATCGACAATGCGACACCAAATATGATTCAAACACGGTGGACTAGCAGCGCTCTCTCCATCGGCAACATCCCATAAACTCATCACCGCTCGCGCACTATCATGGTTCTCTTTTAACGTGGTAATCACTTGCTGAATCTGATCCGTCCCAAAATGAGAACGCAAGCGCTGTCCATAGGTATACTTTACGCCGTCACGGTTTGGGGCATCATCAAGAATTTGTCCAATGTAATTATCTGTAAATTCTTTACTCACTGGCAAATAATCAGGGTAGTAACCTTCCATAGGTTCATCGGTAATAATTGCCGTGAGATTAATCACTTCTTGCCATAGACTATCGTAAGCAGTGGGTCGAGATTTGCCAGAATTACGAATCCGATGCAGAATTTTCACCCATGTTTCGGCGATAGTTCTTCCTTCGATGCGATGCCCAAACCGTTCACCAATGGCAGTTTTAACGGTTTGATTTAATTTAGGAAAATCCTGTGGTGTGCCGCGATGGATGCGCTCGTGGGTTCTTAGTTTGGCAAATTCTTGAATAGTAGTAATAGCGGTTGGTAATTCGTAGACAATCTGAACTGTCAAATTTTGTCGTAAATGTGTCAGAGCCTCTAAGGGAATTTCTGCATCAATATAACCTAAAATCGAGCTATTAATCTTCCATGCCTTTGCACCTGAAGAGGTTTCAGCTTCAGTTACTCCATTGGCAAAGAAATCTGCTAGACATTGGGCACTGCCTGCATTACGGTCTTCTTTTGTTGCGCTCATAATCACCAAATGACTGATATGAGTGAGCCATAGGAGATTCCTAATTACAAAATCTATGCCACGAATTGCACTGTACAATTGACCGATAATTGCGTATTCAGCGGGGTCTAGTTTTTTGGCGATAAATTCTTTAACTGTCCAACCCGTCACCACGCCCACATGACCGCTACCAATAATCAGTTGCGAACTTTTGAATTTAGGGGATAGCAATGTTGATTCTGATTCTGTAAATTTGGGCGAAAATGAGAGCGAAGCGGGGGATTCAGATAGCATTAAATTAAGACATGAAATGGAATTAGAGAAGGTTTACTTAGGTGTTTGATTTTGAGTTCGATTAATGAGTTTGATTGAATATAGGTTATGGATTGAATTTAATTGATTAACCGATGGATTAACTGAGCCGGACAATCAGAAATACTAGATTACTACAATTGCTGTAGTTTTTTGATGTGTTTTTAGATCTACTCCTTAACCTTATTTTCAATTACCCAGTGCCATAAATATCTTCTTGCAAGTACCCTGTCATAAATCCCGTGTCATAAGTACCTGATCCTCACTACTTTATCCCAATTAAAGCCTAAATTAAAACCTAAAACCCAAAACAGTGATATTTAATAACTTTTAGCTTTTTTTAAGCTTTTGATCCAATAGTGCATCCTTTAGTGCATCCTTACCTCCTGTTGCCCCGTTAAATAATGAAGATTCCCTACAGTTACGATTCCATCCTATTTTGACAGTGATATGATCATAATCAAGTTCGTGATAATTACTTGAGTCCCAAGCCCCATCAATCCCATGACAAATCCCGAAATTGACACCTTAAAATCACTTTCAATCATCTAGGCAACATCCCATCTAGACAAAATCCCTAGTCAAAATAGATAGTCAAGGGAATTGGGAGCGGGTAATTTGGATCAACGAATCACTGATTAATTTGAGCTAAGCATCATAGGCAAACCCATAGGTAAGAATATGTTTAAACGCATTTTATTTCCCGTAAACAATAGCCGTGAAGCAAGGCAAGCAACTGATGCAGCGGTTAGCCTCGCTAAGACGTTCTCTGCTCAAGTGTGGATTTTATCCGTTGTAGCGGATGAAGCGGCGGTTACGGCATCGGAAACAGAACGACTCTTAGCAGAAGTGGCACAGGAATTTAAAGCCGCTGATATTCCGACTACAGAGAGGATTGTAGTGGGAAAACCAGCTTTTACAATTTGTGATACCGCTGACGAGTTATCAATTGATTTAATTATTATGGGTTCCCAGGGAATGGTGGTAGCCCATGATCATCCTGATGGTAGCGTTAGTCAGACCGTGGTGAATCTGTCTCCCTGTGCAGTTTTGGTGGTTCCATAAGTAATTAATTTAAGAATTATACTTCTTTAAAAGTGCTTGATCTGTAATGGAATCTATCGAATTACAGAGCATAATATAGAAGTGAACTCTATTAGATTCTATTGAACATCATTGAACATTAAACAGCAAAAGAGGTGTGTCATAGTAGCGGCACACCTCTTTGTTATTAGTTACCGATTATTATTGATGAGCCGATTAACTCACTACCGCAGCACCATATTCCTGAATTGGCTTCACGGAAATGCCGCCCGTCTGCACGGAACGAATCGCCGCAATGGCAGCCTTTGCCCCAGCAATCGTAGTAATCACCGGAATTTTATAAGCCAATGCCGTGCGACGAATCATCTTACCGTCGGTCTTCGCCTCTTCACCACTGGGGGTATTGATAATCAACTGAATTTGACCATTTTTCATCGCATCTCCCACATTGGGTCTGCCCTCGTGGAGCTTCAGCACTTGCTTACTATCGATGTTACTGCGGCGCAAAATCCGATGGGTTCCTTCAGTAGCTAAGACCTTGAAGCCCAACTCGATAAAGCCTTCTGCCACTGCTGCCGCTGCGGTTTTATCCCGATCATTGACCGAAAGGAAAACCGTTCCCTTCAGGGGTAAAATCGTGCCTGCTGCCAGTTGTGCCTTCGCAAACGCCCGCCCAAAGTCCGTATCAATGCCCATCACCTCACCAGTGGAACGCATTTCCGGACCGAGAATCGTATCTGTACCGGCGAATTTAGCGAAAGGTAACACCGCTTCTTTAATCGCAATGTGGGGGGGAATCACTTCTTCAGTGAAATTCAATTCCACCAGAGTTTTCCCAGACATGATTAATGAAGCATATTTGACCAGCGGCACATTGATCGCCTTACTGACATAGGGCACGGTGCGAGAAGCACGGGGATTAGCTTCTAGAATAAAAGTCTTACCTTGTTTGGGATTGTTGGGATTGAGTTGCACTGCATACTGAATATTCATCAAACCGATGACCTTCAGCGCCTTGGCAAGTTTAATCGTCCATTCGCGAATCTGTGCCAAAATGGTCGGCGGTAATGAGAATGTGGGAATAGCACAGGCAGAATCCCCTGAGTGAATCCCGGCTTCTTCGATGTGTTCCATAATGCCGCCGATGGTCACATTACCCGTAGCATCAGCAATGGCATCCACATCAACTTCAATCGCGCCCTCCAGGAACTGATCGATTAAAACAGGGTGATCCGGTTCAATTAAAATCGCCCGTTCCATATAGTCTTGGAGTTCGGCATCGGAATAGACTACTTCCATCCCGCGACCGCCCAAAACATAGCTAGGACGCACCACCACCGGATAGCCCACCCGTTCCGAAATTGCCAAAGCTTCTTCCTTAGAACGTGCTAAGCCGTTTTGAGGTTGGGTAATCCCCAGTTCCTGACACACTGCTTCAAACCGTTCCCGATCTTCAGCAATATCGATGGAATCCGGTGAAGTACCCCAAATCTTGACCTCTGGCAAATAGGTTTGGATATACTTCAATAGAGGCACAGACAGTTTTAAGGGAGTTTGCCCCCCAAACTGAATGATAATTCCTTCTGGTTTTTCCGCTTCGATAATGTTTAGCACATCTTCGCGGGTGAGGGGTTCAAAATAGAGGCGGTCGCTAGTGTCATAGTCAGTGGAAACCGTTTCGGGGTTGGAGTTAACCATGATGGTTTCAAAACCCGCATCCCGTAAGCTAAAGCTGGCATGACAACAACAATAGTCAAATTCAATCCCTTGTCCAATGCGGTTAGGACCACCACCAAGAATCATCACTTTCCGTTTTGTGGAAGGCAGAATCTCTGATTCATCTTCGTAGGTGGAATAGTGATAGGGCGTGAAAGCTTCAAATTCAGCAGCGCAGGTATCAACGGTTTTGTAAGCCGGAACAACTCCCAAGTCTTTACGATAAGCTCTTACTACGTCTTCATTGGTGTTGGTCAGATAGGCAATCTGGCGATCGCTGAAGCCAAAGCGCTTGATTTCGAGTAATTCTTCTTTGCCAATGGTGCTGAGAACTTTACCTTTCAGGGCAATTTCCACATCCACCAACTCGCGGAACTTCTGTAAAAACCAGGGATCAATATGGGTTAGTTCGTGCAAACCTTCGACCGAGAACCCAGACAGAAAACCATGACGCACTGAAAAAATTCGATCTGGATTGGGAGTGCGCAAACTGTATTTAATCTGATCCAATGGTGGTAAAGTTTCGTCACGGTCTGCCCCGAAACCAAACCTTCCAGTTTCTAGGGAACGTAAAGCTTTCTGGAATGACTCTTGGAACGTGCGCCCAATTGCCATTGCTTCACCGACGGACTTCATTTGGGTGGTTAAAGTCGGCTCTGAACCTGGGAACTTCTCGAAAGCAAACCGAGGAATTTTCGTCACCACATAGTCAATGGTTGGCTCGAAACTTGCCGGAGTTTTCTTGGTGATGTCATTGGGAATTTCATCGAGGGTGTAGCCCACCGCCAACTTAGCGGCAAATTTCGCAATGGGGAAACCCGTTGCCTTAGAAGCCAAAGCCGAACTGCGGGATACGCGAGGATTCATTTCAATGACGATTACGTCGCCATTTTCGGGATTAATCGCAAATTGAATATTAGAACCGCCAGTTTCAACCCCGATTTCGCGAATGATTTTAATCGATTGATCCCGTAACCGCTGATATTCTTTGTCAGTAAGGGTTTGGGCAGGGGCAACGGTGATCGAGTCGCCAGTGTGAACCCCCATCGGATCAATATTTTCGATGCTACAAATGATCACCACATTGTCGGCGAGATCGCGCATCACTTCCAATTCGTATTCTTTCCAGCCGATCAGCGACTGCTCAATCAGAATTTGTGATACGGGACTGGCTTCTAGACCGGAAATGGAAATTTCTTCAAACTCTTCTTGATTGTAGGCAATACCACCGCCCGTGCCCCCCATCGTGAATGCCGGACGAATAATCAGCGGATAGGAACCAATTTGTTGAGCAATTTGCCGCGCTTCTTCGAGGGTGGTGGCTAAACCCGATGGACAGCAGTTTACGCCAATCTTTTCCATTGCCTCTTTGAAAAGCTTCCGGTCTTCGGCTTTCTCGATGGCTTCTAACTTCGCGCCAATTAACTCCACGCCAAATTTTTCTAGTACACCACTTTTCGCCAGAGCCACAGCGGTATTCAGTGCGGTTTGTCCGCCCATGGTTGGCAACAGGGCATCAGGACGTTCTTTTTCGATAATTTGTGCCACCACCTCTGGCGTGATTGGCTCAATGTAGGTGCGGTCTGCCATTGCTGGATCGGTCATAATCGTGGCAGGGTTAGAGTTAACCAGTACCACTTCATAGCCCTCGTCACGGAGCACTTTACAGGCTTGTGTACCAGAATAGTCAAACTCGCAGGCTTGCCCAATAACAATGGGCCCAGCCCCAATCAGCAAAATCTTGTGGATGTCGTTACGGCGGGGCATAAATTATTAGATTTCTTGGGTGTATTTCTTGATGACTCGCAGTACATTTTATAGCCTCATGGTGATCATGCGATGTGTAGCGCATGATGCTAATTGAGGGTGGCACTTGAGAATGGTAACCACAGCCCAAAAAAATATATAGCTTCGACTTCACTCAGTCCTCGGTGTATGTTAGCTGAGCGAAGTCGAAGCCGTATTTTTTATTTGAATTACTTACAATTTGTGGGATTTAAGCATCCAGTTAAGCTTCCAGTTCTGGTTCTCGTTTGGAAAAACCCCAGCCAAACGTCAAACCGATAATTACCAGCATCACCCACTCCGGCGGCACTAAATCATCAGCAACCACCTTGAGTAAGAGGCGCAGTCCCACCAGCAAAACGATTACATAGCCAGCAGCTTCTAAGCGGGTAAATTCCGCCAGCCACTTGATGAATAATTCTGCTAAAAACCGCAGAGCGATAATGCCAGCAATGCCACCGAGCACCACTAACCAAGTCTCTTGGGCTACTGCCACTGCTGCGGTCACACTATCCAAAGAAAAAGCTAAATCTGTGAGGGAAACCAACAGCACCACCTGCCACATTTTGCTCGCCATCCGCACAGGGTGCTGGGTATCATGACCGTCTTGGTTATTTGCCCAGAAAAATTTGCCTGAAAGCCACAGCAGATAAAGCGCCCCAGCTAACTCAAATTGCCAATAACGAATTACCCACGTAGCAGTAAAAATTAGCACCATCCGTAGCACGAAAGCACCGACTAAGCCATAACGTAACGCCCATTCCTCTTGTTTTGGATCGGGTAAACTACGCACGATGGCGGCTAAAGCAATGGCATTATCGGCAGACAGGATCGCTTCTAATAAAATCAAGACGACCAAGATCGGAATAATTTCAGGACGCAACGAGCTACCGATGATGCCGGTCATTTGATCAATCATGCTACGGGAATACTAAAAAATAAACGCTAGATTTAATTAACCTACAGCATACAAAACATTGCCCTTATAACCAAATCCCCAAGGATAGGAATTAATCCTAGTTATCCCTGTGAGTGCTCTGTCGATTAGTTATCAATTAACTATAAATCAACGGGGATCAATGGCTCGCTGCCATGTTTGCCATTGATCCGCCACATAATCGCCAAATTCTTGCCTAAAGCGGGACACACTAAAACGGAAAGCATTATTACGACAGGCTTCTGGGGTGAATAAATCTTGATTTGCTTCAAATTCTGTCACAGCAGCGATCACAGCAGCAACTTCCTGAGCGGCAAAAAATACGCCGGTGGGTGCATCATGGGGTAAGGGACATACTGTTTCGCAGACCCCCCCACGACCGAAGGCAATCACTGGCGTACCACAGGCTTGGGCTTCGACGGGGGTAATACCGAAATCTTCCTCAGCGGCAAAAACAAATGCCTTAGCCCGTTTGAGATATTCCTGTAAAACCTCTGGCGGCTGAAATCCCAAAATCTTAATATTTGGGGTAGCTTTGGCTTGAATCAGTTTCATTTGTTCCCCAGTGCCGATCACCACTAACTGACGGTGGGGCATTGCCGCAAAAGCTTCCACAATCAAATCCACTCGCTTATAGGGCACAAGTCGGGAAGCCGTGACATAAAAATCACTTTTTACTGAATGAAGACTGTAGGTATCCAGATCCACTGGCGGATAAATTACTTCAGAAGGACGGCGGTACACCTTTTGAATCCTGCGCCCAATAAAACGGGAATTAGCCACGAAACAATCAACCCCATTGGCGGTGCGAGTGTCCCAGAGTCGCAGTTGATGCAATAAATAACGGGCTAACCAACTTTTCACCCCCGTGGTCAAGCCAGACTGTTGTAAATATTGATGTTGCAGATCCCAGGCATACCGAATCGGTGAATGAATATAGGCAATGTGCAACTGATCCGGTCCGGTTAAAACTCCTTTAGCCACAGCATGACAACTGGACAAAACAATGTCATACCCTGACAAATCTAACTGCTCAATGGCAAGGGGCATCAGGGGCAAATATTGGCGGAATCTTTGGCGGGCTTGGGGCAAATGCTGAATAAACGTAGTTGTAACGGGCTTATTTTGGAGAAAATGCCGCTGGTTTTGGGGCAAGAAATCAGCCACAGCAAACAGATCCGCTTGGGGGAAAAGTGCCAGCATTTGTTCTAAAACCCGCTCTGATCCGGCATAACTGGTGAGCCATTCATGCACAATTGCGATATTTGCCCCATGAAGCGCTTTAGACATTGGTTTAAACTAGGTATGGTGTGACGGCTATTAACAGCTATGAGGTGTTGCAGCTAAGTGTTGCAGCGATTCGTAGCTAAAGTTGTACCAAGGAAATGCACGTTCACCACACCCAGTAACTGAACTAGTAACTGAATTAGATTTGGTAGACAGACCCGACGTGTAACCTTGAAATTTAAGCTTATTCAACAAGGCTTAAATTAACCAAGACTTGAAGGGCTGGAAAACTTTTGATCTGTCCCTAGCAAATCTAAAGGGATCACAATTTCAGATTATTTCAGATTATTTTGGGTTAAATTTGGGGTTGATTTTTGGTTAGGATCATTATTGAGTGTGGCTATGATCCCAGGAATCTAGACTTCCCTTTTCCGCAACCTCAGGAGTTATCAATGGTAGTACCTTCTCTACGTCGTCTCAGCCTAGGTTTATGTTTAGGTACAGTTAGCGGACTCAGTTTTGCATTGGGCTTTACGTTGCCCCTATCAGTGCCCAGTGCTGCCGCCCAAGAGCGTTCCGGATGTTATCTCACTGACAAACGCGGTCGCCGGATTGATCTAGGTAAACTCTGTGGTGTCAAACCTTTACAAACCCCTGTCAGCGCTCCCATCGTGCCCTCCGTCGCCCCAAGGAAAGAAGATGAGAATCCTTACGTTTATAACCCAGTACCTACGGGTAAGTTTTATGTGATTCCGATTAAGCGCCGTTCTAGGGGAATTCCCATCGTTGAAGTGACGTTCAATGAAAAGCAGCGGATCGAAATGATGTTTGACACCGGAGCCAGTGGCACAATGATCACTGCTAGTACCGCCACTAATTTAGGTTTGCGTGTCCAAGGTGGTGGTTATGCTACCTTAGCCGATGGACGTAAATCACCGTTTTTTGTAGCTCCAGTCAAGTCAGTTTATGCTGGAAATACCCGCCCCAGAATGCTGATGGTAGCCATTTCTAACACCGCTGATATTGGTTTGTTGGGACAGGATTTCTTCGGTGACTTTGACATTAAAATCCGACTCAACTCCATCGAGTTACACCCCCGTTAAAACCCGATAACTCAAAGTGATGGCTTGAGGTGACGGCTTGAGGTGATAACTTGACCTAAACGGGGGGGCAAATCATCGTGGATAAATCATAGTGAATCAGGGTAAATCATAGTGTGGTCAACAATTTCACCCCTATATCGGGATCTATTGGCAACGGAACTTGGCGCGACATATAACTTTTAGATAACTTTTGGATAACTTTTTAGATGACTTTTAGTAACCGCCTGCCCTTGCCATAGGAAAAATGGTGAGCCATGATAGCACTATGCAAAAAACGTTAGCCACTCCTAATATTCACTCCTAAAAGTATTAGAGATTGACAGCGGTAAGGTTTTCCGAGAGAGGACTTGACAGTGAACTGGTTGCTTGCCCCAGTAATGGTTCATGCTGTCGTCCGAATACTCGATTCTAGGAGCCTCTGCTTTTCTCCTACATTAGCTGAGGCTCCTAATTTAAATTTTTACATCTTTCCATAAGTTTTTGTTTTCGTTCCCTAATCTCTTCTTTAAGAGTCTTTTTCCAGAAACTGCTCTGGGGAAGTTGTTTGAGAAGTTTGACTTAGGGAGGCTAGCTCAGTAATTAATCAGACTATTCCATCACATTTCCATTAGCATTTCCCTTGATAGAGATAGTTTGTCATAGATCTCAGTGGATCTGATGGGATTTAGGAATAGCTCCTAATTATGGGGGGTAGTCATAGTCAGCAATGCATAAGAATGCATAAGCTAATCATTATTACAGCGTCAAGACATTTGGTCACGTATTGGTTAATCGATTCAAGTAATGCGAGGTAGCCGCGATGATGCATATTTTTAGCTTCAGTTTGATAGCCGCTAGTCGCCGTGAATTAGCCCGCAATCTCTTCCATAAACCAACAGAGCGGAACTTAGCTGGTCAGCCTAGTTATGGTCAAGTTCAGAATCATGAATCAATTGGTTTTGCGCGTTCATCACTGAACGCAACTATTTTAGATAGCGTAGAATTATTCCTGTATAACAACTATCTTTATATTTTTCCGGAAGGAGCCACCCACGCCGCCCACCACTGGTTAAACCAAAATAATAGAGGTGCTAATGGGGAGCATTCTGGAGCGCGTGGCGTATATCACCTGACGAATAACCTCTCTCTAAAGCCAATTTTAGCTGGTTTTTGTTTAGCGGAATCTTTGCGGTTCTTGCAAAAATCAGATGATGCTTATCTATTGAATTGGTTAGCTAATCTGGATTTGAAGGGTATCTATATTGATTCTAGTTTAAGTGAATCCCAATTGGCTCAATGGGCGACGGTCAGCACTGCCATCGAGCAACCCCTGCGCTTATTGTTACCGATTACTGATGAATTGCCACACTATCATTATCCGCTGCAATGGCAGTTAAAACGTTGGGGTGACTGGTTGGCAGCCCTAGTAATTATGATTATTTTAAGTCCCTTATTACTGGTTACCGCTGGTTTGGTTAAGCTCACTTCTAAAGGACCAGTTTTGTTTTCTCAATGGCGAGTTGGCAAGCAAGGGCAGCTATTTAAGATTTTTAAATTCCGTACCATGATCACTGAAGCCGAGGCGCTCCATCATCAAGTCATGGCGGGACAAAGCGGCCTACATAAATGCCAAAAAGACCCCCGTGTTACGGTGATTGGTAAATTTTTGCGTAAATACAGCATTGACGAACTACCGCAGTTACTGAATGTCTTACGGGGTGAAATGAGTTTGGTGGGTCCGCGCCCTTGGGCATTGTATGACGCGCTACGCATTGAAGATAAAGGTAAACATCGTCTGAATGCCTTACCCGGACTGACAGGAGCTTGGCAAGTGAGTAAGCGTTCCACTTTGTTGGATCTCAATGCGGTAACCCAATATGATTTGCAGTACTTGAGCGGTTGGTCTTTATGGAAAGATTTACAGATTCTTCTACTGACAGTGCCTAAGGTTCTATCTGGTTTTGGTGCGTTCTAGATTTATTGTTTTTAGAGAGAATGTCAGAGAATCTGTACAAGATTGATATAGTAAACAAGGCTAATCAAACCTGATCAAACAGTTGATTGGATACTCATCACCTATACTCATCGATTCTATGGCAGACTCTAACTTGAAAAAATTCGTGATGTGGGGCAGTTATTGCGCCGATGTTCTAGAAAAACGTGCCCCCTATCGCCAAGCCCATTTGGATAATTTGAAAGCTCTATATGACCAGGGCAAACTAATTACCGTTGGTCCCACCCAAGATGTAACGAAAATTTTTGCGGTTTTTGCTGCCCCTGATGAAGCTTCAGTACGCGCCATGATCGAAGCCGATCCCTACTGGCAACATCAAATCTGGACAGAGTACACGGTTTATGAGTGGATTCAAGTGTTTTAGGTTTTAGGAGCGCCCATACCGTCGCTGCTGACTCAACTCCACTGCTAAACGAATTGCTGCCACCATACTATTGTGATCGGCAATGCCACGCCCCGCAATATCAAAAGCAGTGCCATGATCGGGGGAGGTTCTCACAAAGGGTAAACCAATGGTGGTATTTACGGCTTCGGCAAAGGCGAGAAGTTTCACCGGAATCAAACCTTGATCATGGTACATCGCCAAATAAGCATCGTAACCATGACTAGCAAACTGGGCATAGTGCCAGGCTTGGGCGGGCTTGAGCCACATGGTATCTGGCGGGATTGGTGGTGTAAGGGTTACCTCAGGATGTGCCGCGCTGTAACTGGTGATCAGGGCATTAAGCCAGGCTTGTTCTTCGTGTCCTAGTTGTCCCTGTTCGCCGCTGTGGGGATTAATTCCCGCAATGGCAATCCGAGGGTTCTCAATGCCAAAATCAGTTTTTAAGGATCTGACTAAAAGATTGAGTTTCTGCCGCACTAAATCGGCAGTTAATGTGGTGGCAACAGCAGCTAAGGGAATATGCACCGTTGCCAATAGAGTCCGCAGCACCCAATTACTATGGGGAGAACGAGCCACAAATAACATGCCAAAATCATCTTGGTGGCTACGTTCGGCTAATAGCTCTGTTTGTCCTGGGTAATGATGCCCTGCCTGTTGCCAAGCTGCCTTAGCAATGGGGGCAGTGACAATTGCATCAAAGGGAAATATGTCTTTTCCATCATGGTCCATTAACGCAACCTCTGGCGCTATCGTTGATGGCATCCCCGCCATAGCGTCACCAACAGCCTTACCCACAGCATGATCAATGGCTGTGGACAAATAAGCAAAACTCGTCGCTCCCCCTGCCTGATTAAGCTGTCCTAGGATTACATCCTCTTCCATGCCCTGGGTTACGTCCAATAAACGGATTAAATCTGGTGCTGCCATAGGTGTGGTGACCTGGCTGTGCAGATGGCGATAGGTTGCGGTTAATAGCTGACGATTCCCCACCACTGTATAGCGGGCTGGTAGACCTTCAATGAGCGGATCAGCAAGGGCTTTGAGAATAATCTCAGGACCAATGCCTGCGGGGTCTCCCATAGTGATGGCGACAGAGACGGGTTTGGTTGGTTGTGGGTCTGAAGCAGGATCTCGGCTAAGCATAACTGTTGTACTACCCAGGAAATATCTAGCAAATATCTAACCAAAAACATCCAGTAAATATTTTGATATTTGCATTTGATGTCTGTGGTTTGATAACAGACTACTACCAACAAATCACAAGAAACTGAAAAATAAATGGATCGTAACGGAAGTTGGTTCAAAAATTAATGATTGTCAAAGGGATCTCCCCTAGCACCCGCAACACGCTAATATGATCTTTCCCGACATTTTGCGCCATTGATCGCCCTATGCCCGTAGACATCTCTCTCGAAACCCTTTGGAATCAAGTGCTAGAGCTTCTCGAAAACCAGCTTAGCCGTCCAACCTTTGAGGGATGGATTAAAACTGTCACGGCTGAAAGTCTGACCCCAGACTGCTTGACCATTCGGACACCCCATACTTTTGCGCGAAATTGGATTCATAAGTACTATTTCCAAAACATTAAGGATGCCGTTGCCGAAATTTTAGGCTACCCGCTGGAAATTGTCCTGGTGGCAGCAGCGGACGGCACTGCGACTAATGCGAGTAATACTAGTAGTAGTGAGACTAGCAATGATGCCAATGACGCAACAGATCCATCTGA
>JBIKNH010000083.1:0-16908 GCA_044358815.1 Pseudanabaenaceae cyanobacterium | reverse complement strand
CCTGTGCTTCACTTCGACAGGCTCAGTGACCACCAGCACGGCTTTATATTACAATAGGAGATGAGTTACAGGTTGAAACACCGCCAGCATAAGCCCGACAAATTTGGCTCGACTAGGAAAGATGTTACCATCCACTAAGAGGGTAGCTAGATGACAAGGAATATTCTAGTAAGCTCGGATGGGACATAATCGTGTAAGACCTAAGTATGTGCAAGCAGAAAGGGCTGTAATTAGCTCAGGAATCCCCGTCGCTTTTACTCGCGGGGAATGTCAATACTCTTGCCCTATAATAAACCCCGATACCGAATAAAGACCAAAACCACTGCCCAAGAACCTAAAGCAACTTTAATCGCTACTAAAATATTCAAAATTGGAATAATCCCACCGCTAAATAGATCGCCCATTTGTCCATAGGGAAGCTCTAAACCGGCAAGGGTTATCACAGACAAGACAATAAAGATTAACACCGATACTTTTTCCCAAGTGGCAGCGTGCCAACGTTTATAGAGATTTTGCAATCGTTCGGGGGGGGAAGTAATCGCAATTAAGCCGATCGCTGTACCACCTGCCACACCTGCCGCAAAACCACCACCCGGACTCAGATGCCCCCGAATAGCTAATTCAATTCCTACCAAAGCGGCAACAGTTGCCCCTAGCTGAGCCAGAACAATAGAACTTTGATCGGAAAATTGATAGATTTTTGTGAAAGGCTTCTCATTGGCAAGTAGAAAATTTGCACCCATGATCGCAATCGTGAAGACAATCACCTCAAAAATTGTGTCATATAAGCGATTGCGAAAAATGATGCCAGATACCACATTACTCACGCCACTATCTTCAGCGATTGCTTTGACAATTGAAAAAGGCAATTGGGCGATAGGATTGGGAACGTATAGCATCTTCACAACAAAGGCTACACTGGCAAAAATATAAATCCATTTAATCCATTTCATAGTTTATTATCAATTTGATTACAAGATTGTCAAAGCTGAATTTTGTGATTTGATGAGAGGTTCCATTACACCTGTAGCAAGGTGAAATCTGTCATAGTTGCTAATTACTTTTTACTTTTGATAAATCAATTCCACATGGGCTAATTCAGGATTAGACAAAATTGGATCATTTTGCATGATTTCATAAAGTCGCTGGAGCCGAATTTTGATTTGACAATTCTGATTTTCAGGGTTACTTTCAGATTCTATAACTACAGGATTTTGCAATTGGGAATTGTCCAAAATAGCATGAACATCTTTGTCAATTAAAGCCTGTTCTAACTCTGATATATTGACAAAAGGAACTAGCTCCACTCGCATATAGTGCTTACTAAAGGCGTTTTTCAGAGCATTAATGGTCTCCTTAAAACGTAATCCATCAGGATCTTTAGCCACTAATTCTGATTCTAATCCCTCAGTTGGCTGGGGATGAGGTAGATAAATCTTTGATAGTTCTTGTTCTAAATCGTAGGCAATCGCAAAACTCTCAACCACCCCTAACCGCAATACTAGAGATGATCTCACTGCCACGGCATAGAGCATTGTCGCTAAGAAAGCCCCCACCAGAGCTTCCGTTAAAGCCACATCCGGTGCGCCCAAAATTGTATATAATAATGCCGATACTGCGCCGAGGATACCACGCATCACTAAAGCATTATAGGGATTGGTTTGCAGTATTAACATTGACGCAGCTATCGGTAATAACACTGCAATCCCATAGACATAACCATCGTAATTACCAATCATGGAATTCTCCAAACTTACAGCGATCAACTTGCAGCTATTTTAGTTTTCGTTATTTGCGTTTCGTCATATTGCTAGAGCAGTAAGCCAAAACATAACCGAGCATTGTGTTCCATAGGGCTAGGGAAATGATTGCCAAAATCAACAATGGTAATTCTTTGGAGCGGAGCAAAACCAAACCAAATATAATTGCAATCGAGCCAAGGGTATCCGAAACAGAAAGGCTATGAAGCTTGAACAGAACGGATCGCTTTGCTACTAGGGCAGAGGTTCCCCAAAACCAAAAGCATAGACCGCCGAAAATACAAAAATAACTGATGAAGTTTACTAAATTAGTCATACTCGATAGGTTCCATTCAGAATTTTTAATCTAATTCATAATTAGTTAATTTATGATTAGAATCTACAATTCGCCAATGCGTCTAATAATGTGAGCCAAGAGCATCAAGCCAGCATTACCCACACTCAAAATAATTACGCCAACTATTCCCAGCATCCAGTCATCGCGCAATACGGCGATCACTAAAATCATGACTGAGGATTTAGCCGCCATACTGGAGAAAGCAAGCATAATTTCCCAAATATCATGACTGAATTTCCATGCTTGATATAGCGGAATGAGCAGAGAGATTACCATTGCCGCCACTGCCAAATTCAAAACAGAACTAGGGGAGAAATCAATATTCATGGTTCGCTCCTTGATCTGACTGATTACCTGTAGGTTCTCCGATACGATGAATGGCATACCAATCATCTTCTTGATGTTTTAACACAATGGTTTTGGGGGTAAATGTAATCAAGAAAATATCCAAAAATAGCAATGCTGCTGATCGCCGCTTTTCGGCTTTTTCCATTACGATCTCCTCGTAAATATGGGGTTTCCTGATCATCTCGATCGCCTCCAGATAGGCTTGGGGAATAGCCACAAGGATTCTTTGCAGACTCTGCAATAGATCCCCCAGTCCGAAGGGTGCAGTACGATATCGGGGCATTAGCAAACAAATGATCACGCCAATAATTACATTGGTAATACTGAAGTTGGCGGTTAGCAGGAACCAAATCACGATGCGGAGGATAAATTGTCCAATCATGAGATTGCCATCCAGAACAATACAATTAACATCAGTACCATGCAGCCGATCAAGTTCTCAAAGTCTTCAAAGGCAACAGGTAATTTGATCGAAGTATGGCGAAAAATCAAGAAATAAGCCACCCAGCCAATTCCTATTGTAATTAAGGGTTTACTGATATTTTCCAAAGAATAGGCTTCATAGTACACAACGTTTGCCACAACTAATCCGCCCAAGAGAATTGCCATCGCTACCCAAAACTCTGTCTTCAACTGGACTTTGCTACCTTGTGGACTTAGGGAATTATGCTCCTCTCGTTGCTTTTCCAGCAAATTGCCATGGGGTAAGAAGATGAACTTTGCAAAGGAAATACTCGTACCGAGAGCAGCAATATTCATGCCAATCCCTTGCCAAGGTAAGAGGTTTTTCATAGTTAATACTTTTGCCCCAAACCCAGACAATAAAGGGAATCCAGAAATGGAGAAACTGGCAATTACCAACGTCCCCCAAAGTTGATTGGTAATCGGTTGATGTTTCAATTCCTTGAGACTACGGCTAGGCAAATTCCCCACAATCAAAAACAAAGAGGATTTAACTAAACCGTGGGTGAGGGCATAGAATCCCCCCACCTCTGGGGCTGCCAAAATAAAGCCTAATTGGGAAATGGTGTGAAAGGCTAACATCCGCTTGGTATCTTTCTCAAATACTGCAAAAGCTACCCCCAGCAAAGCCGTCGTCACCCCAAATATCCGCACTATCAGCGCAATTTCTTCTAACAGTAAGGCACAGCGCACTAATGGTAAAACCCCAGCTTTGACCACCACCCCCGACATCATCGCCGAAACTGGGGATTCTGATTCAGCATGGGTTAGGGGTAGCCATAGCCCTGATACAAAGATGCCACCTTTAGCTAGTAGTCCCAAAAAGATCAGCGCGATTGCCTCTGGTGGTGAGTCTCGCAGTCCACCAAAATCAAAGGAATGATGAGCTTTATATACCAGAACCGCCCCAATTAGATAAAACAACATGGCGACATTGCTGGTAAATAGATAGCGCAACCCGATCCAAATAGAGCGATCACTACGGGGATAGGCTATCAATAGAAAAGTAGCAATGCTAATCACTTCAAGCGCCACATATAAGCTGATGAAGTCAGAACAGGCAAAAGCAGCATTGACACTACCATGCAAAATCACAATCTGAGCGTAAAAAAAGGCAGTGCGATCGCTACGCCAGCAATAGATAACGACGGCAGCCGTTACGAGGGCATTGGTTAAGATAAAAAATCCCGTCAAAGGATCAACAAGCAGACTCACCCCAAAGTGATCGAGTAAACGTAAATTGACAGCTTCAGATTTCAGAAATAGAGGAATCGTATATAGTCCTGATGCTAAAGCGGTAACCAACCCTAAGTAGCGATCACTCTTGGGTAAAATATAGATAGTAAAGCCCACCAAAAATGGGAAAGCAATCCAAATTAAAGTTAGAACAGTCACGATAGATCACCCTTCTCGATCTCGTTAACCTCCAATGTGGGATTATTCCGCGATAACTTGATGACACCAACTAGCATCAAAGCTTGAATCGAAAAGCCAATCACGATTGCGGTCAAAATGACTGCCTGTGGTACTGGATCAGCGTAATTATCTCGGAGCGTATCACCCAGGATTGGCGTAAATACACCACCCCTTGATGCAACTACGATGAAATAGGCAATGACACCCGAACTCATCACGTCCATTGAAATAATTTTCATAAAAAAGTTCTTTTTAAGGAGAATCCCTAAAAAACCAGAAAGTATCGTAATAAGTACACAGGCTTCCAACACAGGTTAATTCCTATCCTCAAGCAGCACTACTAGATTTCAGTTTAGGCTTTCACGTTACTTTTAGCCCTCGTTGAACCCAGGAAATTTTCTATAGTTATGCTTGGATTACAGCGTATTTAAACCAGTGTTGTAGTTCGCCACATCACCCTAAACCACCACGCCGTGCGAAATCCACCACTAAATTAACTGCACAGGCTTTTAACTCTGGTTGCTTGGAATCAGGATCAGCCCCTTCATGGGTCAGACTATTAGCCTCAGCATTTTCTGCCCATAGAGCACCCCAATGCATTGGCACAAACACCACCCCAGGACTAATCGCCTCCGTAACTAATACCGCGAAACGTGCCGCTCCACGACGGGATTTCACCCAAACCCAATCCCCCACTTCAATCCCAAACTTTGCCGCATCCTTAGGATGAACTTCCAATAATGGCTCAGGATACATTTGCCGAATCTTATCAATCCGTCCCGTGCGTGTTTGGGTGTGCCAATGTCCATAAAGCCGCCCAATTGTCAGCACCAAAGGATAAGCCTCATCCGGTGGCTCATACAATCCCTGACTGTGATATGCCCGAAACTGCGCCTTACCACTGGCGGTATGAAACCGATGATCCGTATACAAACGCTTATTGGTTACTCGTTCTGGCAGTGCGTCGGCAGTACCATTATTTCCGACAGTCCCTAATGATTCTGCTATGGGTTGTGGCCATTGCGTCGGACCCACCCGCGCCAAATAACCATGACTCAAACCCGATACATCACAGGGTCGTCCTGCGGTCAAACTGGCAAATTCTGCATAGACTTCTGCGGGATTCTGAAACTGAAACTGTTCTACAAATCCTAAACGCCGCCCCACTTCTGCAAAAATCAGCCAATCCGGTCGCGACTCTCCCGCAGCCTTTTGAAAAGCCTGACATAGAGTCACACACCGTTCCGAATTAGTCATTGTGCCTGTTTTTTCGCTCCATTGGCTCGCAGGGAGCAACACATGGGCAAATGCAGTAGTTTCCGTCGGATGATAAGCCTCTTGATAAATCGTTAACGGTGACCGCCGCAAAGCCGCATTAGTCCGTTCCAAATCAGGAAAACTCACCACCGGATTAGTCGCTGCAATCCATACTAGTTTCACTTCATCAGATTCTAAACCTCGCACAATATCCCACGCTGTCCGTCCAGGTTGTGACGCAATTCGCCCCGATGGTAAATGCCACGCCTGTTCCACTTCGCGGCGATGATCAGGATTCAAAACCGAACGATAACCAGGTAATAAATGAGCTAATCCCCCTGCTTCTCTACCTCCCATTGCATTAGGCTGTCCCGTTAAAGAGAAAGGTCCCGCTCCGGGCTTCCCAATCTGTCCCGTCATCAAATGTAAATTAATGATGCACTGCACCTTAGCCGTGCCTTCCCGTGACTGATTAATTCCCATAGACCACATGGACAGAACCCGCCCTGACTCTGCCCAATAGGTTGCCGCCTGTTGTAATTCCGCTTCAGTAATGCCACATTTTGCCGCCACCTTCGCCGGAGTATATTCCGATAAAATAGCTAGAAATTCCCCAAAACCTTCCGTATATTGATCAATATATGCCTGATCGCACTTACCCCATTGCCATAAGAGATGCGCTATACCATTGAGTAAATCAATATCTGTGCCTGACTTAATCGCCAAGTGTAAATCTGCTCCCTGAGCGGTTTCGGTGCGACGGGGATCTACCACCACTAGTTTTACATGGGGATTCTTTTTGTGATGCTTCCGAAATCGATTGAAAATAATCGGATGACATTCCGCTGTATTACTACCAATAATAAACGCGCAATCCGTTAGATCTAAATCCTCATAACAACAAGGGGGACCGTCCGCTCCAAAACTTTTGTTATAACCAGAAACCGCTGAAGACATACACAGCCGCGAATTAGCATCAAAGTTATTCGTTCCTAAACAACCTTTGATTAACTTCTGTGCTACATAATAATCTTCTGTTTGGAACTGCCCCGAACCATACATACAAATGGCATCCGCCCCATGATGAGCCAAAATTTCTTGAATTCTAGCCACAATGAAATCTAGCACCTCATCCCACGAAACAATACGGAACGGTTGGCTCAAATTATGACGCATCATGGGATAGAGCAACCGATCCTTATTAATTGCTTCGTAAGCTGTCGCTCCCTTAACACAAACCATCCCTTGACTAGAAGGATGTTGGCGATCCCCTCGGATCTTGTAGCTTATGCCACTCACTGCCGCTGACATGTCTTCCGTAGCGGAAGAGTTGAGGGGGACGGCTTCTAAACCACAGCCCACACCACAATAAGGACAAAGGGTTTTGGTTAAACTATTCATGATTAAATGGTGACTGCCTTTTTCTCCAGATTACTGGTTAATTCAAAGGGAACTGCTGCCTCAAATCGACTGTAGGGCATGGACTGTAAAGCAGTGATAGGATCAGCCAAATCAAACACTGTGCCATCAGCAAACGTAATCTGATCGGGATTGTCCATCGTCATAGGCAGTTCCAATTCCATTAATGCTGCGTCATAGGTCTCCCAATCAACCACTTGATCTAAAACTTCAGTGTAGTTAGAAGGGAACTTCAGTAAACCCCACCGTGCCATCTGAGTCAAGACCCACAGATGTTCATGGCGACGGGGGGCATTATCCTGGGCGAATAGGAAAAAGTCTTGCATGAACAGAGAATCTCCGGTTCCTTTCCGATAGGGACCCGCAAAGCCAGTACGAATATACATCGGGTCGAGATTGAGATACTCAGGACGACTCAGAATTGCTAATAATTCTTCGCGATTTTCCGTTGATTCGCAATACTGACAAGCTTCTAAAAGAGCCTTCACTAAAGCCAGATAACTATGGGGATATTGCTGTGCCCACTCTTGCCGCACGCCCAAAACCTTCTCAGGGTGGGCTGACCAAATGTCTTTTCCGGTGGCAACGACTACGCCCAAATTATCATGGACAGCACGATAATTCCAAGGTTCACCCACACAATAACCGATGATATTATCTGCCATCAGATTCGATATCATTTGAGCAGGAGGCACAACCAAAACTTCCACTTGGCGATCTGGTTCCACTTGGGCACTAGCTAACCAATGACGTAATAATAAATTGTGCATAGAAGCCCGATGTACCATTGCCATCGCTGGTAAATCATGATCCTCAGGATTCTGTTGAGGATAATTACATAAATACTCTTTCAGCCCTGCTAAATCAGACACCCCAGCTTCATAAAGTTGACGACTGATCGTGATTGCATTGCCATTACGACTGAGAGTTAGAGCAGTTTTGACTGCCATTGGTGGCTTATTGTCCATGCCCAAAGTCAAGGCTAGGGGCATTCCCGTCACCATTTGCGCTGCATCTAAACGCCCTTCTCTAATGCCTTCCGCAATGCTATTCCAAGAATTTTCTCTAGATAGAGTGACATCTAAACCATACTTCTGGAATAAACCTTTTTCCTGAGCCACCACCAACGGAGCACAGTCAGTTAGAGGAATAAAACCTAGGCTGAGATTCACTTTTTCTAAACTGCCAATACTGACCACTGCCATAGATTTTTTCTTGGCTCGCTCGGCTTTGAGGCGCTTCTGGCGGTCCAAAAATTCCACCATTTCCCCCCGCATCCGATAATAATTCGGATTATTCACCACTTCCATTCTTTCTCTGGGGCGAGGTAATTCCACTTTCATGATTTGCCCAATTCGCGCATCGGGACCGTTAGTCATCATGACCACTCGATCACTGAGTAGTAAAGCCTCATCCACATCGTGAGTAATCATCACCGCTGAAATGCTATATTGATTACAAATGTGCATTAGTTGTTCTTGTAAACGCCCTCTGGTCAAAGCATCCAGCGCTCCAAAAGGTTCATCTAAAAGCAAAACTTTAGGCTTAATTGCCAATGCCCGCGCAATCCCTACCCGCTGTTTCATCCCCCCAGAAATCTCTCGCGGATACTTATCGGCAGCATGATTTAAGCTGACTAAACCGATAGCTTCTTCGACTAACTGAGCGCGTTCGGTTTTCGGTAAATGACGTAACACCCGATTCACACCGAGGGCGATATTTTGGCGCACCGTTAACCAAGGCAACAGAGAGTGATTTTGGAACACTAGCATTCTGTCAGGACCAGGATCTCTGACTTCCCTACCTTCTAAAACAATCCCTCCTTTGGTGGAACGATCCAAACCTGCAATAATATTGAGGAGTGTTGACTTGCCACACCCTGAGTGTCCCACAATGGTGACGAATTCGCCCCGATGAATTTCCAAATGAACATTCTTTAATGCTGAATAACTACCACCATTTTTGAGGGGAAACACCCGATCAACGTGATCAATTTCTAGGAAGCTCGGCTCTTGGGGTAAAGCACAGGTAGGATAAGTCATGGGATTAGGGAAAGAAATGGAAGAATTATATTTGAGGGTAATTCACTAAAACTACGCAGGTTCTAATTTCAGGTTCTGATCTATGGGAAAAATTTATAGAGAAAATCTATAGCATAGTTTCACAAAACAGCACCAAGAGAAATTTATTCGGCGGTATCGTCCAACGCAAACCGATGATAGAGAAAGTCTAAGAGATAGTTCCGTAACTGGTAATAGCGGGGATCTTCAGCAATCGCTTTACGGTTCCGAGGGCGGTCAAATGGCACTTCCACAATTTCGCCAATCGTTGCAGCAGGACCGTTAGTCATCATCACAATCCGATCCGCCAAGAAAATCGCTTCGTCAATTTCATGGGTAATCATTAACGCCGTAACACGATTCTCCCGCCAAATTGATAATAATTCTTCCTGTAATTCTTCCCGTGTGATGGGATCGAGTGCGCCAAAAGGTTCATCCAAAATCAGCACCTCAGGACGCATGGCTAAGGCACGGGCGATGGCAACCCGCTGGCGCATCCCACCGGATAACTGTTTCGGCTTTTTGTGAAGTGCTTCATGCAAACCCACTAGTTCCAAATGTTCTTTGGCAATTTGCATATTCTCTGCCTTAGTCTTTTCGGGATAAGCCTGTTTTACTCCTAAATAGACATTATCCAGGGCAGTCATCCAAGGCAACAGAGAATAGTTTTGGAATACCATCATCCGATCTGGTCCAGGACGGCGGATCGGCTGAGAACGTAAACAAATCTCACCGCTGGTGGCTTTCGTAAACCCAGCAACCATATTTAACAGCGTGGATTTACCACAGCCAGAGTGACCAATCACACAAACAAATTCACCGCTATAAAATTTAGCGTTAATATTCTCTAATACTGTATATGGACCGCGTTTGGTAGGATAAATCTTCCCCACCCCTTCTAAGGTTAACAGAGGTTCCTTAGTCAGGGGTGTAGCACCTAAATCATCGTCGGATACTTGAGTGATGGGAGTCTGAGACATTGGTTGCGATTGAATGACTTGCATAGATGGTAAATTCAGTTAAATCCGTCAGGTCAGTTCTAGAAGGTTATAGAATCGAAACAGCCATGATCGAAAGAACCCTTTAAGAAAAAGAACCCTTTAAGAATCTGACTGCACCGTTACCTTACTGATTAGGTAAACCAGTTTATCCAAAATAAAACCAACAATTCCGATATAAAGCAAGGCTAAAATCAGTTCGCTATACTTACTGCTGTTGTAACTATCCCAAATAAAGAAACCAATTCCCACGCCACCGGTGAGCATTTCTGCCGCCACAATTGCCAACCATGACAAGCCTACGGCAATCCGCAAACCCGTAAAGATATAGGGAGCCGCTGATGGTAACAGAATCATTAAGAAGTAATCTAACTTCCCTAAACGCAATACCCTAGAAACATTTCGGTAATCCTGCGGCACTTGTTGCACCCCCACCGCCGTATTCATCAAAATTGGCCAAATCGCCGTAATAAAGATCACGAACAGCGCCGCCATTTCCGTAACTTCTAAACCTAATGGCTTGAGAGATTCCTTCATCCCCTGAAACAAAGCCATCGCAATTGGCAACCAAGCTAGAGGTGGAATGGTCCGCAATACCTGAAAAATCGGATCGAAGGCGCGATACAAAAACATATTTGTACCAATAATAATACCGCCAGTAATCCCCACCACCGCTGAAGCAGTGTAGCCAATGCCCACCCGCTTCAAGCTGACACTGGTGCGGACCCCTAAACCCTTGTCAATGGTCAACTTATCTTTGAGAGCCTTGTTTGCGGGGCTGTCTATTTTCTCTTTTTGGTTAACATCAAAACTGTCACGGTCAAAGAAGGGATTCCAAATATATTCTTGGGATTCTGACCAAACTTTAGTCGGTGGTGGTAGGGGTGGCTTATCACCAGAAGAGAGAATCTGCCACAGCCCCAACAGCAAAACTAGGGCAACAATGGGCGGTAAGAACTGTTTTACCTGTTCTTGCAGAAACTTAATTATGTTATCACTGGAAAACCGAGAAGGAAGACTGCCAGCAGCCATGATTGCTTTCTCCTGGGAATAATAGAAACTAGATAGAACTAACAAAAATATTGGCGGAAGAGGGAGCAGAAAATACTCTATAAATGCTCTACCTAAATTCTGGTTCAATCCCCCCTAATTAAGGAAATGCGGGGGGATCGAGCATCAGGAATCATTTAGAAAGACCGTATATACCCTTAGGAATTATTACGGTTCAATTATTTGATTCTCTAGAAATCATCTTGAGGCTAAGCTTTCTTAAACTTCAATCCCTTCAGATATTCCGCAGTATTTTCTGGATCGAATTTCACCCCATCAAAGAAGGTTTCCACGCCGCGAGAAGGACTCTTAGGAATCGCAGCTTCCTGACCAATGGCTTTAGCAGCTTCTTTCCACAGATCTTCACGGTTCACTGAGTCCACCAATTTCTTGGCATCGGTTGAAGCATCTAAGTAGCCCCAGCGCATATCTTCAATGACAAACCATAAATCATGGCTCTTGAAGGGATAAGAAGCAGCATCATTCCAGAACTTCATCGAGATGTCAGCCTTGTTTTCCTTCCGACCGTCGCCATAGTCGATTTCCCCTTGCATCCGTCCCAAAATGTCTTTAGGGGGAACCTTCAACCAACGATCTGCACCGATGATTTTACACATCTCTTCTTTGTTTTCTGGCTTATCACACCACATTTGGGCTTCCAAAATTGCCATCAAAATTGCCTTGGCTGCCTTAGGATTCTTTTCCACCCAATCGGCTCGCATGGTGAAAGCTTTCTCAGGGTGATCCTTCCACATTTCACCGGTGATAAATGCCGTATAGCCAGCATTCTCAGAGATAACACGAGCGTTCCAAGGTTCCCCCACACAGAAGGTCTGCATGTTTCCTGCCTTCATGTTGGCAACCATTTGAGGCGGTGGTACAACGATAGTAGAAACATCTTTATCAGGATCAACGCCATTGGCAGCTAACCAGTAGCGAGTCCAGAGGTCATGGTTACCACCAGGGAAGGTAACAGCGCACTTGATTTCTTTCCCACCGGATTTCAACTTATCGAAAGATTCTTTCAGGTTAGCGCTCTTGAGAGAAACTTTTAAATCCTTCAATTCATTACTGACAGAAACCGCTTGTCCATTGGTGTTCAACCTTGCCAAAATGAACATCGGCACTTTCTTCCCGTTGGTAATCTTACCTTCGGAAATTAAATAGGGCATGGGGGTAAGAATATGACAGCCATCAATTCCACCACCTTCAGAACCAAGGACCAAATTATCCCGCACTGTGCCCCAAGATGCCTGTTTGACGATTTCCACATCCTTCATGCCGTATTTGTCAAACATGCCCTTCTCTTTGGCGATGATTAAAGGAGCGGCATCGGTGAGGGGAATAAAACCTAGTTTAGCTTTAGTTGTTTCGGGGGTGACAGCAGCGGCTCCTGAAGCAGGGGTGGCTTTATCATCCTTCTTCGCGGGGGCAGTGCTAGGAGTCTGGGCTGAGTCCCCACCACTGGTACAACCGTTGATGGCAAGGGTAGCCAAGGTGGATAAACTAGCGGTGGTTAAAAACTGGCGACGGGAATACTTACTCATGGGTAAAAAAGGTAGCTGAGAATCTAGAGGTGTAAATTTAATCGGTAGCGTATGTCGGTGGCGTATGGTGGTAATACCAAAATACCAAGGATCAGTAGCCCAAAACTGTCTACGCTTATAGTTTTATGGCTGTTTTTGTGAGTGCTTACCAACATATTCAGAAATGCATTTTCAGAAATATATACTCAGAAATACACATTCTTGAAATGCGGGTAGCTTCACATGTAACCCAAAGGAGTCAGTCAATTAGTATTAGATGATGCAAAGCAGAATCTAACTGAATCATGAATCTATGGTGTTACTTCAGAGGTGGCAAGGAAAGAGCAAGAATAGACAGGCAGTGTGCAGCAGATTAAGTTGCTAAACCGCGACTAAATTAGACTCTGAAGACTCACCTGATGCATTGGTTTTCGGAGTTGCCCCAAACTTCTCAATCAAGATTTGACCTACCACTTGGGGTAGATCTTCGCATGGAATTTTCTCCATAACACAGGTTCCCAGTTTGGCATCTTTACCCACTGTACCGCCCATGTAAATGTCTACTCCATCAACGACTTTGCCGTTTTTACGAGCTTTACAGCCAATGAACCCGATATCTCCCACCTGAGGCTGACCGCAGGAGTTGGGGCAACCGCTCCAATGCAATCGCACTGTGTGGGGTAGATGGTAGGCAGCATCTAACTGGCGAATCAAAGCTAAGGAACGATTCTTAGTTTCAATAATTGCCACTGGACAAAATTGACTGCCAGTACAAGAAACTAAACCACGTACTAGAGGTGTCGGATTAATCGGAAAGTCATTTAAGATCGCTTCCTGTTGGAAACTCGCCAATTTATCATCCGGCACAAAGGGAATGATTACATTTTGCTCAACGGTCAAGCGCAATTCACCATTACCATACTGATCAGCTAAGTCAGCTAAGGCAGACATTTGGTGGGCATACATCCGTCCTACAGGAATCTGTAACCCAACATAGTTAAATCCTGCTTGCTTTTGGGGGTGAATCCCAATATGGTCCCGCTTTTCCCATTCAATTTCATCCTTAGGGGCGGCAGTCAGTAACGGACTTCCCAACTCTTGTTCTACGACAGCACGGAATTTCTCAATTCCCCAGTCGTCAATTAAATACATCAAACGAGATTTTTGACGCTGTTCCCGTAAACCATTGTCCCGAAAGACGACCATCAAAGCGCGACAAAATGCCACAACCTCTTCAGGAGCCACCCACACATTTAAGGGAATCGCTGGTTCACATCTTTTAGAAGAGAAGAAACCCCCTACTAAAACGTTAAAACCGAATTTAGTTTCTACAGCGGCAACGGTTTCTGTAGTAGGTGTCGCTGCGGGGGGATGCATCTGATACCATACATGCCAGAAACCAGCGGGAGCTTCAGTTTTCCAGGCGGGTTCTTTTTTACGGAACATCTCTGCTACCCTAAATTGCGCGGGTAACGGTGCCAATGGAGCAGGTTGGGCAGATTTGACGGGGACTTCCCGAAATGCCGGCACAAAAGCTAAATCATTAATTTCCGCATGGGTGGAATTATCCCGACAGCCACCAATGGCAATATTAAATTTGCGGGGTAAATTCGTAAATTCCGGATTTCCTTCGCCTTTATTAGTCAGTAAATCCTGGACCTGTTGGGCGAGTTCTCTGGTGTCATAAAGTTCATTAGCATCAATGCCCGCCACTGGAGAACCAGTAATATTCCGCACATTGTCCATGCCCGATTGCACACTGGTCAAACCCACTGCCCGAAACTGCGCCAACATCTCTGGCACTGACTCAATGGCAATACCACGCATCTGAATATTTTGCCGAGTGGTGATATCGGCTACACCGTGGTCACCACACTGGGCTACGGTGTCCGCTAAGACCCGCATCTGGGCGCTGGTCAAAACTCCATTGGGAATTCGCATCCGTATCATGAATCGTCCAGGGGTGGTCTTCCGAAAAAAGATCCCTAACCATTTGAGGCGGTACTGTAAATCATCATCATCAATGGCTTCCCAGCCGATTTCGGCAAAGCGCTGAATTTCTTCGCGCACCCGAAGACCGTCTTTGTCTGCCTTGAGTTGTTCTATTTTGTTTGCCATGTGTGGATTATCCTTGGTGCAAACTGAGCCAGAAAATTACAAAATGTTAGTCAAATACAAAATTCAGTCAAAACTAGTCAAAACTTGAATCAACTCTGCCAAAGTCTCAGGACATTAAGCTCAAAGCTGTGGAGATTTACCCTATGGCACATCAGCTATGGCTTCAGTTCAGGTCAAACTCTAGTGAATTTAATATGAATTTACGTTGAATTTATATTAGACAATTCAGTGAAAATTTGCCAAAACCAAACCCTTAGGTGTTAGTTGCGAACCGATGGGTTTACAGTACTTAACGTTATGGCACTAATTCGTATCTTAGACTACAAAAACTAGCGGTAATTGACTTTTTCGCATATCATATATGCAGTTATTGCATCGACAGATGGGCATACTAAATTTGTCTAGGGTGGGCTAGGTCACGGCTGGATCTGTCTAGGGTATTACAGACTAACTAGTAAGTGGTGGCAAGTATTTTTACTTACGGCAATGAGTTCTTGCTCACCCTGGGTGGGTTGTCCTAGTTTTTATGGGCATGACATTTTGGGGCGGAAAATCAATAGAAGAAAACGCACTAATAAACAGGCAAATGCAGTGCCAGTCAGGTAGAGCAGCCTTAATGTTGTACAGCAACATGGGTTAGATTAAGCCCCAAATAATGCCAAAATAATTCTCAGATCATGGTTTTGTAAATTATTCCGTAACAAAAACTACTTTCTGCCCAGGATTGTGTTATTGTTTATCGAAGAATAGATAAAGTCATCAGACCTTAGGAGTAACGATCATGGATGTCCAAAAGAAAGTAGAAGCCGTTGCTAACCACAAAGCTAACCTGGCTGCGATTCTGCAACGCCGCATTGAGTCTGCCCGCGCCAACAATGACAGCAACTTGCTGAACATGCTTGAGCAAGAAAAGAAGCAAATGGGTTTCTAAGTTTTATCTAAAAACATTTACATACTAGTTTTTGACTGGTTTTTGGCATAGTCCGTCAATCCAGATGTCGCAACGGGGTGGTTCCATCTCCATTGGTGTTTTGGATAGTGTTTTGTCACGACATAGGCTCAGGGAACAACTCCTTGAGCCTATCGTTTTTTGTCAAGTGGTTTGAGGTTTGAGTTGGGGGCTGTGGGTTGGCGATCGCCCAGAATTGGTTGGGAAATTGATTTTAGAGAATTGCCTTTAGCAATCTAAGGCGGTAGGGTTAAAGGATCAAGTTAAGACTGCTAAAGGATTGAAGGTTGTGACACCAGCGCGCACCATTTGCCTAGGTTTTTTGTTAGTAATTTTTGCCGGAACATTATTGTTAATGTTGCCCACAGCCCTGACCAGTGGCACATGGGGCAATCCCATTACAGCGTTATTTATTTCTACTTCTGCCGTATGCGTTACAGGTTTGGCGGTGGTGGATGTGGGTACTTTTTACACCATGTTCGGACAGGGGATTATTGCCCTACTGACTCAAATCGGTGGTTTGGGCTACATGACGGCGACAACATTTTTACTGTTTTTGATTGGCAAAAAATTTAGTCTGCGGGAAAAGGTGACTCTACAACAGGCTTTGGACCGTCCAGGGATTAAGGGTGGTGTGTCGTTGGTGCAGTCGATTATGGCTACAACATTCTTGTTTGAACTAACGGGGGTGCTTGTTCTGTGGCTGACTTTTCGGCAAAACCCCAGTTACACCGAGGGACATAGTTTATGGTTGGCAATTTTCCATAGTGTCAGTGCGTTTAATAATGCGGGGTTTAGTTTATTTAGTAATAACTTGATGGACTATGTGGCATCAGCACCAGTGAATTTAACGATTACGGGACTGATTATTTTTGGTGGGATTGGCTATCAAGTGATTTTTGAGATATTTGTCTGGTTGCGGTCTAAGCTCACCCATAGTCGGGAGTTTGTGGCATTTAGCTTGAATTTTAAGGTGGCAGTGAATACCACGATTTTGCTACTGGTGGGGGGCACGATTGCCATTTGGCTGACGGAACATAACAACCCCCAGACTTTACAAAATATGCCTACGTCTGCCCAATGGTGGGCGGCATGGTTTCAGTCAGTCACTAGTCGTACCGCTGGGTTTAATACCATTGACAACGGTTTGATTCGAGCTACAACTTTATTTATTACCATTGCCTTGATGTTTGTTGGCGCAAGTCCAG
>JBIKNH010000264.1:0-4992 GCA_044358815.1 Pseudanabaenaceae cyanobacterium | reverse complement strand
CCAATCCCTTAAACTTAGCAACAACAATCTTAGCGAGATTCCCGACTCGATCACAAGGTTAACCAATCTCCAATCCCTTGACCTTAGCTCCAACAGTCTCAGCGCGATTCCCGACTCGATCACAAGGTTAACCAATCTCCAATCCCTTGACCTTAGCAACACCCGTCTCAGCGAGATTCCCGACTCGATCACAAGGTTAACCAATCTCCAATCCCTTGACCTTAGCAACACCCGTCTCAGCGCGATTCCAGACTCGATTACAAGGTTAACCAATCTCCAATCCCTTTACCTTAGCAACACCCGTCTCAGCGCGATTCCAGACTCGATTACAAGGTTGCAAAAACTGACTCGTTTAGCTCTAGATGAAAATCCAATAACAGAACCACCCTTAGAAGTAGTCAAAGAAGGGATTGAAGCTATTCGTACATACTTCAAACAACTAGAAACCGAAGGCGTAGACTACCTCTACGAAGCAAAACTCCTAATTGTCGGTGAAGGCGGCGCAGGCAAAACCTCCCTTGCCAATAAAATCATTAATCCCAATTACCAACTCTGCGAAGAAGACAGCACCAAAGGCATCGAAGTCTTACATTGGTCATTTCCCCGCAGCGATGGCAAGCAATTTAATGTCAATATCTGGGACTTCGGCGGACAAGAAATCTATCACTCCACCCATCAATATTTCCTCACCAAACGCTCCCTTTATCTCCTCGTTGCCGATACCCGCAAAGAAGACACCGACTTTTACTACTGGCTCAACGTCATCGAACTCCTCAGCGACAACAGCCCGATTTTGATTGTCAAAAACGAAAAACAAGACCGTCAACGGGAAATAAATATCAACCAATTGCGCGGAGAATTTGGCAGTTTTAAGGATGTCATCGCCACCAATCTTGCAGATAATCGCAATTTAGATAAAATCCTAACCGAAGCCCAACATCAACTCAGCCAACTCCCCCATATCGGTCAAACCCTACCCAAAACATGGGTCAAAGTCCGCCAAGCCCTAGAGAACGATCCGCGCAACTACATCAACCTCAATGAATATCTGCAAATCTGCAAGGACAATGGATTTAAAGAACGCAAAGACGCATTGCAACTTAGCGAATATCTCCATGACCTCGGCATCTGTCTGCATTTCCAAGACGATGAAATGTCTCCCCTCTATCAAACCGTCATCCTCAAACCTAAATGGGGAACCGATGCCGCCTATGCCGTTCTCGACAATCCCGAAGTAATCCGCAACTTTGGGCAGTTTACCAATAAAGAACTTGCCAAAATCTGGAGTGCAAAAGAATATTCAGGAATGCATAGCCAATTATTGGAACTCATGAAAAAGTTTCAACTCTGCTATGAAATCCCGCAATGTAAGGGTATCTACATCGCCCCCCCAACTCCTCACCGAAAACCAACCCGAATATGCTTGGGATGAATCTGAAAACCTGATCCTGCGCTATACCTATGATTTCATGCCCAAAGGTCTCGTGCGTCAGTTTATCGTCGCCATGCACGAAGATATCGAAAAAGATCAAGAAAACAAACAAATTGTCTGGCGTAGCGGCGTAATCATCCATAAGCGCGAATATGCTAACACCCGCGCCGAAGTCATCGAAAACTACGGCAGACGGGAAATCAAGATCCGCGTCTCTGGCAAAAACAAGCGCGACTTGTTAACCATCGTTACCCATGAACTCGATAAAATCCATAATTCCTACAAACGCCTCGCCGACAAATATCAAAAACTAATCCCCTGCAATTGCAACACCTGCAAAGGCAGCCAAAATCCCCATTTTTATGAATTTGCCAATCTCAAACGCCGCTACGAAAACCACAAATATACCGTTGAATGTGATATTAGTTATGAAGATGTTAATGTTCTGAGTCTCATTGATGATGTAGGCGAAAAGTCAAACCTGTACATTAGAGATAAAGATAAGCAATCTGACATTCAAGCTCAACAGTCTGTTAACATTTACCTTCATCAAAATCAAGAGCAAACCATGAGCAATCAACAACCTAGTTTCGGTGGTGACTATGTGCGTGGCGATAAAGTCATGGGTGATAAAGTTGGACGTGACAAAATTGGCACACAGATTAATAATTCTCCCAATCTTGCCCAAGCTGCTAAAGAAATTAAGGAGCTACTTGATCAACTTTCTGAAGAATACAATCCCAATACAGAAAAGGGACAAAATCTTATTAAAGATGAAGCTATAAAAGTCATCAAAGAGAATCCCAAACTTCAGGATCGAATTTTCAAAGCAATAAAAGAAGGTAGCGTCACCGCTCTAGAAGAAGCAATTAACCATCCTGTCGCAAAAGTTGTAATTGCCACAACAAAGGGTTTTTTAGAGAAATAGGCAAAGACGCATAACTTCTAATTAGCACCTAATCTGCTTTTTTCGTACCACTAGGAGCCGCCCGTTCCGGAGTCGCCTGCAAAATCTGCACAGCAGGAACCGGATCATTAGAGAAAGCCCCCGGAGTCCTTAACACCGAACTTTGGGGCGTGGCATTGTAATTATTAGGCAAAATACTAGAAGTCGGTGCGTAATAACTAGAATCACCCTTAAGTTCTATATTTTGGGGTGTTCGCGCCGGACTGGAATCAAACTCATTTTGATTCGTGGGGGTAATGGGTTTACCTTGGGCAGGACGCAACAGCGCCGCATCACCACGCCGAGGTTTAGGCAACTGTGCAGCGGTAGTTTGCCCAAAAGCCGCAGGAACCACCACCAGCGCACCCCACAGCACAGTGCCGCTAATCATGGCGATGCCCTTGATCAACTTGAGATGACACATCGTCCCCGCCTCCTTAATCTGAAGAAAGTTCATAAATCAAAAGCTATGAGATCAGTTATATAGACGAATTAACTGTAAGAAATAGAGGGTAGTCTATGTATGATTCGATCAATCAATTAATAAATTGGATACTAACTAATTTAGCGGAAATTTCAGAATTTGCCTAGGGTGTAGCAGTATTATTTGATTTTATTTAACTTTTGATTTTTTAAATTTGATCTCTAACTCCATTCAAAAAACTCTCAAATTTACTCTAAATCATCCATATTCAAAGGCTATTTCCCTTTTGATCCACCGAATTACCCACTGACTCATCCTCACTCAAAGCCTGTTTAAAACCAATAGCAACCACAATATTTGCCAAGGTTAAAAACGCTTCAGCGGCTCCATGTAACCAGTCCACATTAGCCAGAGAATCGCGATAAACCATCTTGGCATAAATCCCCGCCGGAATCGTAATAGCCACGAATAAAAGAGTCAAATAAAAGCCAATCCGTGCCATTTTGGGAAAACTTGGTGTTTTCGTAATAAACCACAGAAAAGCTAAATACGGAAATAGCGATAAACCAAACAAGCTATCTTTTGACATAGGAAATCTGGATGTTACTACAGTAATTAGGAAACGCTAAAAGGCAAAAAATTAAAGCAAAATAAGAGCCTCAACTATCAACTCTAAATCCACACTGGCTGAGGGAAGTCGAAACCCAATTGTCTATGGATTCGTCACAGGTTTAAAAGCTCGCCAC
Source organism: Pseudanabaenaceae cyanobacterium (assembly GCA_044358815.1). Taxonomy (GTDB): domain Bacteria; phylum Cyanobacteriota; class Cyanobacteriia; order Pseudanabaenales; family Pseudanabaenaceae; genus JBAXSK01. Next base: position 1,444 of record JBIKNH010000264.1, on the reverse strand, counting down.
ACCCCATAGCCACCCCAAGCCAAAGTACAGTTACCCACCAAGGTCATTACAGCTTGCAAATCCACCAGCCATTCCAGGCTTTTGGCATTATCGAACAAATGCCAAGTACAAGCGCACAAAGCACTGACCAGGGAAGGCAACATCCCCCACGCCATACCCTGCCATGCTTTGATTTTTTCGGGACTGGTCTGCCGTGCCGCCCACAACCAAATAAACCAAATGGCACAACACCATTCTAAAACACTAGAAACATGAATAAACCATGTGGGCAAGGATAGGGCGTGCATGATGGAATGTCAGAATAGTAATGGGAATTTTGAGCTTGAGAGTTAATCTTGAAACTTAATCTTGAGGCTTAATCCTGAATTATGGGCATTCAGAAATTGAGCATTCAGAAACTAGGGACGTAGGAAACCGAGAGCATCCTTCACCCCTTGTAAAGTTACCGCCGCAATTGTCGCCGCCTTAGCTTGTCCCTCCCGTAATACTTGCTCTAGATAGGCTTGATCCTGATTCACTTCTTGGTATTTGGCTTGAATCGGTTGCAAATGACTAATGGCAGCATCGGTTAAAGCAGTTTTAAAATCACCCCAACCTCGCCATGTTGCAGCATCCGCCAAAACCTGCTCCCTAGACTGATTGCTCAGCAAACCATAAAGCACCAGTAAATTTTGACATTCAGGACGCTCAGGATTATCAAACTCAAACGTCCGCTCTAAGTCAGTTTTGCAGCGCTTGATTTTCTTGCGAATTTCATCGGGACTGTCCAACAAATTAATCCGACTTTGATCCGACGGCTCCGACTTAGACATTTTCTTCGTGCCATCCACCAAACTCATTACCCGTGCCCCTTCCTTCCGAATTAACGGCTCTGGCACTTTCAGCACTGGCGGCGCATCCGCAGCAAACAAATGATTAAACCGTCCCGCAATATCCCGCGTCAGTTCAAGATGTTGTTTTTGATCTTCCCCCACGGGCACTAAATCCGCCTGATACAGCAGAATATCCGCCGCCATCAACACCGGATAGTCCAACAGACCAACCCCGACATTTTCCCCCTGTTTGATCGCTTTTTCTTTGAACTGAATCATATCTTGTAACCAGTTCAGAGGAGTTACACAATTGAGCAACCACGCTAACTCAGCATGGGCAGTCACATGGGACTGAACAAAGATCGTCGCCTGAGCCGGATCAATGCCACAGGCAATATATAAAGCAGCAATGTCTCTAGTATTTTGGGCTAAAACCTGCGGATCATGGGGCACAGTAATGGCATGGAGATCCACCACGCAAAAGTAACTATCATAATCCTCTTGGCTCAGCACCCAGTTACGGATTGAGCCAAGATAATTACCAATATGAAGATTGCCAGTGGGTTGCACCCCAGAAAGTACACGTTTTTTCAGCATTGTCCCTAAATGACCTACAACAAGACCTTAAGTTT
>JBIKNH010000082.1:0-16997 GCA_044358815.1 Pseudanabaenaceae cyanobacterium | reverse complement strand
AGTGGGACGAAGCAAAAAATCTTGAAAACATTCGCAAGCATCAAATTGATTTTGCAGACGTTACGGCAATGTTTGATCGGGAAATGTTAATAGAGCTAGATGAGCGCTTCGATTATGGCGAGGATCGCTGGTTTGGGATCGGTTTTCTGGGTCTTGGAGTGGCGGTAGTAGTCTGGACAGAACGTAAAAATAATATCATCCGCATCATTTCTGCAAGAAGAGCCAACCGCCATGAACAGAGAAAATTTGCACAGTACCTCTTGCACTAACTGGACAGCATTAGAGGCGATGTCTGACGAAGATATTGACTACTCAGATATCCCGCCCCTCACAGATGAATTTTTTGAACGTGCAACTTTACGCATCCCCGCTGCTCAAGCACAAAATTTGGTTCAACTAGATCCTGACGTAAAGCAATGGTTTCAGACCCAGGGAGAGCATTATCAAATTTTGATTAACAGCGTGTTGCGCCAATATATGGCAAAGAATGAACCTCAGGAGTCAGCATAGCAATCTCATTATGATGGAGTATGTGCTATTAAGACCGTTTCGCGGCGATCGCCAATTTTGCGCCTTCTACTTGCCGTAAGTAATCCATTACCGCCACTGCCTTACCGTGACTGACGGCTTCATCGGCTTGGAGAATTACGGTATTTTGTCCCGTCTGTTGCATCAAAATTTTGACAGCGGGTTTAAGCTGATCGACAACTACAGGTTTTTGATTTAAAAATAAGTCGCCATTGGCTTTGAGGGAAACCACAATACGGGTTTGGGTTTGATTTTTGGTAGTGGCGGCTTGGGGCAAATTTACATTTAAACCCTCACTGCGATTGAGTAATAAAGTTGCCGTAATAAAAAATGTCAAAATTGCAAACACCACATCAATCATCGGCACGATGTTAATTTGAAATTGACCTTCCGGTTCTTCTGGTAAGCGCATAGTTATTGAGTAGAAACTTTTATTTAGTAGGAATTTTCGCAAGATTGATCATTAATAATTAGTTGTTAATAATCGATATAAAGAGTTTAATTTGCATCAGCATTATTAGCAGTCAAACTATTTTCATAATAGCGACGGTAAAGTAACTCTAGTTGTCCGCCATATTCCTGAATTAAAGCAATTTCTTCTTGGTAGCAACCCCGAAATATATTTGCAAACAACAGGGTAAAAATTGCCACGATCAAACCAGCGGCGGTGGAAACTAAAGCCTCACTAATCCCCGCTGTCACATTAGCAGCGCGGGTTGTGCCCACATCCCCTAAAGTCAGTGAACCAAAGGATTGAATTAACCCCAAAACTGTCCCTAATAAACCTAGCAAAGGTGACAGACTAATAATAGTTTCAAAGAGTGTATTAAAGCGTTTTAGGGTGGGTAATTCCGCTTGGGCTTCACTCTCAAGAGCAAGGCGAAACTCTTCAGAATTAGGATGATCTAACTCTAAAGCAGCTAAGAAAATTCGCGCAATGGGAAAGTGTAAATGGGTTTGTAATTGATGGATTGCCGCCCCCGCATCTTGACGATAAATGCGCAAAACTTCCCGCACAAAACGTCTCTGATTCTTTTTAATTGCTGCCCAAAATTTAATCCTTTCAATGATCAGTGCTAAGGCAGCCACAGAAAACAAAGCTAGGGGATACATCACCACCCCACCAGCTATAAAAAGCTTTGCAATATCCATCAATTTGCTTGTTGAATCCCATCTTAGACACAAGTTTGGCTCTACAACTATAGAGAATTGTGGCCCGAGAGTCTAGTTTACGGGTGATCCCCAAAGATGCCGCGACACAACCCGATGCGCCAAGAATTTGGACTAAAAATGGGGTCAAATTGGGTCTAGCCATACCGCCACAGGTCTACTCAAACAAGGCAACACAAAGCTGGCTAGTCAACTGCTTGACGGTCTTGAGTCCCACCTGTTGCGCATCCCTAGCGGTGAATGTATTGTTCAGCCGTCCGGTACAACTGGCTAAAAATTCCGCCTTGGGTGTGCCTTTCGCTTTAAGCTGTTTCAGTTCTGCTAAAACATTCGGACTGACTTCTTTGCGCAATGCCTCGACTTTTTGTTGCCGTTGCAGTTGGGTGGTAACTTGGCTGAGATTACTACGATACTTCTTCAGGGCATCTTGGGCTTCGGCATAGTTAGGGGCATCTTTAGGTACTTTACCCAGTAGAGCTACCGATTGCTGCCATTTACCCTGGGCGTTTTGCCAAACCTTTGATGGATGGGGACCATTTTGGACTATGAGACTGGCATCTTTGGCTAGAGCCTTAGCCTGGACCACAGGATCAGGGGTGTCCATTTTTTTCAGTTCTTGCTTCAGACTCGCGATCTTAGTTTGGGCTTCTCCATAGGGATAACCTGGACGATCCGGAACCGACTCTAGGCTGACAATGGATGTATTGAGTTTCTCCCTGACAGTTTTTTGTACATCGGGTTTAGTACGGGTATTTTCAGGGGGCAACTTAGCGACAGTATCCGTCACCTCGGCAATTTTTTGGCTCTGGCTGGAAATATCCCAAGCATACCAACCACCAGCGATCAGTCCTAAACCAATCACGCCCCCTGCCATACTGAGGAGGGCGATATTACTCTTCTTCTTGCCACCGGTACTAGGTTCTGGATTCATAGGTTCCACTGGGGTAAGTGAATTATTATCATGATCACCGTCTCTGGCTGTGGTAGGTGGGGGAGCCATCTGTGCCGGAGTGACAAACTCGGTCATGGCATTGGGATCTCCCAAGTCATCCATGAAGTCAAATGTAGGGGTAGGGTTGGGGGCAGAGTTAAACCCAGAAGTAGTATTGCCCCTAGTGCCTGCGGTATCTTCGTAGTCAGAGATAAACGATCTCGCCGGACCAGTTGGTGACGGTAATGGGGGTAATTTAAAATCATCACTATCCCCCTGGGTGCTAGGTTTGCCCTGACCAATGGACAGACTCAAAGGGGTTAATTCGCCAGACTCTTGCAAATTGAAGAATCCGGAATCTTTGCCATCCACTGCCCAGCCTACATCACCACTGGTGGTCATAGTGTTAGCATTTGCCCCACCCATCGCGGCATCAAAGGAGTTGGGTAGCCCCATCAGGTCACTTTCGAGATCCACACTGTCAAGATCGGTGAGGGGTTGATCTTGATCTAGTCCACTAATATCAGCGTCACTGACTCCGTTCATGTCATCAATTTCGAGTTCAATGACTGGTAAGGCAATATGGAGCACGCCGCCTCGTTCCCATTCTGGCTTTTTCGTGCCGTCTACCATGCCGTATACCATTAATTTGTTGGTATCTTCTAGGGGCAGTTTACCGAGGGTGCCACTGATGATGTCATAGAGATTGGCATAGTCTACGTCATGACCTTCACTGCGTTTGAGCAAAACATGCAGTTCCGTTCCCCGACGCTTAACTTGACTTCTGACGCTATGGGCGTTGAGTGCTTGTTGCACGGCATTGCTAATCGCAGTTTCGTCCATTGTTTAGAATTTACCCAATCCGATTGCCTGACATAGTAATCCAAAAGTCCCCAATTGCCTACGCAATCCAACAAAAAATCATTAAAAAAGACCAAAGAAAGATCCTCACAAAAATCCTGACAAAAAGTTAACCAAAAAGTTCAACCCAAACCTAAACAGAAAGCCAACAAAAAAGGACAGTCCAGGAAATGGCTGCCCTTGAAACCAAAACTTATTTGAATAGTTTTGTTGAGTGTTTTGTTGAGTGGTTGTGAAATGTTCGTTATGGGATTTACCTATGGGATTTACCCAGTGGGTTGGGTTCTGAAATCTGAGACAGTCCCCTAAATCACTCTAGATCATTACTAGAAGATCACCACTAGATCACCGTGTTGTCGGGAATCACGGCATCCTTAACCACCACTACAATGCCATTACAAATGCAATAGCCTTTGTCTTCGTGGTTGGCATCTTGGACATGATCCTTATTGATAATCTGCACATTGTTACCAATGCGGACGTTTTTATCAATGATGGCGCGACGAATAATCGTGTTTTCGCCAATTCCCATCGGTACACGTCCGGCGGCAATATCAGCGGCGCGTTCGTTGGGGGTGGAATAATCATCACAACCCATCATTAAGGTGTCTTCGATGGTGCAGTTGGCATCAATGCGCATCCGAATCCCCACAATGGAGTTAGTGATGTTGGCTTGGGTGAGGGTACAGCCTTCGCCAATGATCGAATCTTTGATATTACAGTCGTGTACTTTGCTGGGGGGCAAATATCTGGCTCTGGTGAAAATCGGCGCACTAGAGTCATACAGGTTAAATGCTGGCTCAGGGTGACGGGTCAGGTCCAAATTAGCCTGATAGAAAGATTCGATGGTCCCGATGTCTTCCCAGTAGCCATTGTAGAGATAGGCTTGGACATTGCACTTCTCAATGGCTTGGGGAATAATTTCCTTACCAAAGTCCGTATGTTCTGGATTGTCCCCCAACAATTTGATCATGGCTTCTTTCTTGAAGACATAGATCCCCATCGAAGCAATAAACGGATTGTATTTAGCTGACTCAGCATCTAGCCCTAAGCAAGTGGTATCGACCCGCATAGAGTCAAGGGCTTCCCCTTTGGGTTTTTCTTTGAAGTTAATGACCCGACCGGTATCATCGATTTTTAGCAAGCCAAAGGATGAGGCTTTTTTGGGGTCCACCGGCAACACAGACAAGGTGATGTCAGCATTGGTTTTGCGGTGGTGATCGATGAACTTTTGATAGTCCATGCGATACAGGTGATCCCCAGATAAAATCAGATATTCGTTGACGGTCCAGGAGTCAAAGAGCCAAGAATAGCGACGCACGGCATCGGCTGTACCTTGGAACCATTCGGGACTTTCGGGAGTTTGTTGTGCAGCGAGAATTTCGACAAACCCCTCGGAATAAGATGCGGGGCGATAGGCTTGGTTAACGTGACGATTGAGGGAAGCAGAGTTAAATTGAGTCAGGATGTAAATTTTCTCGATGCCAGAGTTAATGCAGTTACTGACGGGAATATCAATCAGACGATACTTGCCGGCAACCGGAACCGCTGGTTTGGCACGTCTTTTTGTCAGAGGATACAATCGCGTACCCTGCCCGCCGCCTAAGATGATTGCCAGTACATCCTTCATAAGTATATTGACTTGTAGGGGTAGTTTTTTAAAGTTTGCTTGAAACTATTAGTATTTTCGGTTGCTGCGGGATCATTGGCAAGTGTAGGTTTATACGTCTTAGCTATGTTGGCTTGCCTGGGGTGATCTGTGGGGTGGTCCAGTCTTTTACAGAGGTTGCCGGATAGAGGTTGCCGGAATGTTAGATAATTTAGATAATATTTATGCTGTGGTTAGGATGCCTGTAAGATGCGTGTGATTTTGTGCTATGATCACTAGCGCTTAATCAGTCACTGTTGTTTGATTGACTACTTTGGTAGTAATTATTTTGATATTGGTTGATTTAACGCCGATGTAGCTCAGGGGTAGAGCACTCGATTCGTAATCGAGCGGTCGTGAGTTCAAATCTCATCATCGGCTTAAGAGTCTAGGTACTTGCTGAGCATTTGCCGCAGTTGGGTGGCTTTAGCCCTAGGGGATAGCCTCGGCACGAGGACCGGCGGCTGGTCATCGACTGTGGCATAGAGAACGGGCACTTCGTACTGATATTTGTCCCACCATTCGGGGGATTGGGTAATGTCTCTGGTTTCAAGGCTAAAACCTAAATCGGCGACTTGCTGTAATTTTTCGTGGAGGGCTTCACAGAGGCAGCAATCGGTTTTGGTATAGAAAATCAGGCTGAGTTGGTGGGTCATGGTGGCAAAATTTCCCCTGTAAGTTGATCTGGTAGATTTCGCGGCAAAGTGATTGACAATATTGCGGTTAGTTGTGTTAAATTATAAGACCGTCAAGGACGCATAGCTCAGTTGGTTAGAGCACCACGTTGACATCGTGGGGGTCACTGGTTCGAGTCCAGTTGTGTCCATTGTTTTTGTTAAGCTTGTTTTTTGGGTCTGGCTTGGTGTTGTGATGAGAATGATCAGCATCGAAATAAGCATGAGCTAAAATATTCCTAATTCCTTTAACTTCTTCCCAATTAACATCAGGATATTTATTAAACGTAGCCTTGCCAATAATTTTATCAATTTTACGAATATTTTCACTAATAGCAATCAACATCATATTGATGCCGTCTAAGCGGTCTAATCCATCATCATCACGGATAAAATCATCTGGCTTCCTAATTCCGTTAAAACACCTCTCAATTCTTCTGATTGCCTCGTCAATCTCTAAAAATAGTTTCAAAAGATTTACTTGTTCACGCATAAATAGCCTCTCTGTCAATCTCTGATTTTAGATGAGGATTCATACCCTGGCGATACCGAATAACATCTACTTCTCTATTAAATAATTTTTCTAATTCCTGTTTAAGTCCAACACGCTTTAAAATATTTGGCTCCATCTCTACCACAATATCAATATCGCTTTCTTCAGTCGCTTCGTTTCTTGCTACTGAGCCAAAGATACCGATTTTAGTGACTTTATAGCGATCGCGTAATTCTAATTTCAAACAGATTGAAATTCAGGTAAAAAAGCAAGCACAATATCTTGCTCCGGAATCCCTCTCTGTATCAAATCCTGAGTAATTCCACGCTCAATTCCATCATATTCAATTAAAACTTTATTGTCCTTGATACTCACATAAATCAAATTGCCACGCACCCGCCGATCTCTATCCCAACCAAATTGCATCAGTGCATAGCGACTATTCACATCATCAAATATCGGCTCTAGGTGGATGTTGCCATGAGACGGACGGAACTTAGCATATTCACTAATTACTTGCTTGATTACTGCTTGGTAGGATTTGATGGTATCCATTGAGTTATCTCCTTAGTATTTAGATTTACAATAACAAGTTTTAGCGGTATTTCAGCGATCGCTAGTTTGCCAATTGGTTCATTAAATATATCGCTATAGGTTGCCTCAGAAATTGCCAAATACAGATCACGCTCTGGGTCAATCTGATTGAGCAATATGCGATACAAAGAATACTGCCCGATCGCTTGCTCTAAATCAGTAACTTGAGACTGACCCCGAAATTGTTTGATTTCGATAGCGATTTGTTTATTTCCTTGCTGAATGCCAATCAAACCACTGTTAAGAAAACTACTTGCACCAAGATCAACAAACAAAAAGCGATCGCCATAGGAAATAACATAGGGATCGTCAGTGATCTCCCATCCATCTTTAATAACTGCTTCTTTTACAGTTTCATGAATGGTGTCTCTAGCTGGCAAATTATTTCCTCCTTTAATCTTGTGGTAATCCCAAATCCGGCAATCTTTCCATAACTTTAGTTGATTTCAATATTACGCCTATTCCCAAATTCTTGTCACTTGATAATGATCAAATACTTCGTCACAACCTACAATTACCAAATCGTAATTTCTTGCCTGAGCAATGAGAATTCGATCAAAGGGATCACGATGATGCAAAGGTGAATTTATATAAATTTGAGTATCCGCAAAAGTAATAGGCAAAATTTCGATATTCAGTTGTGACAATATTTGAGGCAATTCCTTAAAATCAAACTCTAATTTCAACTTGCCAATACTAACTTTGATCGCGATTTCCCAAATAGAAATGACACTAATGTAAGTATGATTAGCCTGTTCAATTTGCTCCTTAGCATTTGCGCTTAAGTTTGCGTCATCACCGAGGAACCAGAGTAAAGTATGAGTATCTAACAGCATCTACATATAGTCCTGCATTTCTTCTAAGGGTGCATCAAAGTCATCTGCCATCCAAATCTTTCCTTTTAACAGTCCAGCCTGACGTTTTTTCTGAGATTCTTGTGATTGAATAATTGAAGTAGAGTTATTTTGAATATGCTTATTAATTAGGTATTCTGCATAGTCCAAAACAGCAACTTTTAAGTCTTGCGGCATAATTGTAAGCGCATCTAATAGCTTTTTCTCTATCACTGAATCTTCTGTCACAGGATTAAACGCTTTTGCCATTGCATCCCGTGCCTGTTGAGCAGCAAGTTCACGATCTTTTTCTTGCTCTGATTTTAAAGCAGTTTCAGACATAACTAAATCCTATACTGAATGTCTTACAAATATATTAACACTTACCCCAACTTGAATGCCAAAAACATTAATGATTTAATTTCTCGAATCTGTTTCGACATTAAGTTATACAGAAGTTTGATAAAGAGAACGAGTAAAATTCAAAACTTTTTCTTGATCGTCCTCTGGAATAACTTGCAGCATTGCATTAATACGATCAGACAAAGGCACCCAAGAGTGAGTTGCATTTTTCCACACCACAATAAACTTCTCAGGAGTCAAAGCCAAAAATGCAAGAGTTTCACCCTTATCATTTGAAAATTCTACTTCATAAGCGTGGTCATTATGTTCTTCAACAATCGTGCCAAGCTCACCAGCCTTGATTTCTAAATCTGGCAAATCAATTAACAGTTCAACAACATCAAATAACTCTGGACTAATCATTGGGTAATCCTAAATCCGGCAATCCTTCCACAATTTTAACGGTTTCTAAGCTAACGGTAATGATTTGCTTAATCAATCTCACGATGTATTCTTCGTCATCAAGGCGATTGGGATCGTTGGTGATGCCGCTGCGTTTGTCGGTGCTGACTTGGTATTGATCGATGATCCAGTCTAGGGCGGAACGGTTGCCTAATTTGTATGCAAAGGTTTCGGGGGGAATACCTGCAAGAGTCAGAAAGTCGTTATATTTGATTTGGGTTTTGTCTTTGGAAAGGCGCATTTTTTCCACTCGCCAATCAATGGGAAGATCTTTGTTTTCAATGTGTTTGAGGCGATATTCGGGTTGTTGTTCGTAGTTGATATGGATTTCGGCGAGGCGTTTTCCGGCGGTGGCGAAGGGCTGAAACTCTGGCGCGAAGGGGATGCGCGGTAGTTCGCGTTTGAGGTTGGCGGCGTAACGTTGGCAGTAGTGGGGATGATGGAGTAGGGCGTAGGTGTAATGGAAGATGTCCCATTTGGTGATTTTGGGATCTTGATAATGGATTTGGAATTGTTCTAATGCCCAATCAGTAATATTTTCGCGACGGTTGGTTTCATCTAATTCATATACATAAAAGGGAAAACATTGACCAGGACGACCGCCTACGGCTATTTCAGAGATGCGGTTTGTGATTTGTACATTAAAAGGAACTTGTGAGTGATTAGTGATACAAATAACTTGATTTTCTTCTTCACTCTTTTTACTTGGAAATAATTTCTGGAATCTATAAACTTCCTCATTTAAAATCCTGTCAAAGAAAAGTTTCGATTTCGTAAATGGGCGATATAAAGATTCTCGAATTTTATCTTTGGAGAATTCTAAAACCCTTTCACGTTCTAAATCTTGCCTTAAATCTCTACTCCAACTTATTCTCGAATCATCTAATACAGTAAAATCACTAATATCTTTATATTTAGCTTTTTCATGATCTGCAAGATTTCTCCATCTAAAAACATGATCATTATAAAAATCAATAGTTCTTTGAATATTTTGGGCGAGTTCGTCAGCATTAAAATTATATGCCCAAGCATCACGACTGGTTTTGACTCCATTACTATAAAGCTTAAAAATTGCAAAAGCCGCTATGCCATCAGTTGATTTAGCTTCTTTCGTACCAAGTGGCAGAAAATCTTCATATTCAGAATGTAAACCTTCCAGAAGCCAGTTATACTTTGCATCAGGCTCAATAGATTCCCATTTAATATCTTTAAAACTCTTAAGCGATTCTAAATATTCAAGTTTTTGTTGTTTAGTCCAAAACTCATCCATTCGTGCATAATAGATTTTAGCTTTTCTCATAGCTCGTAATCTAGATTTTCCAAAATGCTTATTAAGTCTTGTTTCCCAGACATGATCCGAAAAACATCAATTCCATCTTGTCGTGGATAATAAAACACAATATAATCATCAACGACAAATCCGCGAAGATTAGATATAAAAGATTGATAGTATTCTTCCCTGTTGGGTATGAAATGACTATATTTCTTCCCCATATTAGGAAACTCAGCGTATAGCTTGCATTTTTTGCGAATGTTATCAAATAATCTACTAGCTACATCAACATTTTCTTGACCATAAAATTCACAGATTTCATTTATATCTCGAACTGATGCATCAGAGAAAGAAAAAGTTTTCATGCTTGTTTCTGTCTCATAGCTTCTAATTTGTTTTCCAACTGTTGAAACACAACTTCCCCATCAACAACTCTTCCTTGACGAATATCTTCCATCCCTTCAAGGATTTTTTGACGAACCTCTATTATTTTTTGTTGCTTTTTTTCATATTCTTTTCTTTTTAATTCATGCTCTTCCAAAAGTTGAAATGCCAAAGCAAAGAGTTCTTCGGGACTCCCATAGACTCCCTGACTGACTTTTTCTAAAACAAACATTTCTTGTTCTGGTCTTAAAGCAATCTGCATGGTAGTTTACTCCTCAGAAAATTTGTCTATACAACTATCGTGAGTGTCTTACAAATATATTAACACTTACCCCAACTTGAATGCCAAAAACATTATTTTTGGTGCCAGATAATTTAGGATTTTTTCTTACATTACCTCCTAGATCAAAAATGTAGACCTGATCGAAATCATTCTCTAAATTTTTTCTAACCCCATCAAAAGCAAGATCGTTGATCAGGCTATTGTTGGTCACAAAAGCAACTATGCCTTCTTCATCTCCTATCCTATCAGAAGCCCATCGAATTGCTTTGACATAAGGATCAGAAAGAGCATTTTTATTTGTCGCCTTAGAATCCTTACTGTATGTTTCACTGACTCGCTTATCCATTGTCGGATATTTACGATTGCGATTATTCAAATCTTCCGATTGATAGGCATTGTAAGGAGGATTCCCAATAATCACAAAAATTGGTGATTGCTTTTGCCTCTCAACACGCTTTGTATTTTCCACAGAGAAAAGCGAGAAACTTAACTGTTTTGCTTCTGCAAGTTCAAACGTATCCACCAAACAAATTCCCTCAAACGGCTCATACTTCCCCACCTGTTCAAAATACTCATGCTCAATATTCATCGAAGCAATGTAATAAGGCAACAACATCACCTCATTACAATGCAACTCATGCTGATACTTATGGGGCAAAGCCGACTTCTGAATCTCTGCAATCTCTCGCATCACCCTAATGATAAAATTCCCCGTACCCACAAACGGATCGAGAATATGCACCCCCTTATCCACCAGAGACTTCCCAAACTCCCGTTGCAAAATCTCCTCCACACTCTTCACCATGAAATTCACAATCGGCTGCGGTGTATACACAATCCCGTGAGTATCCGCCACCTTGGTCGAAAAGCCCTGAAAGAATTTTTCATAAACCGTATTCAAAAAATCCTGCTTTTGCGAAAAATCATCAATCGTTGCCGCCGTTTCTTCAATCGCCCCATAAAATCGATCCAAACTACTCAAAAAATGAGCACGGCTGAAATGCTTAGAAGTCAACGCATTGATCACCTTCTCAATTTCAACTGCGATAATATTTCTCTGAGCAAAATCAGGATTATTGAACACACTCCGGAAAATCCGCTCAGTCAATAAATGCTGAATCAACATCTCCTCGACCGCCGACTCCGCCAAATTCGGATTAATCGCCTGCCGACAAAGCAACATAAACGCCGCAAACGCATCGATAAACTTCTTATTTGTCTTTTCCTCTTTCCGAATTAGCTCCAATAAAGCCGTAGCATGATCCTTCACCCGTTCCCCAAACTCTTCCGCTGCTTTTTCCCATTGGTCAATTGCCGGAGCGCGATATTCAAAAAACTGGCGCACCACATCCACCAATTCCTGCTCTTTGGTAATGTCCACATCCATCACCAACTTACCATCCTGATAAAGAATGGCACGATCAGGTTGCTGAAAAATAATATTGTCTTTGGGATAGCCCACCGCAAACTTTTTCTGAACTTCCTTTTTTAGATCATCCTTGCTATCCTTCGCTTCCCAATATGCCCTCGGTAAATGATAGCTATCAACCAATGCTCCATCAATCCGAATCGGTTGCTTTTGGGACCGCTTAATCGCAAATTGCTGCTCCAAAGTCCAATCAAACTGCCGCCCACAAGACTCTAGCAACTGCTGAAAAGCCGACAGCACCGCCCCTTCATGCACTATGCCCAACTTGCCATAGCGATCCAAAGCTTCATAGTAATTCTTGATCGGCTTGTGCGACGGCTTGAGATTAAGACTCGGCATATCAAAGCTACATCAGGTTTATAGATAACGGTACTATTATAGTCCTGATCTCTCACTCTAGCTGCGCAATCGCCACCTGTTTCAGCAGATCCTGATTCGTTAACAAATCCCGCACCGTCGCTAAAAGCATTCGTTCCGCACTAATCTCAAACCACACACTTACCCGATCAATTCCCAATTGACCTGGTGGCGACAAATGAGCAATACAAGGCTCTACAGTCTGCGCCGCAGGATGATTACCCTGACTATTTCCAGAATTAGCAGCAGCCGGACTAGGCAACAATGACCGAAAATCCCGATGCTTCCGTAATTCACTGCTAGTCATCCGTCCCTTGGCATCATAGGTGACTTCCGACTGCATCAAATCCGCCACCTCCCCAATATCAAGCCGGATTTCCGTTTGCCCCGCCACCGCCACCTGTAAAACCACCGGCTCCCCTCGTTTTGCCGGATAAGTCGTTCCTTTCTCAAATAGCGTAAAAAAAGTATACTGCTTAGAATAAGGTTCCCATACCCGAATTGCATAACTATGGCGCAGATGATCTTCTAATTTCTGCATCTGTCCCAAAGCTAAAGCACCGTGCGCCACCGCCTCAAAAGGCTTATGCAGACTGACTTTACTGCGACCAAAATATGACACCACCAACTGCTGAATCGGCGGCAATAAACAACTTCCCCCCACTAACAAAACCTGACTAATATCTCCCTTCGCAATGCCTTTACTAAAAGCATCTGCCATCAACTCATCAAGGGTTTGGCGAAACTGTTCCAATAGTTGATGTTGTTCCAACAGTTCCGTTAACTCATCTCGATCTAAATACAATTCATAACTGGTAAAAGTTTCATCATCAAGCCAACTTTCTTTCGCTACCTTTTGCTGAGAAAGTTGCATCTTCACTTTTTCCGCCAGTTCCAAAAGAATCTGCCACCCCGTCGCCGCAATCATCGAACGATTGAGATGATAATGCCGCAACCAATGTTCCGCAATCCAAATATCCATGTCCATACCGCCAACATAAGCATCAGCCTTCGCTAAAACCTCTGCCTTGGTATAGTCAGTTCCCCCTTGTCCTAAAGCATCTCCTTTCAGCGTCCGCACTAAACTCATATCCAACGTGCCGCCCCCAAAGTCAATCACCAACACCACCGACTGGGGACGAGTCAGCGCATACCCCAACGCCGCCGCCGTAGACTCGTCCACCACTTGCACCGAGGGAATCTGCAACTTTTGGGCAAATTCCCGCACCCAGCCCAAATAGGTATCAAAAGCCCCCACTGGTACAGTCAAAACCAACTGCGTGGGGCGAATCCGTTGTAAAGCTAATCTTTGCCACAGGGTTTTCAGAAAGACTTCGGCAATGGTTTCCGTATCGTAAGGCTCATGATCCACAATGCGTGATGGTGCCCGATAAGCCGCCGCCAGATCCCGCTTAAAACCACTAAAAAACCGTTGCGGCACTTTTTGCCCCAATCGTTCCGCCCGCACCTGTTCCCCAATAATAAATTCTTCTTTGCCCTTGATGTAAACCAATGTAGGCACGACATAAACCACATCCCCGACCGTGTTAAAAGATCGGGACATGTGGGCAAAACGGAGGGTTTTCGGTTCTTTTGTGATGGGATCAGCAATCGCCACGATAGTGTTACTGGTTCCGAAGTCAATGGCAACCACGGTCATAGACTTGTCATAAATAATAAAGATAAATTAAATTAAAATAAAAAATTTTAACGCAAGCAATAATTAGTACCAGCCATTAAAGCCCAAACCATTAAAAGCCTAAGCCATTAAAAACCCAAGCCACTAAAAACCTAAACGGGAACCGAACCCGAAGGCAACTGCCGACTGACCCGCGCTGGCACAAGAATCCTGTCCCCTCGGCGATATCCCATGAAACGCACATAGACATCTTCCCCCAATTGCAGATCCCCTTGATCCCCTTGGTGCAACTGCGGATCATAAGCCACCTTAGCCCACACAGTACCAATGGGTTCTAGTTGCCAGTGGTCAATCAAATTATCCAGCGCTGCGAAGAGAGCCACGATATTTTGGGCTGGTAATTGGGGCTGGGTTTGCACCATTTGCCGCACGGTGGGATATTGAGTCAAGAGAGATTGCAGCACCCCAAAAGATGACTGAATCGCCTCCTCATAGGGATCAATGGCATCCCCTGTATCCTCTGTATTATCCTGATCGGGTTCCGGTTGGTCAAACTTGGCGATCACAGCATCTGTAACAGGGACAACCTCCGGCATCAGCCCTAATGCCATGTCCCATACCGTAAATCTATGACCGCAAACCTTACAGCGCAACCGTTGATGACCTTGGTAGCGATTGGAGTCTTTGCCGATGACGGACACCCGAGGGCTGGTACAGGCAGGACAGCAAACTTGGGTTTGGTCTAACATAAGGCTAGATAATGAAGTTAATCCTGAACCAACTTAGCCCGGTGGCCAAGTGAAATCACGCCCGCCCAAAATGTGTAAATGCAGGTGAAATACCGTTTGTCCCACCTCTGCACCATTGTTAATCACTAACCGAAACCCGCTGAGATTTTCCTGGGCTGCCACTTTGCCTGCCACCAAGAGCAAATGCCCCAACAAAGCCTGATCGGTCGCGTCTGCTTCCGACAATTTGGGAATAGGCTTTTTAGGAATCACGAGGATATGCACCGGAGCTTGGGGATACACATCCCGAAAAGCCAGCGCCTGATCATCTTCATAGACGATTTGGGCAGGAATTTCACGGCGAATGATTTTACTGAAAATGGTATCGGTGGTCATAGGTGGGTTGAGGTTCTATGGGTAGTTTTGTCTGGGTTTGTCTGGATTTATATTAGTTTCTTAGGGTTAATTTCTTTCTGTCAATGCAAATATTAATGTAGCCCCTTCATCTGACGCACTAAATGAATCATTTCCGGTAAAATCAACTGCTCTATTCCCAAACGGACAGCATTACTCGAACCTGGCAAAGCAAAGACTAATTTACCCTGATAAATACCCGCCACTGCCCGAGATGCCATTGCGCGAGATCCCACCTCTTGCCAACTGAGATACCGAAACATTTCCCCAAAACCTGGCAAAGTCTTTTCCAACATTCCCGCTAAAACGTCATAGGTGGTGTCACGGGGCGCAATCCCTGTACCACCATTCACTAAAATCACTTCCAATGTTTCATCGGTCTTAAGATGCGCCAACTGTGCCCGAATTTCCGCTGGTTCGTCTTTGACAATGGCATAGTGACTCAACCGATGCCCCGCGTTTTTTAGCGATTGATTGATGAAATTACCGCTCTTGTCTGTGTCAACGGTGCGCGTATCACTGACGGTAATTGTGGCAAAAGTAACTACATAGCTGGGGGGATCAGGACAGGGATTTTTAGCCGAATTGTTAGCCGAATTGGGAGCGGTACTCATAAGACCAGATTGATAAAACTCAATTAATAAAACTCAATTGGCAAGAATATTACAGAAACAATCCCCAGAAGTAATTTCCGGGGATGGGTCACACCGACAAATAGTACAAATCAATTGGCACAAATCAATTTTGGAATGATCGGGATAGGGATACGCAGAACATGCCTCAAATCCAAGAAAATGCCCGAATCAAATACCTCAAACTAAGCGTCTGGACGGGACAAGCTCATCCCATTACTCTCAGCATAGCGATTCATAAACCGCAGAAACCTTTCCCATTCGTATTCGGTAGTCATTTTGTAAATGGCTTCAATTCCTGCCTGTTGTCCATTAATGAACTTGCCATTCACCGTGCGGGTGATCAGTTCCCCCTCTTCATCAATCATATAAAAACCCGTGATGTCAGCATTGCCCATGTTCTCCGGCTTCATACAGTTTGGCTCATTCAGAAAGAAAGTCGCCACGCTCACCCGACCGTCAGGGGATCGTGTGATCTTCACATCTGATACTTCTTCATCAATGCCGCGAGAGAGTTGTACAACTGCTGTAGTCATGGGTTAGTTTTCCTGATTTTTAGGTTTGCCTGATGTTGAGACTTTTTTAGACTGGCTATTCTGAAACTGGCTAATAGTTAGGCTAATAATTAATAGTTTGATATCAATCTAAGCTTTTAGTCTATCTTTGCCTGGGATTTTACGTGTAATTCTTTGTGCTTATTTTTGCTGCTTATCTCTGATGCTTGTCCCCACTTGCCCCTTAGTATCTCATCCCTGGCAAACTCTGGTGCCACTATCTGGTGCCACTAGGTTGATTAGTCTGTCCTGGTAATCTGTCACGGGAACCCATAATTATTTTTCATAATTATTTTTTAACAATTATTCAGCCATTTAACCAATGGGCGCACTATCAAGACTATGAAAGTGTGGACATATCAGCCACATTAGCTGTGACTGTACCTGTGACTGTTGCTCGTGATTGTTACCGTGGGGACACAAGACCTAGTTATGAAATATGCACCAATCAATCAAACTGTTGATTATGTACCGTCCCATCAAGATGAACTAGACGAAGCACCAGTGGTATTGGTGCACCATCTACCCAAAAACGGCGGTGTCATGATTGAAAGTTATGCTGCCCATGAGGCTGAAGCTAGAAATATTCGGGGAAATACTAAAGGCAGTAACTATAGTCAAGATTAAGCAAAATCCCGCCATCGTCGCAAATTTTCCCACCTCTCCCTAACTCTTCCCTAATCTCCCTAAACCTCAATTTCCCTAAACTTCGCCCAAGGCATCCTGTACTAGATCCTGGGTGGTTAAATCTTGGGCTACGGTTTGATG
>JBIKNH010000263.1:0-5016 GCA_044358815.1 Pseudanabaenaceae cyanobacterium | reverse complement strand
CCAGTAAAATGGGACGACTACTTGAGTGATGCAAGTCTCACAGAGCCGAGAGAATTTTATTTTGGTGGATTGGAATCAATTGGTTTTGGTCGGACTAAAGTGACTGTCGCTCCATTTGAACAACCTAAAAAAGACCAATCCAAGAAGTAAAGTAGCTTTTATAAAAGCTTTTGCAAACAGGAGAATAAAACTATGGCAAATACATCAAATAATAATGGTTGGCGACCCTACGATCTTGATTACTACGCTCAAGAGCTAGTATTAGAATTCCGGAATTCTAAAGACGTTTTGAATGAGTCTCACAAGATGCGGATGACGATCGCCTATGGTCTTGAACGCTTTTGGGGTGAGCATTTGCGCCTCCAAGGTAGGGAACAAAGAAAATCTGATTACTGGAAGAAAGTATGGGAAAAACTCCATGACATTCTGGATGATGCAGGGATTAAACTTCCTAATGAGAATGTGAATTCTACTGAGGACATCAAAGCAATGGCAAAGGCTATATGGTCTATGTCATTACCCGAGCAGCGAGTTGCCCTAATGGTACTAACACAACTTTGTGATTCTCTGGTTTGGTGGACACAACGCTACAAAGTAAAGGGAGACTAAAAATATGATTCGTGGGTTAAAACTAGCTGCTCAGTCTCTAGGATTTGATGAGGTAATTGATACCAAGCAAGCTAAGAGTGGTCAAGCAGAGTTTACAGAAGAAGAGATCCCAATGATGTACCGCGCTCAGGTTGGCGGGCGTTGTAGTTTGCAGTTTGCTGGTAACAATGCAGATCTAGAAAAGTGGAAAGATGAATGGGTTGATCCCAGAAACTCTGACACTGTAACCAACAAGACAAAAGGTAAACCTAACCCTCCAGCGGATAATCTTGATCAGCCTCGTTATCAAAAAAAAGAACCTCCATTAGGTGTAGATGGCAACCTCTATCGAATTAAGGTCAAGTTCCCATTTCGTTTACTTAGCAATTGTGGGCAAGATAGTGTGATTCGCCCCATTATGGGCAAAAATGGTATTCCTTTCATTTCTGGTAGTAGTGTTAAGGGACTCTTTCGCCGAGCTTGCAACACAGAACAAATCAAGAAGTATTGTGGTTTTGAAGACACAAAAGATAAAGGGCATTATCCTAGTACTTCAGGATTAAGATTTCATGGTGCTTACCCTATAGGCGACTGGTCAGGTAGCCACAAAGTCAGAGAAAGAGGGCAAGATGTGGTCAAAGTTCGCTACAGGATGCTTGATGTTGTTCATCCACAAGAAAAGCGTCAAGTTGGCACAGGGGAAAATCAAAATGCCACAGCACTCACTTCAGTAAGTTTATACAAACCAACAATGATTTTTGAGTTTAGTGCTAATGCACTAACTCAGGGTGACTGGGAAGAAGTGGAGAATATTTTTTGGGAAGCGATTGCGCTTGGTGTTGGCGGAAAAACTAGTACAGGCTATGGTTTGGGTGGTTATAATGATTCACATCCTGCAAGTGTTCCTAAGCATAAATTTGATCTTGCCTTAGTTGGTCAGGGTGTCAGTCCAACCCTTCGTAGTGATGAGCCAGAATTTCGTCCTAATTTATTTAAAGCGACTTTGCGCGGTCATGTGCAACGACTATTGGGTGGTGTAACTAACAATGCTAATGCCATTACAAAAGAAACTGAACGTTTGTTTGGTAGTTCTACTAATGTTGGTGCGCTAAAAATCTTTTGGGAGCAGCAAGGAAATGTAACTTATGCTGACTTTGGACAAACTAAGACATTTGAGTCAAAAGGAACTTTACATCTCGATGCCAAAGAGCAAGAAGATGTTGACTTTATGAAGGAAGTCTTAAAGTTTGCTTTTGTGATGGGTGGTTTTGGTAAATCATGGCGAAGATCTTCTCATCAGCTTTTTCACAAGTCTTACAATAAGTTTGAGATTGGCTGTCATTGGCAGATGCCTAGTCTAGGTGATCTCAATTGGCTGAGTATCAAATCCGATAAAGACCTAGAAAAATTTCTCAGCGGTTTACATGATTTATGTAAAAGCAGGTTTGCTTCTAATCCAATCGGTCATCAATCATGGCGAGAAGCTTGGCATCCTGATAGAGTGACAGTTTATGCCAAAGAAACTAAACAAAGTCAGGTAATTGCTCTATTCCATAACGAAACATTTAAGACGACACCAGCAATCGGTGGTAAAAATCTCGGTGACGCAAGACCTAAATTTATGAGTCATGTATGGCATCGAATGTTACCAATTGGAGACGGGAACTATCTAGAGATTGTAAGTGTGTTTCACAATGATCCTGATAAGTGGAAGCACAAAAAATATAAGGATGATAAAGATGGAGAAGATCAACTCAGACCATTTCTTGATGCAATAGCTGCTAAAGACTTGAAATATGTTTGGGGCAAAGAAGACCCCTTACAGCAACCGCCATCGCAACCAAACAAACCACAAAAGCGTTCTAAATAGTCAATATCTGGAGAATTAGTTTATGGTCTACAGCAGTTTCAAATTCGAGCAAGTCCTCGACGAATTTTATCTATCTATTCGCGAACAAGATTTGTTTAAGAATCTCACAGGAATAGAACCCACTCAGTGGCTCACTGATACCCTAGCCAAAGGAGAGAAATTCGCGATTCTCACCAGTACCGAAAAGGCTAAATCAGAATTCATCATTGCGCCGATTTTATTGGAAGTAACCAGTTATTATCCGCAGCAACTGGCGATTCATTCCGGCAGAAACCTAGAGGCAGACAGTGACGAAGGTTTATCAGGAGAATGTGATTTTATCATCGGCAAAGGTTCCGTATCAACTATTGTCAATCAACCGATCATCACTATTTTAAGAAAAAAAGAGCATCAATCCCACCATGATGCTTTAGGACAATGCATCGCCCAAATGTACGGCGCAATGGTCTATAACCAAAAACACAATGATCACACCGATAAAGTTTATGGCTGTTTGACCAACGGCGAAACATGGCAATTCCTGAAACTTGAAGACGAATTGATCACTATCGATCCCAATGTGATTTATCTGAATGAACTAGAGCGAATTTTAAGTTGCTTTAGTGAGATCGTGAGTGAATTTTTGTAATCTGCTTAAATTTATTAAGGCATAATGTAATGACCTTAGTTAGAGAGGGAGAACAATGGTTGCCGTAGAACGAGTATTGGAACCTACTCTGGGTCAGAAAATGTCACTGACTGAGTTTTTGGCTAGTCCTGAGTCAGGTGATCGCTATGAGTTTGTTGATGGTCAAGTGGTAAAAAAAGTGTCTCCCAAAAGATTTCATGCTGCCCTTCAGGGTATCTTGTATCGGTACTTAGAGGATTTATTTGAGGGAAAGGGTTTTGTTTACCCTGAGTGGGGAATTTTGCTGACCCGTAATGGGCATGATTGGTGTCCCGTTCCTGATTTGACTTATGTATCGCAAGAGCGATTGCCTGAGGATGTGGGTAATGAGATGTGTCCTGTCCCGCCTGAGTTAGTAATTGAGATTATGTCAGAGGGACAGACATTTAGAGAATTTGTAGTGAAGGCTGGTGATTATTTAAGTGCAGGAGTTTTGCGGGTGTGGGTAATCGATCCGTTGAGCAGAACCTTGACTGTTTTTTATCCTGATCGCGCTCCTGAGACTTATCGGGGTGATCGCCCATTGACTGATGAGTTATTGCCAGATTTGGCGGTAACGGTTGAGCTATTTTTTGTCAAAGCAGGAATTTGATCACATTGTAAGTTTTTATAAATGTGTTTTTATAAATATATTGGAGCTTAATCAAGATGTCTGTAGTTTGGATTGTGACGACGGGGAATAGTGATGTCAAATTGTTAACGGACAAGGATTTCTCATTTTTAAAAGATACTTCAGTTAAGGAAGATTTATTAGGATCTTGTTATACGAAGTTTAAGCCGATTAAAAATGATAAGGATGATTGGTCTTTGCCTGCTAGGGTGATGGGAATTGTTTATGGTGATGTCATCTCTGAACATTGGCATAAATTGAAATTTCCCTTGTTAGATGGCTTTTACCAACAACTTCAAAAAGACAAGGTAAAACCTGATCGTGTCATCGTCTTGCTAACCGATCAATCGGCAATTTTTGAAGATAGTAATGTTTCTGACTCTCCCTACTGGAAAGACACTTGCACACTTCAACCTATTTTTGAGAATTATTTCCGTCAGAAAAAGATCAAAAAAATTGAGTTTTCTATTTTAGAACCTAATCAGACACAGCAAGGATTAGATGATTGGAGTGCAACACTGGATGTAGTCAAAGCTCAGTTTGTAGATTGGGAAAATAAAAAGTGGATCTCAAGAAGTGATCAAGTTATTGTTAGTCATCAGGCGGGAACTCCTGCGATTTCTTCAGCGGTTCAGATTATAAGTCTACTGCGCTTCGGCAAAAAGGTAAAATTTTTAGTTAGTAGTGAATTACACTCAGATCAAACTAAATTAATTGAAGGGTCGTCCTATTTTGATACTCTCCAAATCAAGAAATTGCAGGATTTGCTAGCTAGAAATGATTATGCTGGCGTTACTAGCGTAGTGGACAGTCTCGATTTAGAAGATTCGGTGATGTTGAACCATTTACTGCAATTAGCTGAATTGTGGAATGCAGCTAAATTTGACGAATTTGCCCAAAAAATGGGTCAGGAGGCATCTGTCAGATCTACAGAGTGGTGGTGGAAAGGCTATGAGATGGCTTATCTGGCTGTGGTGAGAATGAAAAATGGTGATCCAAATGAAGCACTTTTTCATAGCGTCAGAGCAATCGAGGGATTGATTTGTGAATGGGCGATTAATACACATTCTGTCAATATTCACTATAGGTTTTGCGAGAATACTTTAGACGGAAAGATAAAAATAGAATATGATTTTAGAAGATTTAGAGGTCAAAGAGAAGGTTCACCAACTGCTAAATCGACAATTGCTCAAACATTTAGAAACGCCCTAGAAAATCCAAAGCAGAAAGAATCTCTAGATAGAAATACTCTTGGTTTATATGGAAGAGTTCTATATACCT
>JBIKNH010000262.1:0-5065 GCA_044358815.1 Pseudanabaenaceae cyanobacterium | reverse complement strand
AACTTTTCAGGCTATGTATGGCGTTGCCCCTGAGGAATTGAATGATTTTGCCATTGAGTGCTGTTATCAACAGATTGAATCAATTTATGGAGAAGATTCCCTAGAAATGCTGCGTTTTGAGGAAGCAATTTATGCTGAGGAATTGGCAGAACAGGGCTTGATTTAGGTATAAGCCGCAAAAACAACGCCATTTCTAAAGCATCACGGTGCATTCGAGAATTAACTTCTTATTAATTAAGGAATGAGGTTGCAGTTCTAGGGTGCGTCGGAAGGACTGAATTGCGGCTTCATATTCACCAATGGCAGCGTAACATAGCCCCATGCCATGCAGTGCCCCAAAATGGTGAGGAATCATTGCAATTACCTTGCGGCAATCATGGAGAGAGCGTTGAAATTCCCCAATCGTGTAGTACAACACAGCGCGGCGATTCCAAGCTTCGGCAAAGTCCGGCTGATCCTCAATAATTTGATTAAGCAATGCTTCAGCGGCTAAGACTTCACCATTTTCTAGCATGGTTTGGCTGCGGCGCAACTGTTGCAAACCATGCACACCCTTCTGCATAAACCACATCTCCCAAAATTGCTGAATGGCATGATCTCGCACTAGGGAGTCGGCACTTTTGAGATCTTGCAGCAGGCTATGGATTGGCGGCTGGCTCATGGTGTTTGCACTGGTTGACTTACGGCATAGTCTGACACTTAACCAAGATATTACCAAAATATTACCCACAACACAGGTAACTTGGAAATATATCTACTGATTGTACCTATGGGAATGATTGCAGACTACTTCTTAAGAATGATATCTGAGTGATTAGTTCCCTTTATTAATTCCCTTTTAGCGATGGGTTTACCCAGTTTTTGGGTGAATGATTTGGCTCACAATTCAACATGTAATCTCACATGTAATCTCATATGTAGTTTTACATGTCAAACAGTATAGCTCCCCAATCCCTACGGGTGATTAGAGGAGCTAATAAATAATTCATTAAGAATCGGCTAACGGAATCCTAATTACACTTAGTTAGAGATTCGATCAGAGATTCGAGCAAAGCAAGTTTCGCAAAGGCAGGCTTAGTAAAACTTGAAGACCAACGCGGCTAAAGCACTAGCGATGGTGACTCCCACAGTGAGGTTAGTCCAGAACTTGCCAGCTTCTCTGTTTTGTCCTAGGTACATGTCGTCGCGGCTACCAGTGAAAAACAGTGACCATGCTTGAGTTTGGCTGATGGGAGCAAAGCTGTTGAAGTCTTCACGGAATGCTACGGGCATATAGAGATACTTACCGTCGAAGTTAAATTTGGTTTCCATTTTGTCTCCCTCCATCTGAAGAATTTTGCTGAATTAGAATGCTGGTGTGTGCGATTTCAACTGGTTGTAGTTGATTTCTTTCATGACCTAAGCATAGGTGCTGTCAAGGTTTAGCGCAATTGCTCGGAGGTTAGAAGTCTTAAGGGATAGTTCTGTTTCTCTGGTTCTATGTCTGTTAGTTTATTGAACTAGTTTATTTAAATGGTGTATTTAGATGGTGTATTTGGTTTGATTGATTTAGTAGTTGATTTTGATCAGTTCAATTGGTAACAGCAATATATTCAGCAATATTATAGACGGCTCATTTGACGACCATAGAGATTTCACCCCCAGAAAACAATTTGTCTTTGGCTCGGATCTGTGCAGGTGGTAAGCCTTTGTGTCAAAATGTAAAGCGTGGAGATTATTCATGACTGCCAAAAAATTGTTACGCCGACTGCCGTTGCCCTGGGAAACTTTGACGGACTACATCTGGGGCATCGTCGGGTGATCGCGCCTGTAGTACAACAGTCTCATCAAGCCGCTGCCCAAGGTAAAACTTTGATCAGTACGCTGCTAAGTTTTGCACCTCACCCCCACGTATTTTTTAGCCAACAGCCACGCCCCTTACTAACTCCCATCTCAGAAAAAATTCAGCTATTGGCGGAGTTAGGGGTGCAGCAGTTGGTAGTCTTGGAATTTAATCAAGAACTAGCCCAACTTACCGCCGCTGAGTTTATTAATCAGATTCTGGTGCAGCAACTTCAAGCCCAATGGGTTAGTGTGGGGTTTAATTTTCATTTCGGTTATCGTCGCCAAGGCTCTCCGGCAGATTTACAGCAATATTGGGACGATCAAATTAGTATCATGGCTGAGCAAACTCTCTCTGTGCCTTCCCATTGGTTGCCTAAGACTGCGGAATCTGATTCATCTCTACCATCTGGTACTAAGTCTGTGCGGATTAGTAGCTCTAATATTCGGGCTGCCCTGAGTGAGGGTAATATCGAACTAGCAAATACTTTACTGGGTCGTGCCTACAGCCTCACTGGGAATGTCATCCAAGGGCAACAGCTAGGGCGTACCATTGGTTTTCCGACGGCAAATTTAAAGATTGATGCAGATAAATTTTTACCTAGAGATGGAGTTTATGCGGTGCGGGTAAAAATTGGTGCCGAACCTACCATAAACTGCCAAGGAGTGATGAATATTGGGGTCCGTCCTACGGTCACGGGCGCACCGAGTCGGACTATTGAAGTGCATTTATTCCATTGGGCAGGGGATCTGTACGGTAAGACGTTAACGGTGGAATTAATTAAATTCCTGCGTCCTGAACAGAAGTTCTCTTCCCTAGATGCCCTCAAACAACAAATTAGTGGTGATTGTCAGACTGCATTACAGATTTTAGGGAATCTGGCGTAGGTTGTGCCTGGCTAGACTTCAGGAAATACCAGATCAATTCAAGGCATAAATTCGCTCACAACTTCATCCCCAGTGACTGCCACAGTTTGCTCTTCTAAATTAGCTACAGCCTGCTGTCCACTAATACGCAAATTGTTCTGCGGTTGCTCATAAAATAGATTCCCTTTGGCAGTAATGGTCTGGCTAGGAATTGTCCACGCCACCTGATCACAGCGCACAGTTCCCTGAGTCGAAGTGAATCCCGCATTGACATTCCCTGTAAGTTCAATGGACTGCTCATTCAACTGAGCCGCGCCTTTTTCCGCTCTGACGGTAATGCCACGACTAGCACTAAGAGCCTGAAATGCCTCCGGTAAGCTGACTTGCTGCCGTTCTATATCCCATTGAATTGCGGAACCATTAATCTGTAAATCGAGCTTTTTATCCTCTGCAACTACATCTCCTTTCGCAATCACTAAATTCTTCTCTAGCTGCCATTCCCCTGCTTTTGCGCTCAATTGCATGGCATCTTTAGTCTGTAGCACCTTAATTGGAGACTCGCTGAAGACGCGCTTTTTTGTCGCTGCCCAAGTAATTTTGTCGGTGCGAATCTCTAAAGGCGGTTTAGTGGCAAGGGCTAAAACATCTTTCTCTAGAGTAAAAGTATTGGCTCCTGGTCTTGCCTGTAATGACTTCCCAGTAATTGTAATTAATCTTCCAGTTTTGGCATCTTGGTTTTGAATTTGCAGATCGCCAGTGGCAATGAGTAAATCTTTCTTCGATTCCCAAGTCATTTGAGCGGCTTTCATAGTGATATTTTCATCCACTGCCAAAGCTTTGACCTGTCCGGCTAATGTCACGATTTGAGTTGCTTGATCCAGTGTGCCAGTAGAACCAGTAGCTTCAATAATTGGCTTACCATCTCGATAGAATTTACCAGAAACTCCTTTCACATCAGCAATGCGTCTCTCTTGGCGATATTCAGCGCGTTTAGCTTTGATTTCCCATAATAATTTACCTGATTCGTCAAATTCCGTTAAGGTAATATTAGAAAGGCTTGAACCAGGGGTGCTATTGGTTTGGGGCGTGACAATGGGCGTGTTCCGAAATACAGTCAACCAAAGGAAAATCAACGTAATGAAACCAATGCCTGCACTGATGGCTAAGACTTTAAACCAGCGGCGGCTCCGTTTTCCCTTGAATAGTTTGTAGAGTAGTTTATCCAAAAATTTATCCAAAATGTGATTCCAAAATGTGATTCCGAATAGCAGACGATGTAATCTAGGAATAGCTCCAAAAGTCTAATCCATAATTTTCTAATCCATGACTTCAGCTATTGCGCCATAGCTACCACATCTTCTAAATCCTCACTGGGTAAAGGTTCATTACCATGACGGGCGAGATATGCCAGCGCTTGATCAAACAAATCTAAGCCCTGTTGCACAGTTTCAATTTTGCACAATTCCCCGCGCAAAAACGAAGCCCCAGCAAAGCCTTTCGCATACCAGGTCATGTGTTTTCTGGCTTGACGAATGCCGCGCTCTCCTTTGTATTCATACATGCCGATTAAATGTTCTCGTGCCACCTGTAATCGCTCTTGAGGTGTGGGTTTGGGGCGCATTTCCCCAGTGCGAATGAAGTGATCGACTTCTCCGACTAAGAAGGGATAGCCTAAAGTTCCCCGAGAACACATTACGCCATCGGCTCCGGTGTAGGCAAGGCATTTAATCGCAGCTTCAGCGGAAAAAATATCACCATTGGCAATCACAGGAATTTGCAGAACTTCTTTTACTTTGCGAATCCATTCCCATTTAGCGGGTCCATGATAGCCTTGCGCCCTTGTCCGCCCATGCACTGTCAGCATTTTTGCCCCAGCATCTTCCATCCGCTTCGCAAAATCAAGGATATTAATTTCCGTTTCGCTCCAACCAATGCGAGTTTTGACCGTTACAGGCACATCCACAGCGGCAACCACACTGCGCACAATTGCTTCGGCTAATTCCGGCTGTCTCAATAAAGAAGATCCGCCACCGTTGCGCGTGATTTTATTCACGGGACAACCCATATTCAAATCCACCGTATCCGCTCCTTCTGCCACGGCACGTTGAGCCGCTTCCGCCAAAAAGTCCGGACGACAATCAAAAAGCTGAATGCTAATCGGTGTTTCTGCCCGATCTACTTCCATTAGTTTGGGTAATTCCTTCACATAATGTAAACCCGTCGCATTGACCATTTCGGTATACATCATGGAATGGGGCGCATAACGACGCACAAATCGACGAAATACCATATCTGTCACCCCCGACAAAGGCGACTGCAACACACGGCTATGCAATACAAAATCGCCAATGCATAACGGCTGATTGAGTTTAGCCCG
>JBIKNH010000081.1:0-17209 GCA_044358815.1 Pseudanabaenaceae cyanobacterium | reverse complement strand
ATTGGAGATCGTTCTCGACGTTCCGCTAAGAAACTCTGGTTGTCCATACCTGCTGTTTATCGTCAATGTGCAGTATGTTATACAGACTTTTGGGAAGCCTACTCAGAAGTATTGCCTAGCAAACGACATCAAGCTGTGGGTAGAGAAACAGGTAAGACCAGCTATATTGAGAGAGTCAACAATACTTTCCGTCAAAGAATTGGCAGATTAGTAAGGAAGACATTATCTTTCTCCAAGAAGTTGAAAAATCATATTGGCTCTATTTGGTACTTCATACATCATTACAATGCCTCACTCTCTTCCTAAACATTACTTTGCATCACTACCCCAAAAACAAATCCATTTTTGCGGGGGATTTTTGGTCAGATTGCTGGTACAGATTTGGATGATCGCATTGTGTGGGCGGTGGATACTTTAGCTACTATTCTGCGGCTAACGGATATGTCAGGGATTTTAAGTGATTTTGGCAAGCGTTCCCGTCGTGAAGATCCAGTGGTGCATTTTTATGAAACTTTTTTGGCGGAATATGATCCTAAAATGCTCGAGGCACGGGGGGTTTACTATACGCCGGAGCCTGTGGTGGGCTATATTCTCAAAGAGAAGTTTGGGATTAAAAACGGGTTGGCGGATAGTACGAAGATTCGCCCTCATCCCAGAAGACATCTTCTATTACATTTATGCCATATTCCATTCCCCACAATACCGCCAACGTTACGCCGAATTTCTGAAAATCGACTTTCCGCGAGTGCCCCTCACCAGTAACAAACAACTATTTTGGGACCTAGCCACCAAAGGCGACAGACTCGTACAACTCCACCTCATGAAAGCCACAGGAACCGCAGTTAGCAGCTATCCCATTGACGGCTCTAATATAGTCGAACAAGTCAAATACAACGAAACCCAACAACAAATCTGGATCAACTCCGAGCAATACTTTGGCGACGTACCACCCCATATTTGGAACTTCTACATCGGCGGCTATCAAGTCTGTCAGAAATGGCTCAAAGACCGCAAAAACAGAGCACTAAACTTCGATGATCTCATGCATTACCAGAACATCATCGCCATCTTAGGCGAAACCATCACGATCATGAACGACATTGATCAAATCATTCTCAAACATGGCGGCTTCCCATTCACATAAAAATCTCACATAAAAATATAGCTTTCACTTCACTCAGCCAACATATACCGAAGGCTGAACGAAGCCGAAGCCCCCCTTAAAAATCAATGTGAACGAGTATAAAACGGACGCTTCACCACCGTTGCCGCAAAAGCCTGTTGCCGAATCTGCACCTGTAAACCTTGCCCCACCTTAGCCATTGCCCCAGGTACATACCCCATCGCCACCGGATAACCCAACGTAGGCGATAACGTACCACTAGTCACCGTACCGATCACCACCCCAGTCTCAGGATCTAAAATTGCGTAATCATGGCGAGCAATATTCCGCCCCGTCAAAGTTATACCCACTAACTTACGGCTGAGTCCTTCCTGTTTTTGCCGAGCCAAAACCTCACGCCCTATAAAATCATCCTTCTCTGACCAATGAATCAACCAACCCAAATCCGCCTCTAGAGGAGTGGTTTGATCATCCATATCCTGACCATAGAGATGCATTCCCGCCTCTAACCGCAAAGTATCCCGACACCCCAAACCGCAAGGCACAACCCCCAAACCAAGCAAATCTTGCCACAACTGCCGCCCCTGGGAAATCGGTAACATCACTTCTACCCCATCCTCCCCAGTGTAGCCAGTCCTCGCCACAAACGCCTTAACCCCATAGAGCATTAATTCCGTATGACCAAAACGCGGCAGTTGCGTCAAAGCTTCATAACTTGCCCCAGCAATTGCCCCAGCCTCAGCCAACTTACCCAAAGTAGCAATCGCCGCCGGACCCTGCACCGCCAACAGCAACAACTCCGGCGAATGATCCACCAAATCATCCCCCAAAAAACTCTTTAACCAAGCATAATCCTTCGCTGTAGTTGCCGCATTAACAATAATCGTCCAATATTCCTGATCCCCTCGGTCATCATGGCGATAAAAAATCACATCATCAATGATCCCCCCCTGTTCATTGAGCAACACAGTATATTGCGCTTGTCCGGCAGTCAGTCGCGCCAAATTAGACGGCACTAAACGCTGTAACCGCTCCAAAACATTTTGCCCCTGCACCACAAACTTACCCATGTGGGACACATCAAAAATCCCCGCCCCACTGCGCACTGCCTTATGTTCGGCAATAATCCCCTGATATTGCACAGGCATCTGCCAACCACCAAACTCCACCAGTCGCGCCCCCGATGCCAGGTGCAAATCATAGAGAGGCGTTTGTAAGTTTCGTGGTACGTTTTGCTGCAAATTCACTGGCAAGTCATTGGTTCCCGTCATAGATTTTCTATAGATTTTCTGTGGTGGAGCTTAGATTGAAATAGAAAACATTCAACTGACAAAGAAGGCAGGAACAATTCAAAAAATTACTCCTACCTTCTCAAGTTCTGTAACGCGGCAAATCCGTTATTCCTGATGTGTGCCAAATTCAGGCTTCAATTCTAAGCCTCAAACATTAAGGCTCAAGCATTAAGGCTGAAACCGCTTAAATACTAACGTAACATTGTGCCCCCCAAACCCAAACGAGTTAGAAGCCGCCACATCGATAGTCATAGGACGGGACTGATTTGGCACATAGTCCAAGTCACAATCTGCATCAGGATTTTCGAGGTTAATCGTTGGTGGCGCAATATTGTGTTGCATTGCCAGCATCGTCGCCACCGCCTCAATACCACCGGAGCCACCCAGCAAATGCCCCGTCATCGACTTCGTGGAACTAACCGCCACCTTATAGGCATATTCCCCTAAAACCGTCTTAATTGCCTTGGTTTCCGTCGAGTCATTGGCAGAGGTGCTAGTCCCGTGCGCATTAATGTAATGCACCATATTCGGCGTGATCCCACCATCCTTCAGGGCTAAAGTCATGGAACGCACTGCCCCCTCACCATCCGGCGGCGGCGAAGTCATGTGAAAAGCATCACAGGTGGAACCATACCCCACAATTTCAGCGTAAATCTTTGCCCCACGCGCCAAGGCATGATTTAAATCTTCCAAAATTAAAATACCCGACCCTTCACCCATCACAAAACCGTCCCGATCCCGATCAAACGGACGGGAGGCATGGCTTGGATCATCATTGCGGGTGGACATAGCACGGGCAGCCGCAAACCCCGCATAACTCAAAGGACGCACCGCTGCTTCGGCTCCACCACAGATCATCGCCTTCGCAAAACCCCGCTGAATCAGCCGGAAGGCATCACCAATGGCATTAGACCCCGCCGCACAAGCCGTCACCGGACAGGAATTAGGACCCTTTGCCCCCGTATGGATTGCCGTCAAACCTGCTGCCATGTTACCGATCATCATCGGGATCATAAAAGGACTACAGCGATCCGGTCCCCGCAACATCAGCACCTCATGCTGATCCTCCAGTACCTTCAAACCGCCAATGCCCGTACCGATTACCACACCAACTTGCTCAGCATTTTCCGCCGTGATCTCAAGCTTGGCATCCCGCAGCGCCTCCAAACTGGCTACTACACCAAACTGCGCAAAGCGATCCATCCGCTTGGCTTCCTTGGCGGGGAGGTGATCATTCGGCACAAAACCCTTGACCTCGCCAGCAATGCGGCAATCATGGCGGGAAGCATCAAAGTTGGTGATCGTATCAATGCCGTTCTTACCAGCCACCAGCCCTTGCCAATATTCAGCAACGGTATTTCCGATGGGTGTGATAGCACCTAGTCCAGTAACAACAACACGGTTGAAAGGCTGCGGATCTTGCATGTTGGGTAAATTTTTCGGATATAAGGTGAAAATTTAAGTTAGGTAACGATTTTGAGGGACAGATTCTAAATAGTTCAATGAAAATAGTTCAATGAAAACGGCACTAAAAGCGACCACAGAGTAACAAAGTGTACATTCTCTGCATCGCAATTCAGCCAAAATTTGCTAGATGGCCAGAAGAAATACTAGGACAACTGGGACAACCACCAGTTAAACCCCTCAATGCCAATCAATGCCAGTCAGTGCCAAATTAACCCAGCCGAATCAGAATTCAGCATACTTAGCCTTCAGCATACCTATAGTGCAGCGTGTTTAGAGTATCGCGCCATTAAGGAGCAAGCAATTCAGGGTCCAGATTTATCGACAGGGTTTAGTTGGTTTGAGTGTAACAAAGCTAAAAAGCTCCAGCTAGAGTGACATACCCGACACTCATTTGGTAAACAAACAGAGTGCGGGCTTCCTCTTTCATTTGCCAAACCCTAGACTGAGCAAGCCTTGTTTTGGTCTTAACTCAGCATCCGCAGGTTTTACTAACTGAGTAATAACTGAGTAATCACTGGCAAGATATTTTCGTACCTTTGCGGCAGACTCCCTGTATCCCAAGAATTAAAAATCCCAAGGATTAAAAGAAGGATTAAAAGTTGGTTGCTGTCAGATCCAAAGGCTAGATGCTCTAGGGGTAAGTCCCAATTAACAGATTAGTTAACAGATTTTAGTTAACAGATTAACTAACAGACTTGTAACCGATACCCGATTGATGTATTTGTCCCTGACTATCAAAGACTATCAAATTTCTGCCCGCTGCCTGAGTGTAATTTGACATGGCACCCCTAGCAGCTAAATCTTAGTTTTGCAGCACAGAATGCTTGACAAAGAATGATCCTAGTTCTTAAGCAGCAGATTTGCCTTCGATGTAACTGATCACATCCCCAACGGTACTAATTTTTTCCGCGTCTTCATCAGGGATTTGGATGTCAAATTCTTCTTCCAAAGCCATAACTAGCTCAACGATGTCTAAGGAGTCAGCCCCAAGATCCTCAGTAAAACTAGCTTCAGGTTTTACTGCTGCATCCTCAGCACCAAGCTGCTCAGCAACGATTTTTTTTACGCGAGAGGTAGTGTCACTCATTGAATTGAATCCTAGGCTACTTTTTATGGTCAAACATATTTTCAACGCTTCTCATTCTAGCGAATAAAGGTAAGTTTGACACCTGTAGGGCACTAAGGGGTGTAAAAAAGCAGCCTTGGGATTATTCATCTAGGGTCAGTTATGTTCCTGCCATACTCCTGTCCCCCTTAGCTTTCGGCATCTAGGGGCAAAATTCCCGGCACCGGGGGGCGATAGGGGTAGGGGGCAGTATTGGCAGGACTGCTATTGCCAAATCGTGAAATTTTCATCACCCCTTCTTTGATCGCTTCGAGATCGACATACCGATCCGCTACGTTAATCAAGTGGTCACTGGTCATGGAGCGCAAACTCACTACTTCCACCCGCACACCTCGGTAACATGCCGCATTTACCGCATAGGCAAGATCCCCATCACCGCTGACTAATACCGCTGTGTCATAGGACCCCACCAGAGCCATCATGTCCACAGCAATTTCCACATCGAGGTTGGCTTTTTTGGAGCCGTCTGGCAGTTGGATCAACTCCTTGGAAATGACGCGATAACCATTACGTCGCATCCACAGCAAAAAACCCTGCTGTTTTTCGTTGGTGCGATCCACCCCTGTATAAAAAAATGCTCTTAGCAGCCGTGACCCATCCGTGAGGCAGTTTAATAGCTTGGTGTAGTCGATTTCTATGCCCAACTGCAAGGCAGCATAAAACAAGTTAGAACCGTCAATAAAAATAGCCACACGACCGCGATCCTCAGCCGGTGGTTTGGGAATATAACCTGAATCAGGTTCGTAATTTAACATGGTTGTTCCTATCAAAAAGCTGTGTTATGCACGCTTAAAAATGACGCGATTAATTAAAAGACTAATTAGACTATTCATGCCCTGATTAATCTGGGTTTGAATAACTTGGGTTTGAATAATTTGCTTCTGAGTAATTGGGTTTGGCGTAATTGGCGCTGAACCAGTAGGGGAATTGGTGCTAATCGCACGGATATGGCACAAGGTCATAGTTATTAGGTTGTCTTAAGGGATGTTTAGGAGCTAGGAGCGGAAAATTTAGTTTAGTGATGTAAGAAGTCTAAAAATTTAATCTAAATGTAATCCCTACTAATTAATTCACAAAGCCTTAGCAGATCTCTGTAGTAATTAATTCAGGAGCAACACGCGGCTTTAATTTCTGTATTGACCTAAATTATGACTTTAAAATCAAGGAAATCGAGCAGCGAATCAATCCATTTGTTGCTTTGGGTTTGCCTTTACAACCAAAACTTTTAGCTCTACTAAATACTTTGACTAAATACCTTGGTAGTCAGCAAAGCAAGGAGTATTAGCCACCAAAAGCGGATTTTTAGTATTTTTTTATAAAATTAGTTATCTTAAAAATATATATCTAACACCTATTGCCCATTATACACTATAAGCATAATTACTCATTGAGCCTAAAGGGGAATTGGTTAAGCCTTGATGATATTGGCTTAGAGATGTTAGTAAAGCGAAACATAGTCATTTAATCTTTATTTATTCACAGAATTTTTAATATTTTTTTAGGTGTTTTTATTAAGATTAAGTTACAAGACGTGATGTAGGCTGAATTAAATTTGATTTGTGGCAAGTACCAACAGGATTAATGATCGGTTGTGGATCACTAATACGTTGTTTTACGGTGATATTTTGCCGAGCAAACACATCACCAGCCGTTAAATTTATGGTTTTAATCCCGTTAAATAACTGGTCAAGGTCACTTACTAAGGTTATTTACTAAGGTCATTTACTTTGGTTACCTCGATCCAACGCGGATTCTCCCAGTTTCACTTAACCTTGGGATGAATTTACACTCTGTTGATATTTCCAGATCAGACTGGAGAGTCCGTTGGTAATAGCGTGGGCAGTGATTGCAGGTAAGAGGTTTTGGGTGGCAATGGTCATAGTGCCGAAAGCGATCCCCACTAATGCTGCCCATAGGGTGTAGGGCAAATGACGACGACTTGCCATGTGTAGTGCCCCAAAAACAACGCTGGTAATTAGTAAGCCAGTTAGATTCATACCCACCGCTGGCAATGCCACCCCACGAAATAACAATTCTTCGCTCATGGCGGGTAAAACTGCCAACCAAATTAAGTCAGACCAGTTCAGGGGTTTTAGAACTACATTGAGATATTCTTCGGCAGCGAGGCGATAGGCATCCCAATATTTGTAAAACAGGTGACTCATAGCACTAATGGCTAAACCGGACCCTATACCGATTGCCAAGTGCCAAGGCTGCCACGACAAAGGTACTAGATCCACAGCCCCAAATACTAGCCACAGTTTGGCAACACCAAATAAAACTAAAGCAGTCACACCAATGGCAATTAGGACTTGAGTACGGGACATCGTGGGGGCAGTGTTAGGGGGATTATTCATGGTGGAGAAATTAGAGGCGATCAGGGAGTTAGGAATGATAGGAAGGAAGAGTTTAGAAAAGGAAGAGTTTAGAATTTGATGGATTAACCAGCCTGAACAGCGGCAAAAGAACTATCAAGAATCTGTAACCATTGCTCGATTTCTGTGGTGGTGGTGAGGTAATGGACACACAAACGCAGGCAAGGCATTTCTGGCACAGCGCGTAAATACATTTGGTGCTCCAGTTCTAGAGCCTTAGCAATTTTTAGATAATTGGCAGTTTCTTGGTCATCTTGGGGCACGATGCTAGGGCTGAGTTTGAAACTAATTAAGCCAGTTTCGGGGGGATTGCGCCGCACGCATTCCAAGTAATTTCTTTCCTGGAGAGCCGTCCACAGTTGCTGACTAAGATCTCGCAATCTTTCATACCGTTGCTGAGCATTACCCCATTGTGCCGCAAAGTCTATGGCAGCTTTGAACCCATTGAGTAAAGGATAACTGCTGGTCGCTACTTCAAACCGACCGCCATCCTTGGCATCCAAACCACGCCACCCCACAAAAATCGGCTGTAGTTCCTCTCTGATGCTGGGTTTAACATATACTGCCCCTGTTCCCGTCGGACCACACAGCCACTTATGCCCCGTAAAACCATACACATCTACATCGAGATCGCCTAAGGTTTGTCCAGGTTGATCCAGGGGGATCATCCCTGCGGACTGGGCAGCATCCACCAGAACATACACATAGGGGTAATGAGCCGTAGGACGGGACTGATGACACAGATCGGCGATCGCCCGTAGTGGCACTAATTGCCCTGTATTCCAGCAACCATGACTAATCATCAAAGCGCGGGTGGTGGGTTGCAAATACTCTACCAGAGCCGTACATAGGGACTGCACCCCCTGGGGATCAGAGGCATTAGTATCTTTAAATTGGGACAGAGGAA
Source organism: Pseudanabaenaceae cyanobacterium (assembly GCA_044358815.1). Taxonomy (GTDB): domain Bacteria; phylum Cyanobacteriota; class Cyanobacteriia; order Pseudanabaenales; family Pseudanabaenaceae; genus JBAXSK01. The sequence continues at coordinate 8,919 of JBIKNH010000081.1, read as the reverse complement.
AACTAGTTACACTGACACCAAACCGCGCCGCAATCTGATGGGCAATATGCCACACTGCCGGATGTTCGCAATCGGTCAGCAGTAGATGATCCCCCTGTTGCCAAGGCACTGACCAGAGGGCAATATTACAGCCCACAGTGGTATTTTCAGTTAGGCTGATCGTATTGGGAGCAACTCCCGCCAGATCTGCCACGGCTTTTTTAGCATCTTGCATTAGCCGAGTGGTCCATACCCCAGCCTTTTGGGAATATCCCCCCATAGCCTCATGATCCCGTAGCGCTTGATGCACGGCATTAATAGTGGCTTCGGCTAAAACCCCCTGTCCACCATAGTTAAAGTACAGTCTTTGGGGATGGTCATGGAGCGCGGGAAAGTTGGCACGATGGTCAAGAATGGCAGCGGATAAAGACATAGCAGTAGACTTGGGGAATAAACAACCTAGTGAACTTAGGCGATTAGTGTTTGAACATTTACCAGTAGAAAGACGAAATAGCAGGGGAGCATCAGGGTAAGAAAAGTCAGGCAATCAAATATCTGCCCCTTATTTGTCTTGGTATTCATCTCGGTATTCATCTCGGTATTCATCTCGGTTTATCTTGATTATTTATCTTGATTGATCGCGAGTTGCCGACAATTGACCTATTTCATGGATCATCCCACAGGGACTAAAATAAGCGAAACGGTAAACCTTTCCCATTGCATTTACCTATCATAGTTAATAGGTCATGGTTGATGGCTCATGTTAATACCTAAAGCCAACAGCCGATTCGACTCCACTGGTTTTCCAAGATCAACCTTGGCAAACTTGTCAATTCTCAACTCGTCAATTAACAGTCTCTTCACACCATAAATTATGCAGAATCAGCATCGGCGGCTATGGCTCAGGGGGCGCATTGGCTTGCTGACACTAGTGCCCACCCTATGGCTCACCAGCTACATCGGTGCAGCAGTCGTCGCCCAGCCGAATCGGGGGAGTACTAGCGCTAATCCTCAAGTGGTCCTTGACCTCATCCAACAAGGTCGCCAACGTTGGCAAAAAAAAGACATTGACGGAGCGATCACCGCCTATAGTCAAGCTGCCACGATGGAGCCAAATAATTCCCAACTCCAGACCAGCCTCGGTTTTCTCTATATCCAGAAAAAAGATTATCCAATGGCAATCACCGCTTTTGAGAAAGCTGTCCAATTGGATAAACGCAACCTCAGAGCCTTAAATGCCTTAGCGTTTGTCTATGTGCAAATTCCCAACTACACCAAAGCCATTGGTGCTTATCGTCAAGCTCTGATCGTTGATCCCAAAAATCTGGAAGCATTACGGGGCATCGCATTCATTCAAACTGAAGAAAAAAAGTATAACGATGCAATCCGCACCTATCGCCAATTAATCACCCTTGATCCTCGGGACATTCGCAGTTATCTCCACATGGGATACAGTTTTCAGCAATTAGGAGATTTTACTAAAGCCGCTGAAATTTACGCCACTGCGGATCAGATTGCCCCCCTCAATGCTGACGTATTGTTTGCTATCGGTAGTCTGCTGGTGGCTGAGAATAAAATCCCTGAAGCTACAGCCAAATACGAGCGAGCATTACAAGTTAATCCGCGCCACGCCCAGACCCACATGGCTATGGCTAGTCTGTTCCGCAGACAAGGTAAAATCACCGAAGCAATTAACTCTTTGCGGCGGGTGCGAGATGAACGCCCCAATGATCCCCTAGTGCAAAAAGCCATCGGTGATCTGCACGCTCAAGAGGGACGGGAACGGGAAGCAGTGGTTCACTATCGCCAAGCTCTAGAACTAGATCCCAACGACGGCTCAACTCATTTTATTCTGGCTAAACTCCTGCGGCAACTGCGGCGCGATCCTGAAGCTCGACAACACTTTAGCGAGGCAGAGCGGTTATTTGAGCAAGCTGGGGATACTGCTAACCTTAATGAAGTGCGGAGAATCCTTAGCAATTACGCTGCTGTTCCTAACTAGTCAGCACTATCAGACTCGACCATCCCCCCTATGTTGCAACTCAAATTCTGCGATCTAGTTTTGTGACTTAATTCTGCGACATGATTTTGCGATACTAATTTTGCGATAATCGATCCATCTTTTGCCCTTGGCTAGCTTTCCTATGACCACAGTTCCCACTGCTGCTGCCACCACAGATCAAGTCACTAATCCGCCGATTCTCACGGTGGATCAACTTGTTGCGGGTTATGTGGAAGGTGTCCCGATTTTACAAGGGGTGAATTTTGTGCTCTACCCAGGGGAGCTAGTCACGGTCATTGGTGCCAATGGTGCAGGCAAATCAACCCTAGCTAAAACCATTTTTGGTTTAGTACCCGTGCGCGGTGGTGCGATCACATTTGCTGGTAAACCGATTCACGGACTTAAACCAGAGCAAATCGTCCGTCAAGGCATTAGTTATGTCCCCCAGGTTGCCAACGTTTTTCCGTCGTTGAGTATTCTCGAAAACCTGGAAATGGGTGCTTACCTATACAATGGCGATCTCAAACCCCGCAAACAACACATTTTTGATCTGTTTCCCCGCCTTTACGAACGCCGTCACCAACTAGCTGGAACATTATCCGGTGGTGAGCGCCAAATGCTGGCAATGGGTCGCGCCATGATGCTGGAACCAAAACTCATGATTTTAGACGAACCCTCCGCCGCCCTCTCGCCGATTTTAGTCCAAGATATTTTCGATCTAATTCAGCGCATCAACCAAACCGGCACATCTATCGTCCTAGTTGAGCAAAACGCCCGCAAAGCTCTCAAAATCGCCCATCGCGGCTACGTCATGGACATGGGCAAAGAAAGATTTACCGGTAGCGGCGAGGAATTACTCAATGATCCTAAAGTGGCTCAACTGTACCTTGGGGTGGGTAATGTCACGAAACCACCATATCCCCTTGCCACCGAAACCTAAATCACCCCAAACAATCAGTTTAATTTCGGTAAAATATCCGTAAAAGCCCTCAAATTACTGCCGTAATTGATTCATCCCCCGACAACAGATCAGAGATTCATCGGTAATCTTGACAGAAACCAACGCAATTAATATATTATAGAGTTCGCTGCAAAATTTGCCCTTGTTTTGTCAAGGAGTGGATTTTTGTCGTCTTCGGTTGCCGCCCTCATCTAGATTTTAACCAGAAATTACCCCAGCGGCTCGCCATTAGTCCAACCTAGTAACCAAAGTTAATGCCCCAAGCATGACTGACTAGGCAAAGTTAAAGGTAGTTTGGGTGTCATGGTGTCATAGATCCGGTGATGTAAATGTGGTGACAGATACGGCTTGAGCTTGCTGCCCCTAGGTTATCCCAGGGTAATCTTGACCAGTTTAGTCCTGACCAGTTGGGGCTTAACCAGCCAAGTGGTGAACACGCAGTGGATTTTATTAGGTATTTTATTAGGTACTAGGGAGATTTGTAGTGGCTCGCATTGCAGGAGTAGACCTTCCTCGTGACAAGCGCGTAGAAATTGGTTTGACGTATATCTATGGCATTGGTTTGACCAGTTCCCAAAAGATTTTGGCCGCAACCAAAATCAATCCCGATACCAGGGTTAAGGATCTGACCGATGCTGAAGTCACCACTTTACGTCAAGAAGTAGAATCCAATTACCAAGTTGAAGGGGATCTACGTCGCCTCGAGGGTTTGAATATTAAGCGTCTGGTTGACATTGGCTCATATCGTGGTCGTCGTCATCGCATGGGCTTACCCGTGCGTGGTCAGCGGACTCGTACCAATGCGCGGACTCGTCGTGGCGGTCGCCGCACCGTGGCTGGTAAGAAGAAAGCCCCCGGTAAGAAGTAATACGGTGACCGGATCACTTGCTTTAGTTGATCGTAAATGCATTGATCAGAATATTGATCCGACGATCGCGCCGATTAAAGTCATCAATCAGATTTGGGTCGTGTATGACCGAGAATCTTTTTTGCGGTTTAATCCTGCGGTGTGATTTGCCCTATATGTAATTTGCCCTACATAGGACTTAACGCTGCGAGTGTTCCCACCATTAGTTCAATTATTTTGCTGTGGTAGTAACCGAGTTCTAACTCGATAGTTTTCGCTAAATGCCCTTGCCTAAGTGCTTTTATTAAGTACTTTTACTGGGTGCTTTTACTAAGTGCCTGAGACGGAAAATTCGCTAAATGGTGCAGCTAGATAGTCTTTAGTCAGCAAGTCTTGGATTTACCTTGGTTACGCTAGTTGCGGTTGTTTAGTTTGCCTTCAGGGTAACTAGATCACTGGCTAGCTCAGAGATAGAGCAGGTTGCAGTAAATTGATTTGGTCAAGCTTTTGGTGAATTTTCTGCCATTGTTGCAGTTAGTACCTAGCAGTTAGCCTGCCTTTCTGGAAAACCTTTCTAGAAAGTTTTTCCTAAGAAATGAAAGTCCCTCCATTAACTTAAATAATTATGGCTCGTCAGACTGGTCGGCGTACCGGTGTACGCAAACAAAAGCGCAATGTGCCCAATGGCATTGCCTACATTCAATCCACGTTTAACAACACCATTGTGACCATCGCTGACACTGCTGGCGATGTAATTTCATGGTCCTCTGCTGGTGCTAGTGGCTTCAAAGGAGCCAAAAAAGGGACACCCTTTGCAGCACAAACTGCCTCTGAGTCTGCCGCTCGCCGTGCCATGGAGCAAGGAATGCGTCAGGTGGAAGTAATGGTTTCCGGTCCCGGTTCAGGTCGTGAAACCGCCGTGCGGGCATTACAAGCCGCTGGTTTGGAAATCACTTTGATTCGTGATATTACCCCCATCCCCCATAACGGCTGCCGTCCACCCAAGCGTCGTCGGGTTTAGATTTTTATTTGGATTTTCATGGTGGGGATTGGCTTCAGAGTTATCTCTAGGATTGATCGCCAACAGGCATGGGCTAACTGCCCCAGTCAACCGTGGAACAAATCCAAGAAATCTAAAAATCTGACTAGTTTGTGAAACCTCACTAGTCCGTTGTTTTTGATTTTTGCAGTTTTAACGCTCGCACTTACTTTTGCACTTATTTTTGCATTTACTCTTGCAGACCCAAGCAGACCAGAACGGTTACGAATATGGCACAGTTTCAAATTGAGTGTGAAGACTCCCGCACCGAAAAAGACAATAGCCAGTACGGGCGATTTGTCTTAGGACCCTTAGAGCGCGGTCAAAGTATCACCGTAGGTAATGCCCTGCGGCGGGTACTCTTGTCTAACCTCGAAGGTACCGCTGTTACCGGAGTGCGGATTGCCGGAGTGAATCACGAGTTTGCTTCAATTCCGGGAGTACGGGAAGACGTATTGGATCTGATCCTGAATTTGAAAGAACTGGTGCTGAAGTCTTACAGTCCCCTGCCCCAGATCGTGCGGTTGATGGCACGAGGTCCGGCGGAGGTGACTGCCGCTGATTTCCATCCTTTACCCACCGATATTGAAGTGGTGAATCCGCACCAATATGTGGCAACCCTCAGTGAGGGGGCGACATTGGAGATGGAAGTAACCGTAGAACGGGGTAAAGGCTATCGGGCAGTGGATCGCCAAAAGGATGACCATAGTTCTCCCATTGACTTGCTGAAGATCGACGCGATCTTTATGCCAGTGCGTAAGGTGAAGTATGAGTCTAAGGATGTGCGCCTTGGTGACGGTGTGGACCGAGAAAACCTGTTGATGGAAATTTGGACTAATGGCAGCATCACGCCCCAAGAGGCATTAAGCCAGGCGGCGAGTGTGTTGGTTAGTCTGTTTACGCCGTTACAAGAAATTACCCTTACACCCACATTGCCCCAAGAGCGGGATGAACAGGATGAGACGAAGCAAATCCACATCGAGGAGTTAAATCTATCGGTGCGGGCTTACAACTGTCTCAAACGCGCTCAGATCAATACAGTGGCGGATCTGTTGGAATACACCCAAGATGATCTCCTAGAGATCAAGAACTTTGGGCAAAAGTCCGCAGAGGAAGTCATTGAAGCTCTGAAGCGTCATTTAGGTTTGACGTTGTCAGAGTCTAAGGCTTCTAAGGCACTGTAATTGTAGATACGAGGGTGACTAACGGGCTGGGCATAGTCCGTTAGCGGGATGAGATGGTGGACTTTTCGCCGGAGCATCCACGCCACAAATTTGATGCCAACACATTTAGTTTCATGTAGTTAATCAGTTCCGATTCATTACTAGAATCGTTCAATTTATGCGCCACCGTTGTAAAGTTCCTCAACTCAATAAACCTGCGGATCAGCGCAAAGCTCTGTTACGTGCCTTAACGACAGAGTTGCTGTTACGTGGTGAAATCACGACTACTCGCGCTCGTGCTAATGCGGTGCGCAGTACTGCCGATCACATTATTACCTTGGCGAAGGAAGGTTCTCTCCATGCCCGTCGTCAGGTTTTAGCCTATCTTTACGAAAAGTCTGTTAAGGCAGGCGAGCCAGTTAAGGGTAGTCCGATGACTAAGAAAAAGCAAGAATCCCTACCTGATGAAGAACGGGTGAAAAGCTTAGTGGATATGTTATTTGCCCGTGCTGCTGAGCGTTATGGTAGCCGTAATGGTGGTTATACCCGCATTATCCGCACTATTTCCCGTCGGGGCGATAATGCAGAAATGGCAGTATTGCAGTTGGTGTAACTAGCATCTTTGTTGACTTTCTAGGTTTCTAGGACTTGCTTTCTAGAACTTGCTCAAGGTTTTCTGGGACGATTCAGACACAATTCCCTATGACTCAACCCCGACGAGTTGCTTTGTTGCTCCAATACTTAGGCACATCGTTCTATGGTTGGCAACGGCAACCCCATCATCCCAGTGTGCAACAAACCATTGAAGAAGCCATTGCCTTGATTACAGGTCATCCTGTGGTGTTACACGGGGCAGGGCGCACTGATACAGGGGTTCATGCTGCGGGACAAGTGGCTCATTTTGATACCACAAGTCCGATTCCGCCGGAGCGTTGGGCAAAGGTGCTCAACAGCTATCTGCCTTCAGGAATTTTAATTCGGGAGTCGGTGGCGGTGGATGATCAGTGGCACGCCCGATTTACGGCAACATGGCGACGGTATCGGTATACCTTATATACCGCTGAGTTACCAAACTTGTTTGTCAAGGACTATAGCTGGCATTACTACTATGGTAATTTTTCTGCTGATAGGGTCCATGAGGCGTTACAGCCTTTATTAGGTGAACAGGATTTGGTGGCACTACAGCGGGCTGGGTCTACCCGTCCCCATGCTAGGGTCACAGTGCAAGAGGCGAAATGCTGGCGGCAAGGTGACTTTGTGCATATTGAGGTGCAGTGCAGTGGTTTCCTCTATGGCATGATGCGCCTGTTGGTGGGTCAGTTGGTGGAGGTGGGTCGTGGGGCACAAACCGGAGCGGACTTTACCCGACGCTGGCAAGAGCAACGGCGGGATGAAGTGAAGTATGCCGCACCGCCCCAAGGGTTGTGTTTTTTAGGGGTTGGCTATCCAGAAAATCCTTTTACTGAAGCGAGTCGGCGTTTTGCGACTTTGAGTTTAGATCATGCAGGTAATGTGCTGCTGGTCTGATGTTTATTTCCCTATCAGCTTTGAGATTAAGTGTTTCTGTTTTGAGCACATAAAACCTATGACTGCAATTACGATTAACGAAAATAAAACCCATTTGCCGAAGGATTTGGAGCGTCAGTGGTTTCTGATTGACGCTGAGGGTCAACGGTTGGGTCGGTTGGCGACAACGGTGGCGATGATTTTGCGCGGCAAGAACAAGCCCACTTATACCCCTCACATGGACACTGGCGATTTTGTGATCATCATCAATGCCGATAAGGTGGCGGTGACTGGTCGTAAGGCAACCCAAAAGGTTTACAAGCGCCATTCTGGTCGTCCTGGTGGGATGAAGGAAGAGTCTTTTGACAAGTTGATCAAGCGTCTACCGGAGCGGATTATTGAGCACGCGGTACGGGGGATGTTGCCCAAGAATACGTTGGGTCGTCACTTGTTCACCAAGATGAAGGTATATGCTGGGGCTAACCATCCCCATGCGGCACAAAATCCGCAAGTTCTCGATCTCAATACGATTCCAGGAGAGAAGTAAGTTATGCAAGGAACTGATCAAGCCAATCGTGCGGTTTATTGGGGTACAGGTCGGCGCAAGACGGCTATTGCTCGGGTGCGTTTAGTACCTGGTGAGGGCAAGATCGTGATCAACGGTAAGCCTGGTGATATTTACTTGCAGTTCAATCCTAGTTATTTGGCTGGGGTAAAGGCTCCTCTGGAAACTTTGGGTTTAGAGAATGAGTATGATGTGTTGGTTAATGCCCACGGTGGTGGGGTAACTGGTCAGGCGGATGCGATTCGGTTGGGTGTGGCTCGTGCTTTGTGTGAGTTGGCTCCTGAGAATCGGAAGCCTTTGAAGGTGGAAGGTTATTTAACCCGTGATCCTCGTTCTAAGGAACGTCGTAAGTATGGTTTAAAGAAAGCACGGAAGGCTCCTCAGTACTCCAAGCGTTAATTCGTTATTTGCGCTGCTTGACGACTCTGCTTTACGGATTTGTCGTTTGTTCGATGCTTTGGTTACGGTGCATTATTGAAGGGAACTTGTCAGTTACTTAGGATATGTTTGGGATGTCTTGGGGCTAACTGGTTCTTTCGGTAATGCGGTTAAAAGTAGTGGGTAAGGACAAGTTTGATGGATGTCCTTTGCCCTTGAGTTGCACTCAATCCATCTAGTAATTACCTAATATTTTGAAAGGGATGCATTGATCTGCATTCCTTTTTTTGTTTGTGGGGGAAGGGGGTTTAGTAATCGTCAACTTACTTAGGATAAGGAGATTAAATTCCTTGGTAGTGATGCAAAGTAATGTTTAGGAAGAGAGTGAGGCATTGTAATGATGTATGAAGTACCAAATAGAGCCAATATGATTTTTCAACTTCTTGGAGAAAGATAATGTCTTCCTTACTAATCTGCCA
>JBIKNH010000261.1:0-5083 GCA_044358815.1 Pseudanabaenaceae cyanobacterium | reverse complement strand
TGGTGTTGGACAATATGGAAACGGTAATACCAGCAGAAGGAAAGTCGGTTTATGGTCAATTTTTGAGCCAATGGTTAGGGAAGGGGGGGAATAGTAAGCTATTGCTCACCAGTCGGGAACAGCCAACGTTTAGCGCCAATTTGCTGCCGCGTTGTTATTGGTTAGCCCTAAAGGGGTTAGCAGAAGCCGATGCGATGCGTTTGGTGACGGAAGATTATGGATTAACGGGAACGCAGCAGGAATTAGCTCATTTTGTCAACCGAATGGATCGTCATCCCCTCTTGATGCAACTGGTATCGAGTTTGATGCGGGACAAGTTGGGGGAAGGAGTTTGTGTGACAGAGGCGGAAAATTTGGGCTTAGATTTGTTTACGGTGGAGGGTTATCACCGTGATACGGAAACCTGTGTTAGGCAAGTGGTGGCGGCAAGTTTGGCGCGATTATCGGCAAGGTTAGGGGATATTTTAAAGCGGTTATCGGTATTGCGAGGGATTTTTGATCTAGGGTTAGCTCAGGGGTTAACAGCCGAGGTAACGGAGGCGGAGTTACGGTATTTAGCCCGTTTGTCGTTGTTGCAGGAGTTTCCCCCCGAACCCCTCAAGGGAAAACCGCGACGGTTTCAGTTTTTGCCTTTAATTTCGATGGTGGTGCAACAGCAAGCGGGTTCTGAGTTGTTGCGATCGGCGCATCAGGCTGCGTTGGATTATTTTTTGGCACATTTTCCTGCGCCACCTTGGGAATCGTTGGCGGATTTGACGGCATATTTAGAGGGGTTTTACCATGCAGGGGAATTGGGAGAATGGCAGTTAGCTTTTGATATTTTGAATGAGGAGAGAGGGGGAGAAGGGAAAAATAAATCAGTTGAGGAGTTTTTGGATTTACAAGGGTTTTATCGTCAACAAGCGCAGTTATATGAGCATGTGATTACGGGGAGTCAACGAGAACAAGACTGTTATCGCAAATCGTTAAACCGTCTGGGCAATTGTTATTACTGCTTGGGGCAGTATGAAAAAGCGATCGCCATTTACGAGCAATATCAGGACATCAGTGAAGAAATCGGTGATCGGCAAGGAGCGGCAAGTTCTCTAGGCAATTTAGGCAATTGTTATGATTCTTTGGGGCAGTATGAAAAAGCGATCGACTATCAACAGCAATCTCTCGAAATCGAAGAAGAAATCGGCAATCAGCAAGGGGTAGCATCTGCTCTAGGCAGTTTAGGACTTTGTTATTATTCCTTGGGGCAGTATCAAAAAGCGATCAACTACCATCAGCAATCTCTCGAAATCAAAGATGAAATCGGCTTTCGGCAAGGGGTAGCAAATTCTCTAGGCAATTTAGGACTTTGTTATAGATCCTTGGGGCAGTATGAAAAAGCGATCGACTATCACCAGCAATCTCTCGAAATCAGTGAAGAAATCGGCTTTCGGCAAGGGGTGGCAAATTCTCTAGGCAATTTAGGACTTTGTTATAAAAACTTGGGGCGGTATGAAAAAGCGATCGTCTATCACCAGCAACATCACGAAATCAGTGAAGAAATCGGCTTTCGGCGAGGGGTGGCAATTTCTCTAGGCAATTTAGGCAGTTGTTATGATTCATTGGGACAGTATGAAGAAGCGATCACTTATCACCAGCAATATCGTGCCATCAGTGAAGAAATCGGCTTTCGCCAAGGAGTGGCAATTTCTTTACATAATATGGGAGGGGCATTGATCAACCTTGAAAAATACAAGGAAGCAGAAACCAAACTTCAAGAATCCTTAGTTATTTCCCAAGAGATTAACTTTAAAGAGTTAACCGCCCATAGTTTTAAATTCCTCGCTGAAATCGCCCATCAAACCAATCAACCCCAACTCGCCCTCACCCATTGCCAAGCCGCCCTCACTCTCTCCCAAGAACTTGGCATTCCTTTAGTCAAAGACTGCGAAGAACTCCTAGCAAAAATTCAGGAGGACTTAGGGAGTGTTTGAGAAGGTTAGATCCTCAGTATAGCCAACCACCAACGCCCTCACAGGTGAACCAATCCTAGGATACATTTCTGGAATCATCACCTCACTATCCAAAAAATCTGGAATCTGGATAATTCCCTTTACATTCCCATTCCCAGTGCCAAGAAACACCCCCAAGAGCGCATGAAATTCCATCCTCCTGTAAATTAACTTCCCAACACGTAAGGTTGTATGCAGGGCTGTTTAGCGACCGTTACCTCAGTAAGTTAAACTAGATTTTTGTTTACCGACTAAATACCTATGTCATACAGTGAATTTAAAACGATCGCCCAAGTACAAGAAAAATTTGGCTTGACGATAAAAGAATTAGAAAACTTGTTTGTGGATATTCAGCCCTTAGCAATTAGTGACTATCTGCAACAAACCCTCAAACGCAATCTTTCCATTGCTAATGCCGTCAATACCGAAAAAGCTAGATCTGAATTGCTCATTGCGCCGATCCTGCTAGAAATTCGGGAAATATTCGATCAAAAGGTAGGATTCTTCTCTGGCACAGAATTTAATGTTGATGTAGAAGCTGGCTTAAATGGGTTTTGTGATTTTCTCTTGACAGCCTCTAGTGAAATCTATGAAATCTCTTGTCCAGTGATTACCCTTGTCGAAGCGAAAAACGAAAATATTAAAGGCGGATTAAGTCAGTGTATTGCCGAAATGATTGCCGCTCAAAGGTTTAACGCTCAACACGATCAACAGTTCCCTATTTATGGGGTAGTGACAACAGGAATAATTTGGAAATTCTTACGGCTTGAAGAGAAGACACTTTGGATTGATCAAGAAGATTATTTCATCAAGGAAATCGGTAAGCTACTCGGTATTTTATGTAGTCCGTTCCATACCTACTCTTTATAGAAGTCACATAAAACATAGTCAAATTAACACTCAATCAAACTTCAACCAAACTCGATTCCGATCTTGTTACTCAGATGATTATCTAATGTAATCCTCCGATTGGCAGTATTTGACGCAATATATCACCTAAATTTTTTTTGCTTCCATTAACTCATAGGCATAATGCAACCGCAAAAAATAACCATCTGACAACCCAAAATACCGATACAAACGTAAATCAATATCCGCAGTCATCGGAGCCTTACCTTGAATAATTTGCTGCATACTCAAATAAGTCAAAGCTTCATCCTGCCTTCAGAGTACGGTAACACACACCTCAAGGACAGGTAGAACCGCCTATCTAAAGCCTTTGATTCCTCCTATGATAGATTCTAGTCAAAGAGCTAGAAACTATTCAATAGTTGACATAGAGGAATTCCCCATGCAACCCACTAATCCTAATCAATTTACCGAAAAAGCTTGGGCTGCCATTGGGCGCACCCCAGAAATTGCTAAAGCTGCCCAACATCAACAAATAGAAACAGAACATTTATTAGTTTCTCTTTTAGCAGAAGATGGCTTAGCCACATCGATTTTTACTAAAGCTGGTGTGAGTATTCAGCGCCTTAAGGAATTAACTGAAGCTTTTTTACAGAAGCAGCCCAAAGTCGCTGGGGGAAATCAAGCGGTATATTGGGGGCGTAGCGCCGATCTCCTCCTCGACCAAGCAGAAAAGGAAAGAACTAAGTTTGGTGATGACTATATTTCCATTGAGCATTTAGTTTTACCCTATGCCAGAGATGATCGCTTTGGGAAGAATTTATTACGAGAATTTGGTTTAGACGAGAAGCAATTACGGACGATCATTCAGCAAATTCGGGGGACGCAAAAAGTGACGGATCAAGCACCTGAAGGAAAATATGAAGTTCTTACTAAATATGGACGGGATCTGACGGAATTAGCGAAACTGGGTAAGCTCGATCCGGTGATTGGTCGCGATGACGAAATTCGCCGCACGATTCAAATTCTATCCCGGCGCACTAAGAATAATCCCGTTCTAATTGGTGAGCCAGGGGTGGGTAAAACTGCTATTGCCGAAGGTTTAGCCCAACGGATTCTCAATAACGATGTGCCAGAATCACTACAAGATCGGAAACTGATTGCCCTAGATCTGGGTGGTTTAATTGCCGGAGCGAAATATCGTGGCGAATTTGAAGAACGGCTCAAAGCGGTATTAAAAGAAGTTACGGAATCTAATGGGCAAATCATTCTATTTATTGATGAAATCCATACGGTGGTAGGGGCTGGGGCAACTCAAGGGGCAATGGATGCTGGTAATTTGCTGAAGCCTATGTTAGCGCGGGGAGAACTGCGTTGTATTGGTGCGACGACTTTGGATGAATATCGCAAGTACATCGAAAAAGATGCGGCTCTAGAACGGCGATTCCAACAGGTTTATGTGGATCAGCCCAATGTGGCTGACACAGTTTCTATTTTGCGCGGTTTAAAGGAACGTTACGAAGTTCATCACGGTGTAAAAATTGCCGATTCTTCCTTAGTGGCGGCGGCGGTACTGTCTAATCGCTATATTTCGGATCGATTTTTGCCGGATAAAGCTATTGATTTAGTGGATGAAGCTGCCGCCAAGCTGAAAATGGAAATTACTTCTAAACCTGAAAGTCTTGACGAAGTGGATCGGAAGATTTTACAGCTAGAAATGGAACGACTTTCCCTCAAAAAAGAGACGGATCGGGATTCTCTGGAACGCCTCGGTAAAATTGAGCAGGAATTGCAGGATTTACAGGAAGAACAGAAGGGACTAGCGGCACAGTGGCAATCTGAGAAAGCTGCTATTGACAAGATTCGTCAGTTTAAAGAACAGATTGATCATGTGAATATGGCAATCCAACAAGCGGAACGGGAGTATGACTATAACAAAGCCGCAGAACTGAAATATGGCAGTTTAACTGTACTACAACAGGGTTTGCAGGATGCTGAAGCTCATCTCAATGAAACCCAGTCCCACAAGCGTTCCCTATTACGAGAAGAGGTCACCGAAGCCGATATTGCCGAAATTATCTCCAAATGGACGGGAATTCCTTTAAGTAAATTAGTGGAATCAGAGAAAGAGAAACTACTCCACCTAGAAGAAGAACTACATCAACGGGTGATTGGTCAAAAAGACGCGGTAACTGCGGTGGCAGATGCAATTCAGCGCTCCCGTGCGGGTTTAGCCGATCCGAATCGTC
>JBIKNH010000080.1:0-17263 GCA_044358815.1 Pseudanabaenaceae cyanobacterium | reverse complement strand
CACCAATGGTGGTGTTGAAGGCGTACAGCGGAACCTTGAAGTAGACATGATCATTGGTGCTGACGGTGCGAACTCCGTCGTTGCCAAGGCAATGGATGCTGGGGACTACAACTACGCCATTGCTTTCCAGGAACGGATTCGGATTCCTGAAGACAAGATGGAATATTACCAAGATCTCGCTGAAATGTATGTGGGTGACGATGTATCCCCCGACTTCTACGCTTGGGTATTCCCTAAATATGATCACGTTGCCGTTGGTACTGGCACGATGCACAAAAACCAGCGGATGATCAAGCAACTGCAAGCCGGAATTCGGGAACGCGCCAAGCCTCGGATTGAAGGGGGCGAGATCATCAAGGTTGAAGCCCACCCCATCCCTGAACATCCCAGACCTCGGCGGGTGGTCGGACGCATTGCCCTAGTTGGTGATGCTGCTGGTTACGTCACCAAATCTAGCGGCGAAGGCATCTACTTTGCAGCGAAGTCAGGGCGGATGTGTGCCGAAGCCATTGTGGAATTTGCTGAAGGTGGCAAGCGCATTCCTACGGAAAACGAGTTGAAGATTTATATCCAGCGCTGGGATAAGAAATACGGTTTGACCTACAAGGTGTTAGACCTGTTGCAAAACGTGTTCTACCGTTCCAACGCCACCCGTGAAGCCTTTGTGGAAATGTGTGCCGACAAGGATGTGCAAAAGCTGACGTTTGACAGCTACTTGTACAAGACCGTCGTACCTGCTAATCCTTTCACCCAACTGAAGATCACGTTTAAGACCATTGGTAGCCTATTGCGAGGCAGTGCCTTAGCGCCTTAGATTTCCATACCTTGTGGTTCTACCTTGTGGTGTTGCCATTCCCTTGGTTGACTCACCAGTTAGCACAACGATTAGAGCGCTAATTAGACCACCAGTTAGACCAGTAATGGGTAATAGGAAATAAAATTAGGTAATGGGGGCGATCATAGGTGATCTTGCCCCTGTTACCTGTTTTGGTTTTAGTCACTGTTTTGATGGGATTTGACTAGGCTCGGCTCAGTTTGAGCAGATTTATCAGGTTTTGAATCAGGTTTGCGATCAGGTTTGTAAATATTGGTTGTTAGTTAGTTATTAATTATCTGAACTATGAAAGACTTCATACAGAATATTCTGCGGTATCCTAAATTTTTGCTGTTAATCAGCGCTGGGGTATTGTCCATTGTAATTGCGCCCCTGATCCCTTTGCTCAAGCGTCCCGCCACCGCCGCCGCCCTAGGCGTTTTTTTGGTAAGTGGCTTTGTGGGGGTTACCTTAGTACTGCGGGGGATGTTGGGTTTAGATAGCCTGTAACAGTTTCATTGGGATCGCCACTGAGATTATCACTGGGATCGCGATTTGTTTCTTGATTACCTTTCCTGTGCATGAGTTTATGTTTGATGTTTTACTCATCTTACTTTTTGGCTTAGTGCCGCCGATTCTATCGCTTTGGTTAATCCATCGCTTAGAAGTCAGAGAGCATGCACGACTCCAACAAACTTTACATAATGCCGCCACTGCACCAATTACCGCCCCTGTGGTAACCAGCACTAAGGTTTTATTACCAGCGGATATCAACTATGTCACAGGGATCGGTTATGCCATTGGCAACACCAACTGTATCTACAACGCTCGTTCCGTATATTTGCGCTGTGCGATCAGCCCTGATGGACCATGCCAAGATTGTAGTTATTTTGAGTCCCATGGTCAGACCGGCGGCAACCCCGAAAGTCCGATCTAGGTTGCCGCTGCCCCTGCTATATTGACGAGTTTTGTCATTGAGTTTTGTCGAAATAACTCTAGTTATTTGCTATTTGTCATTTGTGATTTATCGGAAAATTGGGTTTAAAACCCCGTGGTTCTAGCACGGCTTTATAGTAAAATACGGATGGTCACAGACCCACCCAGATTTAAGATACTCCAAAATAAACAGCAAGGTTGAAAGTCCTGTCAGGGTTGCGATCAGAAACAGGGAAAGCAGAAAGGGCAATGGAAAGTCCAACCTTGGAAGCAAACAAGTATTTTACTTGCGTACAAAACAGAAAAGTCGCCATAGGGCATTGGGAGACTTAAAACGGACATGGAGAGAAGGTAAGACTGGCTTGCCAGCTCATCTCGATGAAGTGTCAAGAATCACCGTTGCTTTAGCTCGGTGAGTATGTCAATGTCTGTTATTTGTGCTGCAACTGCTAAACCTTTATGGCTACTGAACGAAGAATTGCCCGAGTGGCTGAGTCCATCAAACGGGAAGTGGGTAATATGCTGCTCCGAGATATCAAAGATGATCGGGTTGGCTCAGGGATGGTTAGCGTGACGGCGGTAGAAGTTTCTGGTGATTTGCAACACGCTAAGGTATTTGTCAGTATTTATGGCACTCCTGAAGCCCATAAAGAAACCATGACTGCCCTAGCCGGAGCCACTGGATTTGTGAGACGGGAGATCGCCCAACGCCTTGCCCTACGCCGCGCCCCCGAAATTATTTTCCTAGAAGATCATTCCTTCGAGAAAGGCGTTAAAGTTTTGTCATTACTCAATGAGCTAAGCCGCGAAAGAGCCGAAAAACCGCCCCTATTAGACGATCCCACCCCTGAGATCCCTTAATTAAAATCCCGTAATCCCTAATTGAAATCCTCAAGTTAGAGCTATCAAATTAGAGCCATCAAGTTTAGTTGAAGAGGTAGACCCATGATAGACAGCTATCCTGATCCCCTAGAGTGGACCCCCGAAGCCAAAAGTAAACTACGAAATATTCCTTACTTCGTCCGGACCCAAGCCCGACAACGGATCGAACAGATTGCCCATGCTATGGCTGTGGATCTAGTAACCGCTGATATTGTGGAAAAAGCCAAGATAGAATTTGGGCAGTAATAGGCAGTGGTCAGGTCGATAGGATCTATAGTCATGTCAAGTAATCTTGGGACAGTCTTGTAAGCGGATCAATGGGCAAGGTGTCCATCCCACGTTTATTGATACCTTGTAGGTCAGACATCTTGTCTGACAAGTACCCTAAATAACGTGCCATCATCATCTTATTTGACTATAGATTATGAAATTTAGATCATGAAGTTTAGATCATGAAATTAGTGTCATCCCCTTGAGCCGCCTGCCAACTGCGGGCATCGTAGTAAAGGTCCTCTAGGCGGATGCTATAGATCGCCTCGCGAAATTTGTTATCCAGCCTCTGCCACAAAGATAAAGTCACCCAGTCTGAGGCTTGGTGGGGCGTGGTTGTGGTTTGTTGATTCGTTAAACCGTCGAGGCTAGGTAGATCTTCACCCACTGCCGCTAAAATTTCGCCGACTAAAATGCGTCTAGGGGATTTTTTGAGACGATAGCCCCCCTGACTGCCCCGCACCGCGTCCACTAAACCAGCTTGACGCAAAGCAATAAGTAATTTTTCTAAATAGGGAGCGGGAATGCCTTGGCGTTGGGCAATTTGGCGCACCGAAGCCAGTTCACCCCTCGGCTGCATCGCCAGATCAAGCATGGCTTTTACGCTGTAATGTCCACGCCTAGTTAATTTCATGTGTAACTGTTCAGCGACTATACAGAGGCTACACAGACACTGAAGGCTGATGCACCAGCAAATCGGGGCGTAACTGTTGCGCACCCCGCAAATAAACATGATGCATTTCTTGCTGTGACAGTGGTGTGTTAACGTGCATCAACACCCGAATACACTTAGCTAAACTGCCCTGTACTGCCATGTGTTGAATATCCATCAAAGGCACATACTCCCATCGGGGACGGGAGCGAGCAATTTTAGCGGGGAATACCACATCCAAATCCGCCGTTACCGAGAAAGTCACGCTGACAATTTCCGCCGGATCGATAGTGTTTTCTAACTCTATCTGATCCATTAATTCCAACACAGCCGCTTCGATGGCTTCATAGGTATTTGCATCAGCCGTCGTTGCACCACGAATCCCACGCACCCGCCAACCCACGTTAGTGTACCATTCCTCATTCACTACATCCACCTAATAACCTTACCCTCAAATCATGCTTACGGGATCGTTGTTCTGTAATGATTTACCAAGACATCAGAATTATCCCTCAGAGTAATTGTCTTAAGTATGGCATTATGCCAAGATTTCACGACTTAACTGCCGCCCCTAAACATCACCATAACAGCATCACCATAAGGTGTCATAGTGCTGATTGTTGCCTGTCACTGGGGCGATTATGGCTAACCTTAATGGTTTCTTCAACCTTAATTCAGACCAATTCACCTAAATTCACATAACTAATTTCTAGACTAATTTCTAGACTAACTTCTAGGAGTTACTGGTTTCTAGGAATTACTGGATGAAAATAACTAAGGGGCAATAACAGAGATAATGATTTAGTTGTAGTAATAGGCTGAAGCTGACACTTTTAGGCTAGCACTTTCTTGGAGTAAGTGTAAATACTCAGTGGGCGAAAAAAGAATTGAGGTAATGTTAGGTAATGTATGCCATTAAATACCTGGCAATGGTTGGCATGGGAGGCAGAGAGGAACCAAAAATCAAAATTTATTGTCACGGCAGATAGTCATAGAACAAAACAACTTTTGATAGATGACAAGTGCTAGGGGTAAAAGTTACAAACTTATTAGATCAAAACCTATGTTTTAGGACAGCCTATTCAAACAATTATCAAGCAATTAGTTAAATTACTTAAACTCACTTATTTAAATATTCTCTTTAAATACTTCTCCTACAGCAAACATTCTTGCTTCTGCTAAAGATCAATGAGTGCCACTGGTAGGTTCATCAGTTGAAACTACTGGGTTCGGGCTGCTAAATTACGCCAAACCTAAAATCAAACCTTTGATTAATGCTCTTTGAGGGCTTCCCGTACTATGATCAACTGCCATTCCTTTTCACTTTCTTGGCGCTGATTCCATTCCCACTGTGTTGCTGGTTAAGGCATCCGTACACTGAGCCATATCATGTATAGACTAATGCCTATCTCCAGTAAACGATTAATTAGGGAATTAGGGAACTGCGATAGGAAGTAAAGATCACTCCCTAGGATGTGGCATAGCCAGAGCTAGATTTGCTATTTAGATCACCTGTCCCATCGATTCAGTACACTGCTGCTAGTCATGATAACCGAGCATCTATGATAACGGTTAGAAAAAGGTTAGAAAGAGTGAGACTGCATTCTGGGACTGGCTGCCATAGGATAGCCTCGGTATAACGATCAACGGCAATGATAGGTGTGGCACGGTAGCTGTGTTTCGGAAGGAGTAACTGGAAATGATGGGTTCGTTGAGTCGAGGGATTTTAGGGATACTTTTTCTAGGCAGTAGGGCAAAACTGAGTAGTTAACTGGATGGGTAAAAGTTTTAGTAAATAAAAGTTTTAGTAATTTTTAGTAAGCTTTCTAGCCTATCTTTTGTCGGAGGATCTTTAATCGAACCACTTTACTCAAAACGTTTCACTTGAAGAGTTTTACTGAAAGCGCTTCACTGGAAACACTTCACTCAAAATACTGTACTGAAAACATTCTACTAAGGGTTTCGGCTGAGGGATGTCTTTACTTAACTGGGTATGATCGACTAAATCTGAGGGGTTGCTGGCTAGGGTCCACTCTTTGGCATCTATTGTTATTTACTGATAGTCAACATTATAGCGGCTCATCATTTGTTCTAGTTGGTAATGGCTCTAGTCAACATTTAACTACTAAATTTAGCTACTAAACCTTGTTTAATGAACTAACTGGTAACCAAACTGGTCATATGACTTACAAACCCCAGAGAAAGTAATGAGACAAATCAGCAGGTAGTTTAGGTACACCTAGGTAAAGCTAAATTAAATAAAGCTAAAACTAAATAAAGCTAGGTTAAATAAGGCTAAATGAACTCAACAAAGACTCATCAGCAATAACAAATAAGGCTTGTGGTACAGAACTAAATAGTTACGTTGCTGGTTGGTACAGTTGTTAGTTAGTTGATGGCAATGAGATTAATCAGTGATCTTTCGGCTTTCGGTGGAACCAGCTAGACTGTGGCAGAAATGCTTTTTCTGGTTAGCTGGTTAGCTGTTTGAGTTGATGTCAAAAGCTACAAAAGACTAGAGAGTTCATAACTAAGATGCGGTAAAGCTTTGATCGTCGTAGTTTTCTCGGTTTAGTTGAATATTCTGTTCTAGATCTAGTAATCAAGGTGCATTTTATTTGGGAGTAACTAAAACTATGAAAAACAATATATTCAACGATGTTTTGAGCAGTACAGATTTTGGCATCATTACGGATTTAGTTAGCCGAGACACAGTGGGAGAGGGAGCTATGGATTTACTAATGGTTAGCAGTGATGAAATTCATGGAGATGTGATGATTGATCATATTGATCATGATGATCTTAGTCTCAGCAAATCAGACCACCCTTTAACAGGTAAAGCAATATTTACAGGCAAGTCTGTGGGGATGTCTGGGGATATGGTGCGGACTTATCTTCATGAAATTGGCAAAATTCCGCTGCTGACTAATGAGGAAGAAATTGTCTATGGTAAGCAAGTCCAGCAAATGACAGCCTTATTTGCGTTGCAAGAGAAGTTTGTCAGTAGAGAACATCGTCTACCCACAAATCACGAGTGGGCGGCTTTAGCAAAAATAGACGCAGAGAACCTTAATCAGGCGCTCAAGCAAGGTACTAGAGCCAAGCGGAAAATGATTGAAGCTAATTTACGGTTAGTGGTTTCTGTGGCGAAGAAGTACCAAAAGCGTAATTTAGAACTGTTGGACTTGGTGCAAGAGGGAACCCTTGGTTTAGAGCGAGCCGTAGAGAAGTTTGACCCGATGAAGGGTTATAAGTTTTCTACCTATGCCTATTGGTGGATTCGCCAAGCCATTACGCGAGCGATCGCCCAACAGTCGCGGACGATTCGGTTACCGGTGCATATCACCGAAAAGTTGAATAAAATCAAGAAAGTGCAGCGGCAATTGTCCCAAGAATTGGGGCGTTTGGCGAGTATCCAAGAGATTGCCCAATCTTTGGAATTGAAGGTGGAACAGGTACGGGAATGTTTTTCTTTGGCACGGCAGCCGATTTCCCTTGATTTAAAAATTGGTGATAATCAAGATACGGAATTGGCAGAATTACTAGAAGACACAGGACGCTCACCGGATGCTTTTGTGGAGTCAGAATCCCTGCGGACAGATTTACGGAATTTGTTGCAGGAGTTGCCAGACAAACAACGGCAAGTGATGATGCTGCGTTACGGTTTCGATAATGGTCAAGAAATGTCTTTGACGAGTATCGGCAAACACATGGATCTCAGCCGTGAGCAAGTTCGCCAATTGGAACGCCAAGCAATGGACTATTTACGGAAACGTCGCACCAGAGTTCAAGAGTATTTGGCTAGTTAGGGCTGGTGGTTTAGGTCTGGCTGTGAAGGGCTAGATGGTTGGGATTAGGGAGAGTTATTAGGGATAATAATTGCATCATTGCCTTAGCATCTGTTCTCGTATCTGTTCTCCCGTCCAACCCTAACCCTGACTGGTAATTTCTCCTAACCTATGGCAGAAACCGCTGATCAACCTGATTTTCATTATGCGCCTCGTTATGAGTGGCAGTTTCCACCTGATCATCCCGCCCCGTCGTGGTTAGTGGAAACTGTTGGCTTATGGGGGGCGCAATTGCTTTGGCAACGAGGTAAGGTCACCCCTGAAGCAGTCCAAAGTTTTATTGATCCCGATTATTACCGCCCAAGTAGCGGCTGGGAATTTGGGGCAGAAATGACAGCAGTAGTGGCGCGATTGCAGAGGGCGCACCAGCAACAAGAAACGGTAATTATTTGGGGGGATTTTGACAGTGACGGCATTACGGCAACCGCTGTTTTATGGGAAGGTTTAGCCCCTTGGTTTCCGCAAAACGAACGATTACATTTCTATATTCCCGATCGGTTACAGGAATCTCACGGGCTATCGGTGGCGGGGTTAGATTTTTTGCGACGGGAGTTTCCGCAATCTCAATTAATTATCACCTGTGACACGGGCAGCAGTAATCATCAGGAGATCCTTTATGCTGCAAGTCTAGGGTTTGAAGTAATTATCACTGATCATCACACATTACCCCCAGAGCGCCCTCCGGTCATAGGGTTGATTAATTCCCGTAATTTTGCCGCTGATCATCCGCTGCATCATTTGTCGGGGGTGGCGGTGGCTTATAAGTTAATTGAAGTCTTGTATGAAATAATGCCCCAAACTCTAGCAGCAGATTGTGAGGCATCATGCGAAAAGTTATTGGATTTAGTTGCCATTGGGTTAATTGCGGACCTGGTGCAGTTGCAGGGAGATTGTCGTTACTTAGCTCAAAAGGGACTGAACCTGTTAACTCGCAGTCGAGCCTTGGGGAAAAAGATGCGCCCAGGCTTATCTGCTTTGGTGGATAAATGTCGGATGGCTGGCGATCGCGCTAGGGATATTAGTTATGGCATCGCTCCTCGGATCAATGCGGCTAGTCGGATGTGGGGACAGGTGAATGATTGCGTTGAGTTACTGACGACTCAAAATCCCCAACGGGCTAAAGCACTCGTAGAACGGTTAGAGATTGCCAATACTGAACGCAAAGATTTACAGCGACAAACTAGATCAGAGATTGAGAAGCGCGTCAAGCAGTTGGATCTGTCAACCACTGGGGTGATTTTATTAGCAGATCCTGACTGGTCAGTGGGGATTTTAGGCTTGGTGGCAGGGGAATTGGTCAAAGAATATCAGCGCCCCGTAATTTTATGCACCATTGACGGTGAGTTAGCCAAAGGCAGTGCCCGTGCCCCTGCGGGAGTCGATTTGTATAGCTTATTAGCAGGACAAGAAAACTTGCTCACTAAGTTTGGGGGACATCCTTTAGCGGGAGGCTTGAGTTTCCCGTTGGTGCATTTACCTTTGTTACAGGAAGCCTTAAATCAGAACTTTTGGCAGCAGTATCAAGGTTTGCCGCAAAAGGAATTAGTGATTGATTTAACGGTCAAATTGGAAGATGTAACCCGTGACAATGCCGAAAGCTTGAATCAGTTAGAACCCTACGGTATGGGGAATCTACCCCCTAATCTGCGAATTTGTCGGGTGATATTTCAAAAAATAGAATTCAAGCCGTTTTATGTCAAGCGAAAGAGTGTCTATGGTAAGTCTACTAGGGAATCCAGCCAGAAACTCAATGCTGGATATATAGATTTCATTTTGTCGGACCCCACCAGTAACCACACGGTCAGAGGTAAGTCCTATCAACACCAAATAGTGGATTTACCCCTTGGGCTGTGTGATGTGGTGGTGAATCTCACGGATTTTCGCGACCATGAAGTGATTCTGCTGGATGTAATGTCATGTAATACCAGTGTGTTACCAGCGATGCCAAATCCAGACACACTAGAACTACCACTCCTGAACCTAGCTGAAATGCTGCCCGTGTGGGACTGTCGCACCACAGGACAAAACCCAGAACCGGACTTAATCGCCCACCAGCTAACGGAACCAGATTACACTTGGTGTCGCCAATGCCCTACCTCATGGCAAAAATTACATTACTGGCTTAAAAGAGGGGCGCAAAGTCGCGGCTTAGTTTTGGCTTATGTGTTGCCCCATAGTGATGCAATGGATCACAGGCAGACGTGGCGGCTTTTAGTTGGGATCGCGAAGTATTTACAGCGGGTTGGTGGGGTGGTTTCTTGGCAGCAAATCAGCGACAAACTGGCTATTGATCAGCCCCGACTTTTAGTTCAAGGATTACAGGCGCTCTGGGATTACGGTTATAGGATGGTCATCACCGATCAATACGGTAAAACCTATGATTACGTCTCACAGGAGCAACCTGTTGAATTACCTGTTGAATTCTCGGATCCCCTAGAACCCGATGCCCTAGAAGCAAACCCTAGGATAATCAACAAATTTGATACGTCAAACTTGATGGAGCAAAATTGGCAGATTAGCTGTCAAGGAATGTTATCTCAGGATCTGTCTAGTCCTTTGTACCACTATCCCGAAATTTCACCTAATTTAGAATTATTCTGGGCTGGGGTGACAGAATATCGTTTTCAACAACAATTTTTTGATAGTCAATGGCAAAACTATCAAGAATATGGTCTAAAAATAGAAAATTTTCAGGATAGTATTTTGACCATGACTGAGTAAGTACATAACTTAGTCAGTAAGTTTAGTGGGTGAGCATAGTGTCCATAGTTTAGGGTAATTACAGTTAGATTGCACTAATAGGTTGCACTAATTCACATCAGGTAATTTTTCTATCATCTTCAGGAGATTATATGAGTTCCGAGCATGACATCACTCCCCCAATTTTGAAGGCATCAAGAATGGGCTTGTCTCAATTATTGCCGACATTATTAACGACCAGTTTTCTTACCTCCATTTTGTGGGGTGTGGGTTTGTTAGGGGTACCGCTCATTAGAGAATCTAATCCTTACACCTCCTTAAATGCCTATGGACAGAAAGTTACCGAGCCGATTGATTCTATTCCTATTACCAAAGCTAATCCTAGTCTGTGGTGGATTAAAGAGAGGCTAGAACAGAATGACCAGCCTTGGATTGAGAAAATCATGATCAGTGAAAAGAAAGTAAGGATAGTTGTTCTGTCTAACCTATGGATTAAAGCCAACTATTTGGATCGGTTTAGTTTTCTGTACAAGGTGGGACAAGAGGCGCAGATGCTACCGCAAACCTATATCGTAGAACTCACTGACCGACGCAATAACATTTTAGGCACATATTCAATTGTGAATCGCAAATGGAATATTGCTTCGGAACAAATGGAAAATAATCCCTTCCGAGTGACAATGCCCTCAATTTTCAATAATCCTCAATAAGCTTCCAGTCAAGGTTTTAATCACTATAAATCACCATAAATCCCCTTGTTTAAAGTTTTGATCGGGGGGATTTTTTAGTGATCTTTGTGTTTTTTATGGAGGAAATGATCGAGAATACAGCCGTAATTAGTGCTTTTAGAAACAGCTTATATCCAGCCATAGATAATATTTGATATTGGCTTTGAATATTGCCACAAATATCAATGATAAATGACTGAAAAAAGTCAAAAAAATCTGAGTTATGTGTATCATTCGCTACGATTGCCCCCCGTTAAACAACCATAATTAACACATTAACAAATGATCACAAACACAAAAACGTGCCCTCCTCCTTCCCCTCTGACGCTTACGGCATTATCGACACGTTAAACCAGCCCAACCCCAAGGTGACTGGTTATCAGCGCCGTTTTCATCAGCGGGTCAACACTCAGGAACTACAGCCGGCGAATCATCAAGTAGATCATCAAGGTGTTGATACCCACGCCGCCACCTGGTTAACCTTAGATAATGGTTTGACCTTGGTGCATCAGGAAATTGTGAGTGCAGTGGTGGCGGTGGATGTATGGGTTAAAGTTGGTGCAGCCCATGATCCTCTCGAGAGTTTGGGGATGGCACACTTTTTAGAGCACATGATTTTCAAAGGGACAGAAAATATTGCCCCTGGGGAATTTGATCAGATCATCGAGTATCAGGGTGGCATGAGTAACGCTTGTACTAGCCTTGACTACACTCATTTCCACTGCACCACTGCCGCCCCCCGATTTACTGACACATTACCGATTTTGGCGGAAATGCTCCTCAGTGCCAAGATTGACCCCATTGAGCTTGCCTCTGAGCGCGAAGTGGTTCTCGAAGAGTTACGCCAAGCCCTTGACGATCCTGATTATTGTGCCGTACAGAATCTCAGTGCCACGATGTATGGTGATCACCCCTACGGTAGAGCGATTCTCGGACAAGAAACAACCGTAACCAGTATTACCCCCGACCAGATGCGTGATTTTCATCGCCAATACTATCGCCCCGAAAATATGACGGTGGTAGTGGTTGGTGCTGTAAGCCAAGCTCAAGCGATCGCCATTGTTAATGAAGCATTCAATAATGGGGCGTTTAATAATGGGGTATTTAACAGTGTTGCCAATCAAGAACCTGCTTTCTGTGAATTACCCACAGTGACAGTGAAGCCACAACGGTATGTGACCAATTTACCCCAAATAGAACAGGGACGCTTTTTGATGGCGTGGTCTGGTCCTGGGGCAACGGCATCAAGGGAAGCTGTAGCATTAGATGTAATTGCCGCAATTTTGTCCACTGGCAGAACTAGCCGCTTAGTCCGGCAACTACGGGAAGAAAAGGGCTGGGTCCAAGACATTGATGCTAGTTTCTGTTTGCAAGAAGTGGGCGGCATGTTTATGATCTGTGCTTACTTAGACCATGATCATGTGGAGCCTGTAGAGCATCTGGTAAATGAAGTTTTGCGTGACATAGCCGCAGGACAGATTAACTCCAGTGAGTTGGCACGGGCGCAGCGTAATCTCTGTAACGGTTTTACATTTGGGATGGAGTCCCCCCGCCAAGTGGCGAACTTCTTGGGTTATCACGGTGTAATTGGTTGCGAAGGTTTATATGACGCGGGAAATGATACCTATTGCCAAGTGGCTCGCAGTTTGACCGTGGAAGAACTAGCAGCGGTGGCTCAAACCTATTTGACCCCAGAAAATGCGGTAGTGGCGGCTTACTTGCCAGAATAGGAATTACTAAAAGAGTTCCTAAAGAATTCTAAAAGAATTAATTCTCATTCCTAAAACAACAAAGCTAGAACATTAAAAACGTGTTCTAGCTTTGTTATTGCAGGTTTTGTTATTGCAGGTTATGTGTACAAGGGTTGAAATATCATTCGTAAACCCAAATTATTCGTAAACCCAAGGGGTAATGGTGGGCTTCCATTCCACCAATTCTTCGGGTTGGAACCACAGGGCAATTTCCCGCTGGGCAGTTTCGATCGCATCGGAACCATGAATGATATTGCGACCAATATTTGCACCAAAGTCACCGCGAATCGTGCCAGGTTCAGCGGTCAAAGGATTGGTTGCACCGATGAGTTTGCGGGAGGCAGCCACTACGCCATCACCTTCTAGCACCAAAGCAACGATAGGTCCAGAGGTAATAAATTCGACTAAGCTACCAAAGAAAGGGCGTTCCTTATGCACGTCGTAGTGTTTTTCTGCCAGTTCACGGCTAGGTTGCAGTAGTTTCAAGCCGACTAGCTTAAAGCCTTTCTTTTCAAAGCGACCGATGATTTCGCCGACTAAATTGCGTTGCACCCCATCAGGCTTGACGGCAATGAAAGTACGTTCCATAGAGTTAGGGATCTACTAAATTTACGAAAGTTTACAAATTTCTATTATTCCATCTTTGGGTCCCTATGGTCAGTAGCCTAAGTTTTTTTGATGCTTTTTGCTGTATCAAGGTGTTTAATCAGGATTTAACCTTTGACCAATCATCAAAATTAGCGAGACTAATTCAGGTATTATTCATGCAAAAGATTTTAGGTAGATGCAGTTACAGCCTTAGATTGCCCTTATGTTTATAGTCATTTCAAATAATTTTGTGACAGTCTTTTAAGGTAGATCAATGGACAAGATGTCCATTCCACGTTTCTTTATAGCTCGTAGGTCAGACATCTTGTCTGACAATGACCCCAAATAACGTGCCATTCTTAATTTGATTGACTATAAATCTTGATGGACTCTCTAGTCAAACTATTTCAAACTACTGCAAACTATTTTCCAAAAATTAGCCCCTCGCAAATCCTATGAAAGCTATTTTAATGACTGCACCTGGTGCGCCGACAGTGTTGCAAATTGCCGATGTACCCACACCAGAAATTCAGACCCAGACGGGAATTTTAGTCCGTCTCAAAGCCGCTGGAGTCAATCCTATTGATACGAAGTTAAGACAGCGCGGCACATTCTATCCTGACCAAATGCCTGCGATTCTCGGCTGTGATGGGGCTGGGATTGTAGAAGCAGTGGGGGCGGCAGTGACTCGGTTTCAACCTGGTGATGAAGTGTATTTCTGTGATGGCGGTTTGGGGGCAGCCACTGGTAACTATGGGAAATTTACTGTAGTGGAAGAGCATTGTGTGGCTTTGAAACCTCAATCCTTGTCTTTTATCGAAGCTGCGGCAGTGCCTCTAGCATTGATCACCGCTTGGGAATCCCTGTTTGATCGGGGACGTTTGGAAGAAGGGCGCACTGTGTTAATTCATGGTGGGGCTGGGGGTGTGGGTCATTTGGCGGTGCAGTTGGCTAAGCTCAAAGGCGCATGGGTGGCAACTACCGTTAGTTCACCAGCCAAGGGGGCATTTGTGACAGAATTGGGCGCAGATTTAGGGATTTTGTATCGGGAAACGGACTTTGTAACTGCTGCTTTAGATTGGACTGAAGGTGAAGGGGTAGATTTAGCCTTTGATACCGTTGGCGGTAAAATTTTCGAGGCGACATTCCCAGCGGTACAAATCTATGGCGATTTAGTCACGATTCTTCAGCCGGATAATACCGTGAATTGGAAGATTGCACGGGAAAGGAATCTACGGATTAGTTTAGAGATTATGCTAACACCGATGCTCAAAAAACTAACCTTTGCCCAGAAGCATCAAGCCCAAATGCTGCGGGAATCTGCGCGACTTTTTGATGAAGGGAAACTGAAGGTTTATGTTTCGCAAGTTTTGCCCTTAGAGGAAGCCGCCCAAGCCCATCAATTAATCGAAACTGGTTCAACGATGGGTAAGCTTGTTCTGGCAATTGATTAAGGATTTATTTAAGAAACAGGAATATAGTGCCGATCAGGGGTTATAGGTGTTGTTAAAGCCCCTGATTGATCAGGAAATAAGGTTTGATAATTTGTAAAGTGTGAGTGAATTGAATACTATGACTCAGGAAGTAAGCTAGTCAATTTGATTGCTTCAAAATCTCCTTCACCCGTCGCCACAAACCTTCCAATTGCTCAATCGTGAGATTCTCTATCGGTTCAGGACTTAAACGCTCCACCATACTGAACCGTTCCACAAATTTCCGATTCGTTGTCTGTAATGCTCGCATCGGATCAAGGTCATGCCACCGCGCCACTTGAATCAAACTAAACAACAAATCTCCTAATTCTCCCTCTTGGGCTGCCTTGGACTCATGGGCGATCGCCTGATGCAGTTCTTCCAATTCTTCATGAAACTTTTCCCATACCCCATCGACATTCTCCCACTCGAACCCATGGGCTGCGGCTTTAATGGAAATCTTTAACGCTCCAGCTAAAGGCGGCAAAGTTCGGGCATAGCGTTCCAATTTAGCGCTAATAGCAGGTAGTTCCGGTTGTGGCTCATTTGATTGAGAACTATTTTGTTTAGCCACCTTTTCTAGGGCTTTGATTTCATCCCAATTTTGCCGCACCGCCTCGATAGTATTAGCTTCCGTATCACCAAAGACGTGGGGATGACGACGGATTAGCTTATTGGTAATACCCTGCACCACATCGGTTAAGGTAAACTGTCCCAACTCTTGGGCAATCTGTGCTTGCAAAACCACCTGCAACAATAAATCCCCCAACTCTTCGGCAATGTCAGCCGTGTCTTCCCGTTGCAAAGCGTCCACCACTTCATAGGCTTCTTCGATCACATAGGGGGCGAGGGACTGGGGCGTTTGGGCTAAATCCCAAGGACAACCCTCTTCAGGATGCCGTAACTGTGCCACCACTTGAATTAATTCCTCCATAGCGGTTAAAGCAGCAGATCCAAACCCAGAATTAGTCTCACCCGAAAATTTACTAAAACTCTCGCTCAAACCATCACCAGAAAACCCAGCCATAAATCAACCTCACACCTTAGATAGGTTCAAGTCTTACCAACTTAAAGAAAAGTAACGAAATGCTATGATATATACACTAACTCCAAAAGATTGCCTACCTAGACCGCTAAACATTCCCTCCGGATTGATTGAGTATTAACTAAATATCAATGCCTCGCAATTTACCTCAAACTTTCACCTGCAATCTAATTTGCCACTTACCTTAGCAGCGTCTCTGACCGGTAAAGCCTATGCCTGAATCTGCTGATAATTTTGCTGACGACTCGCCCAAGGATCAATGGACTGGTTCAACAGATCCGCGAGAAACAGCCCTGTTGGATCAACTACTGACCCCATTGCTAGAAGATTTTAGCTATTGGTTTGAGCGTTCCTATAATTTGCTCAGTACTGAAAAAATTGATTTTCTGTCCGAAGCTGAACAAACCACCCTCTTAGACCGCATCACTACGGCTCAGAAGGAATTGGTCGCGGCAAAGACTTTGTTTAACCTGTCTGGTCATCGGGTGGGGGTCGATGCGGCTGCTATGCGTCCTTGGCACAGACTCTTGGTGGAATGCCAAGGGATTGCGCTACGGCATCGCCGACAACAATAATCCCTGAAAACCATAACCCCTAGAAATTAACTAGGAATTTCTAGATCGGGGTGTCATAATTGCAGTCACACCCTCAGCAGCCATCTAAAAAACTATATAAAAATAATATAAAATAAAGCCAACTGGTGTAAATTTTTTCTGCTACATTCTAATCTTAATCACTAGTTATTTAATTAGCCCCTTAGTTAGTCATTCGATAATTAGCAGTTCAATTGGCAGTTCAATTGGTAATTTAAGCAGTAGTCTGGCAGTAATTTCTTCGCAGCTTTCTAGAAATTTTTCGGTAATACTTTCTAGTTAAATCACATTTCCTAGTTAAATAACGTCAAATAACCTTTCCGTAAATCAAGATTTATCCTTAGCACTCTAAATCAGGAATTTTCAGATGGTACAAATCCTTTATATTGTGGCTTTTGCTGTACTCTCAATCTTGGCAATCACTAACCTGATTCGGAGTATGATTTCGCTGTCCCAAAATGATGCACGGGCAGTTCAAAATAAGCGTCAACGTCCTTTAGACAAAACTAAAATTCACCCCGAACTACTGGATGAAGATGGTAATCTCACCACTGAGCCATTATTAGTAATTAAGTCCATGAGTGTAGATGATGCTCGGTCTAGGTTAGATGCTCTCTACAATGCTTCCCCTAACTCCGATCAGTCTTGAGTCTAGTTATCAAAAAAATGGGTTTAAAACCCCGTGCTTCCAGCAAAGCTTTACTTAATCTATGCTACA
Organism: Pseudanabaenaceae cyanobacterium; assembly: GCA_044358815.1. Classification (GTDB taxonomy): domain Bacteria; phylum Cyanobacteriota; class Cyanobacteriia; order Pseudanabaenales; family Pseudanabaenaceae; genus JBAXSK01. The sequence continues at coordinate 266 of JBIKNH010000080.1, read as the reverse complement.
ATATACAGCATAAGATTTTACAATTCCATGTTAGTCCTCGAAGCAAAGTTAAAAGGCAAAATAGAACAGTACAACCTCATTGACGAGGCGATTCGTACTGCTTTGTTTTTGCGTAATAAGGCTTTGAGGCTATGGATGGATGTCAAGGATAGCGACAAGTATGATCTTAATAAACATTGCGCTGTCTTAGCTAAAGAGTTTGAGTTTGCTAAAAAACTAAACTCGCAAGCCAGACAAGCCAGTGCAGAGAGGGCATGGTCAGCGAT
>JBIKNH010000260.1:0-5100 GCA_044358815.1 Pseudanabaenaceae cyanobacterium | reverse complement strand
CATAACTTTGCTGCTCTGAAAAAGAGAAGAGCTTATGCTCATCAACATACATCTTTGGATTCTCTCATTGCACAATATGCTAATCTCATCCTCTAGTTCTTATTTGATTCTACTATATATTAGTCGAGAATACTCTGCTAAAGTTAATCTAAAGTCAATTAAATTATTCTAGAACAGAAAACAAAACATTTGGAGTACCGCTATGGTCCCAAATGTTTTGCTGTTTCATTGGGAATGTTTCATCGGGAATATTTCATTAGGAATATAAGCGTGGTGTATTAACGCCCAAATACCGCAACGGCATACCATTTCCCATCATCACCCTTGGCAACGCCGAAGCCGACAGCGTTAGTCACCTGGTTGTCAAGATTCCACCAAGGACGATAGTGCGTATCACTTTTCATCCAAGCTGTGGGGTAGTTCTGCAAATTGCCACCTCCAGCCGCTTCCGCAAATCCACCTTCCACATTAAACTGCTGTAATCTCAGTCCTAGGGTTGCCAACTTAGGATCGGCTTGATCATGGGTTGCCCGCTTGATTTTGGCACAATATTCTGCCTGATTCTGAGCCGCATTATTGAGACCTTCCCCTAGCACCAATGGTTTCAAATCAGAGGGTAGGTTCAGAGCTACTTTGCTTCCCATTTGCCGACGATATTCAGGATTAGCCCGCCCAGCATTCGCAACTTCCAACATATACTCTCGCACCTGGTCTAGTTCTTCCGGTGAGAGACTATCCTTCTCATTCATTGCGGTTAGTTTCGCGATGGCAGTTGCATCCGGTGATGCCTGACCAATCGTACCATCCCAATTAGTCCGAATCTGCGGCGCTTCAGTTCCAGAACTCTCGACCATAATTACTTTTGCCTGACTCCAGCCCCGCGAGAATGGCGTAGCGATACCAGATAGCCCTTCGGCAAAGTCATTCCATAGGGGATCTTTAGTATTGCATCTGCGCCATGCTGCCCCTACCCCTGCATTGACGACCCAAGACAAGTTCCCATTAGCTAATTTGGGAGTTTCCCAACCGATTTCGTTACTGTGAAAAACAAAATCTTTACCATCAATAGTATGGGTGAAAGTACGATAACGGGGCTTGGTACTATCGTCACGGTTGGGGGCTTTTTCTTGATGTAAAATCACCGCCACAGCATCGGTGGGAACCCTAACCGTAAAATGCAATTGCTCACCATCTTTGACCCCTAGCCAATAGGTTGTTTCTGCCTGAGCTAGAGAAATTGTCCCTTGGAATACTGCAAAAGATAGCGCCACCATTAGCCCTACCAGAAAAGCTGCTATCCTTGTTAGCCTCAGTTGGATTCTATGCATATTTTGAGCCTTTTTCGAGTCTTGGTATTGACTTCATTTATTGCTTACGGTTGACCCAAAAATTATCCGACCATAGAAACTATTACTTAATGGATCATTTACATCAATTTATTAATCTGAGTATTAATCAAGTATTTGATCATGACAGGCTTGGGTATTATTCATGAATATAAATGAAATCTTAATCTTTCCCAGATGAAACTAGGCTGAGCATCCCTAAGATAACTATCTCTTCTAAATTAATCTTCTAGCTTTCCTTTGGTTTTCTTTTAGTTTTCCTGAATTGACAGATCTATGATTGGCTTTATGATTAGTTTTATTGAATCAGGAATCCCTGTCGCTTTACTCGCGGGGAGTGTCAATACTCCTAATTGAACTAAGCAAGGGAATCTCAATCCAATTCCTAAATTCCCTTGCTTAATGGAATTTCCTTAAGAGGGTGTTTGGGAAGTCTACATATTCGCTAAAAACAATGATTGATCCCCCCTAGCCCCCCTTAAAAAGGTGGGAAAAGACTAAAAAAGTCCCCCTTTCTAAGGGGGATTTAGGGGGATCAAAACTTCTCAAACACGCTCTAAGACATTAACTGTCCAAGTACTGAGCTAATGCCGCCTCGACTAGGTCCTTCATGGGCTTATTTTGCGCCTCACTGACCAACCGTAAACGCTCATACACAGCGCTACTCAACGTCACCCGATGGCGGGCATCTTGACGCTTGCCAGTCTTGGGTTTGGCTGGTGTTGTCTCTGGTACATAATTAGCCGCAAACTCCCGCAAATCAGCGATCCCTTTACGAGCGCAGAAGTCACCAAAGGTTTCTCCAGCAATTCTATCTTGACGGAAATAGACAAACAAAGGCGTTAAACCAGTTTCCAAATTGTTGACATGCAACTTCTGAACATAGGGTTCCGCCAAACGAGTGCTATTAAAGCTCCCCCCCAGCCACACTTGATATTCATCGGCAGCACTACCCACAAAACCGAGTTCTGCCATATATGGACGAGCGCAACCATTGGGGCAGCCAGTCATACGGGTAATAAACTGCTCTCCCCCTAAACCCAGGTTGTCCAACAGAGTGCGTAACCGTGCCATGATGCCAGGTAACGCCCGTTCTGATTCAGCTACGGCAAGGGTGCAGGTGGGAAACGCCGGACAAGCCATCGAATAACGCACCAGAGGATCAACTTCTTCAGCCGGAGTAATGCCGCAACGTTCCAAAATAGCTTGGATTTCAGGTTTTTGGGCTGGGGTGATGTGAGTGAGCAACAGATTCTGATTCGCTGTCATCACCATATCCAAATGATAGGTATCAGTGATTTCCTTCAGCGCGGTTTTGAGTTGCAAACTGCCTTGGTCATAAACCCGCCCATTCACAATGGAAATTCCCACAAAATAATTACCATCCCCCTGTTCGTGCCAACCTAGATAATCTTCATAGGTAAATTCAGGCAGTTCCACCAGAGGAGCCAAGACAGTGGGGTAATATTCCAACAATTTTTCCTTGAATTTCTCTACACCCCAATCATTGAGAATGTATTTAAACCGTGCATGACGACGATTGAACCGATCACCATAGTCCCGCTGCACCGCCACAATTGCTTTGACCACAGCATAGATTTCTGACTTAGGCACAAAACCGATCCCGTCAGCCATCCGCACAATGGTCGCATCGTTGTTATGGGTCCGCCCCAAGCCACCGCCCACATAGACATTAAAACCCAATAACTCATCAGCGCTATCGGTGATCACCACCAACCCCAAGTCATTGGTAAATAAATCTACGGAGTTGTCCCCGGGCACAGTAATGGCAATCTTAAATTTGCGGGGCATATACTGCGTGCCATAGATTGGCTCAGGGCTGTCCTCAACATTGGTTTTAGCGGTCCCCGTGCCCTGTTGTTGCCGTGCGGCGGTTACCTCTGGGGCTTCAGACACCGAAAGCACTTCCTCACCGTCCAGCCACAGATCGTAATAAGCACCAGCTTGGGGGGCTAACAGATCCGCGATTTTGGTGGCATATTCTCTGGCGTAACCATAGGCAGGCTTGTTATAAAACGGAGCGGGAGGAGCCATCACATTACGGTTAATGTCACCACAAGCCCCCACCGTTGAACCCATGTGTTTGACAATATCGGCAATCACCGTCTTGAGATTTTCCTTCAAAACGCCATGAATCTGAAAAGCTTGGCGAGTGGTAGCCCGTAACGTGTGATTACCATAGGTATCTGAGAGCCGATCCAAAGCTTGATACAACTGCCAAGGAACTAATCCCCCTGGAGAGCGGGTGCGTAACATCATGCTGTACTGCGGCTCCTCACCCTTGGCTTTGCGGGCTTCAAAGTCCCGATCTTTTTGCTGGTAAGAACCATGAAACTTGAGGATTTGTGTCCCGTCGGGGCTAAAAAAAGGATTGCCATCGGTTAATTCTTGGTCAATGGGTCCGCGTAAAAAGTCGCTCTTTTGCTTCAGGGCTTCTACTTTGGACTGCTTAATCACAGGCTGGGTCGTCATGGTTAATGCTGGTTGATAATGGTTAATGATGGTTGATGAAAGTTGGGGATTAGAGTTTGGATGAATGGTCAGATCTCCCGTTGATTTGGCGTAGAGCTATAGCCCGCTGAGACGATCTCAATTTGCTCACGAAGGAGCGCCTCGTCCTCAATCCGCTGTGGATCTTGGTATAGATTTGGCGTAAAGATTGGTCATAAAGCATGGGGCTTAACTCTTGCCATCAATGCCCCACCATTATGACCCAATATTATATGCCCATAAACCCAGTGGAATTAAGCGGAATTGTCCCCTAGCCATGTCATAAGAATTATTACGACAAGACCAAAAAATTCATTACAAATGGATCACATGGATCACAAATCGATCATAAGTCTGTCACGCCTATCACACACCACAGCGCCGCCATAGTCAGACCCCATGCCCTTTACCACACCCTTTATCCTAGTCAACCGCTAGCCAAACCCAAAAGCGACCATCATACCCCGCTAAAAACAGCACTTCAAACTCCCCCAAAAAGACCAACCAAAAGCTCAGCAATATTCGCGATTGACGACAGGGGTCGCAATGTTGCTAACATTTGAGACTGGGTATCCATGTAAAACTGACGGCGCTAATGGAAAATTCATAGAAAAAAATCTATGAGTTATGCCCTAGGGATCATAAAATGGCAATGGCAAATGTAACCTATAGTTAAGATAAATAGTTAAGAACCATTAACTAGGTACAACACTTGGACTAGTTCACTCAGACCGACCCTCTGCCTTAGGCAATAGCCCAAGTCACAAAAAACAACTCCAAAAACACTTCCAACAACAGTTATTCAAATAAACTTAGATTTCCTAATTTTAGGGCACTAAGATTGTCAGTTGCAGCCTAAACTCTTACCTAAATCTCAGAAATATTAGTGGCAATCGTGGAACCTCAGCAAGGCAAAACCCAAGGCAAGGGTGATGGCAAAAAGTCCCATCGTCCTCAGTTACGCTATATCCTATGGTTGGCTCTAGGCGGTCTGGCATTGACCGGAGCCAGTACTCAAGCTTGGCAATTTTTGGGAAACAGTGGCACAAATTCCCGTATCAGTAGTAGTAATAACTCCGCTAACAATCCATCTAAGGTAAACACCAAACCAAATCAACCCCTATACGATCAAAATGGTTGGCCATTACTAAACCCCGCTCCCCCTGAAGAAGGAGAGGTTTGGGAATGTGAAGTGGCAATTGTGGGCGGTTCCTTAGGGGGAATCTCGGCGGCTTATCATGCC
>JBIKNH010000079.1:0-17475 GCA_044358815.1 Pseudanabaenaceae cyanobacterium | reverse complement strand
CAGCATGTAATGTGCTTTGGCCACTTGCGCATTGGATCGCATTAACACATTTAGAAGAAGCGAATGAGGTAGTTAATTGGATTTATCAACTGGATCCCGAGTTTCAACCACCCACTACAGGTTTACTTGGTCATTTATACAAAAATTTGGGATTCAAAAAAACAGAACTAATACTGAGTCTCAGGCGAAATGTTATTTCCATGCTTCCAAAGTAACCATAGTATGGATCTGTAATGCGCTTAAGAAATCCATTCTATGACACAACCGAAATTCATCGATGAATAAATGTATTAACCTTTTTTATGAAGAACTAGATCCTGATCGCTGGATTCCATATGATCGCTACCTGCGAAGATTAATCCGTCGTCTTATCCGTGGTAAACCAAGACCTGGCGGACAAATGCGAGTTTTTCTAAATCTATGTGCTGGGTTAGATAAACTGGGTGTTTCCTATAGAATTAACGACTACCGCTATATTCAAAAACATCCCGAAGAAATAGCTTGCATTATTGGCAAGCACCATGTGCTAGATAAAATTCAGTGGCGGAATCCCATTCTCTTTGGAGCCGCAGTATTCTCTCATCCTTGCGAAGATCCTAATCTATTCGAGCGTTTACCAGTTCGTAAGATGTTAGTTCCTGGTGAATGGATGAGGCAGATGTGTCAACCCTATTATGGAGATCGTGTTGCTGCTTGGCCGATCGGTATTGACACCGAAACATGGACGAGCACACCAATAGCAACAAAAGATGTAGATGTTCTACTTTATGATAAAGTCCGATGGGAACACAATACTTATGAGCAGAATTTAATTAACCCTGTTAGGTCGTATCTTAACGAGAAAGGTTTGACGACACAGATAATTCGTTATGGTTTTTACAGGGAGGAAGAGTTTAAGAACCTTCTTAAGCGTTGCAGAGCTATGTTTTTTCTTTGTGAACATGAAACCCAAGGAATTGCTTATCAGCAGGCTCTTTCCTCAGGTGTGCCTATTCTAGCTTGGGATCGTGGTGGTTACTGGCAAGACCCTGCTTATTTCCCTCATAAAGTTAAGTTTGCACCTGTTAGTTCAGTACCCTACTGGGATGACCGCTGTGGCATTAAATTTACTGGCATAGAAGAATTCCCATCTAAGCTAGAAGAGTTTTTGGATAAATTGCATCAAAATCAATTTGCTCCTAGAGAATACGTTTTAGAGAATTTAACTTTAGAGAAATGTGCCCAGAAATACCTAGACATTCTTAATTCTATATAAAACCATGCATCAACTAACAATTCCTCTACCATCCCTACTAAACTGGTTACAACCCATAGACTTTCCCCATAAACTAGGTATATGTGAGCGTTTATTTGGAAACCAGATTAAAAACCACGGAATCTGCTGGACAAAAACTGGAGCTGGTATCCCTTGGAAACTAGATCTCAATAATCCTACTCACCGTTGGATCGTTTACGGCAAATATGAAGGAGCCGAGTTCCTGAATTGGGCACGAAATTTTCTGCCCAATAATGGCATTGTGGTGGATTCCGGAGCCAGCATTGGTCAAATGACCATGTATTTGGGACAGTACGTTCCCACAGGTAAAGTAATAGCTTTTGAACCTGGACAGGAAGCAAGTAATTGGCTCAGAGAGTGCTTGATAGTGAATCAGCATCTTCCCGTAGAACAGGTTCAAGCGGGTTTGGGGAATCAAAAATCACAAATGCATCTTGTATCCCTAGGTGATAATTATCAACATGGGGCGCAAAATAAGGTTACTACATCTGTAAATGAGTCCTCTTCGGGAGAAGTGATTGAAATCGTTACGCTGTCGGAGCAACTACAAGCTTTAAATATTAATCATGTAGACCTGTGGTGTTTAGATATTGAAGGTTATGAAATTCCTGCCTTAGAGGGAGCAGCAGAACTTTTAAAAAATCATCGGATCAAGGCAGTGTATGCCGAACTAAGTGGCGAAAATAGTCAGCGGGTTCGTGATTACTTAGCAAGATTCGACTACCAATGCTACTTTATTAAAAATGGAAAACCATATCTTCCCCATAGTTTTCCATCACACACTAATGGGTTATTCCTACCAAGATACCATTAGATGTTTGGCAACTGATCATCAGTGATTTCATAGAATCTCAATAGAATCGAATAAATCCAATAAGTGAAAACTAGGGCTGTAAAATCGTAAAATCACCGCTGGGTAATAGCATCGTGTTTTCCATTTGGCGGCGTACATCTTGAGATAGATTGCTGCACTGCCTGAGACATTCAGCAAACACAATATTTGCCTGAACATAGTTTCGTAATAGTTGCTCTTGGCTTTGACTAAACTGCCAATCCTGCACACTTTTACGGTTCTGAATAATCAGAGTGCGTAACTTTTTTGCCCATTCTAACCCATGAATCTGCCACCAACGAGGGAATTTATCCCGTTCAGTTATCGGACTAGGTAAGATCTGGATTAAGTTATCTCGTTCCTGTTTGAGTGACGGACTCAAAGCACAGGCTAAATCCAAAATGGAATGTTGTGACACATACAACGCCATATCTAGATTCAATGCTAGATTTATGGATAGGTCTATATCAATATCAGTTTCCATATCATCATTTCTGCCCATAGCTCTTAAATGCGCCCTTTCCAGAGATCTCGCATGGGCAATATCCAGGGCGCGTGCTCGATCTAAGATTCTAATCTTTTCTAATTCAAGATCGAAGTATAAAGCTCGCAGCGTAACATTGCTATATTCAGAATTTAAATGCATGACCTGTTGATTAACCCACATCAGAAATGATTGCAGGTGAGAATCATTGACAATCATCTGCTCTAGGGAGGTTTTCATTTCCTTTAGAAGCGTTTTGGGATCTTCAGTTAGACAAGTGACTAAGGTAATCACACCATGCCAAGAGCGATCATCCAAATGTTCTAAAATATATTTGATAATCGAAGAACGTAACCGACAGGCTAGGCGGTGAGCGGCAAGGTAATCTTGTAGGAGCGGATAACGGAAAACAACCAAATTACTGGCAACCTTCAGTAATAGACTACTATCTTGCCACTGCTTAATTAAAACATTGCTGTCAATGGCTGGATTGGTAAATAGATTGATCCCAGAAATCGTACTAGGATTAGAAGGGGAATTACGGATACGCTGGCTACTGGTAATCATTTCATTGAGAACCGTTACCATTTTGCCACCCTGCCAACCAGATTGGTATTGTTCTCTTCCTATAATAGCTAGATAAGAAAGATATTCTATTTGTTGAGATAAAGAGGCTTCTGATTGATGTCGAGAGGTTAGTTTACTTTGATCCCAATGCCATAACAATAGTTCCACTATTTCTTGATAGAAGTCCCACCCAAAGCTTTGATCTGTGTTAAACCTGTTTCCCATATAGCCTAAAATCAATGGATGACTAGCCAGGGAATAGAGTTCAGGAGATTGTTCAATCACCCTAATCAGAGCCTGAGTTTGAGCCTCATGGTTTACATCAGACAAAGCTGTAGACTTAAACCAGTTTCCTAAATAATTACTAATTTGTGACGGACTCAATGGAGCCAAAGTAAAAGGATGAAAACTGCTGAGGGTCTGGGCAATTTCCGGATGACGGGTGGCAACTACAATACGTACTTTGGGATAAATAAACTGAAACTGCAAAATTTGCTGAATTAAATATCTTTGCTGATCCAGAACTAAGTCATCTAATTCGTCCAGTAAGAGCCAAAACAAACCCTTATTTAAAGCTAATTGAATTTGCTTCTCATCATTGAATTTTTGATGCTCTAAATACTGCTTGAGCCAGATATACAGCAGATTCTGTTCACGCCATTTTTCACTGCTGACAGTACTTTTGTCATTGCGATGAACTAAATCCAAACAACTGCCAATTAGAGGCACACAACCTTTTAATAGTTTACCTGTGGTGCATTGCCCCATAAGAAACCGGAGGGATGCTGTTTTACCACTACCTGCGGCTCCGGTTAATAAAATATGGTGATGGTGAGTCACTACGGCACTCAGGGGCAACCTATTTGGCAATGCAGCATTCCACCATTGATCATGCCTGATTTTGTCAGCCATTTGGGGGGCAGACTTCCTCAATAAAGGATTACTAGCCCGATGTAATTGCTGATTCTCTTCATAAAGTCGCACCATTAACTGAAAATCAGCGGGCTGCCACTGGGGAATTTTGTCATAAACATCTAATTCAATGCAAATGTCTCTGAGGGGGAGCGGCTGGGAATATCCCCAAACCTTTAACCACTGCCAAGGGCGATATTGTCTACCAGTTGGCACTATTTCTTTGATGTTGTTACTGGAAGGTTCTGAATTATTGGGAGGATTTGCTCCGGATAATTTCTCGTTATGGTTGCTCACAGTTTCGTTAACAGATTCGTCAGTAGTAATTTCGTCGGTAGTTTGAGGCGGTATAGGGTCAGAATTAACGGTCATAGATTTCAGTGCTTAATAAACTTCAATAATTAAATGGCAAATAGTCAAACCACGATAGATGCAGTAAATGTAGTTTAGAAAGTCCATTACAAAAAATTAATAAAGAAAAAACTTAATAAAGAATAGCAATTAAAGAATTACTTCTATCATAGATGATGCAATCCTGTCTTTAGTTAATTTTAAAAATTATGGTGTCTTAATATTATTTCTTAATATCATTTCTAAGATTGTGATTTCTAAGATTACAGTTTTAGTATCACAGTTAGTATCATAATATTTATTTTAACTATCACATCACTCGAATGAATAATTCTTTACTGCCTCGGACTTTAGCTATTGATATCGGCGGCAGCGGTGTTAAAGCTATTGTACTAGATCATGGGGGCAAACCCATCACATCTAGGCAACGTTTAACTACCCCTCAGCCACCAATTCCAGAGGCTGTTTTACCAGTAATTGATACGATTGTGGCAGCACAAATTGAGGCGGCTGGGGATGTGGAACGGATTTCTGTGGGATTCCCTGGGGTGGTGCAGCGGGGGGTGACTAAAAACGCGATGAATCTCGGTCCAACATGGGATGGATTTAATCTATTGGCAGAACTGGAAAAACGCTACGGTAAACCAGTGCGGATCGCCAACGATGCTGATGTTCAGGGCTATGGTGCAATGCAAGGGCGGGGCGTGGAATTGGTGATTACCTTGGGGACAGGATTTGGTTCGGCTTTGTTTGTGGATGGTCAGCTTGTACCTAATTTGGAAATGGGACAGCATTCTTTCCGAAATAACCAGAGTTTTGAAGACGAACTGGGACAAAATGCTTTGGGGCAAATTTCCCATGAGGTGTGGAATCAGCGGTTGTTAGCGGCAATCAATAGCTTGGAACGATTATTTAACTATGACTGGCTGTATATTGGCGGTGGCAATGCGCGGTTAATCAAAGTACCTTTACCCGCCAATGTGACCATTGTATCCAACGATTTGGGATTATTAGGGGGAATTGCCCTCTGGCAAGATGGGAGCGCTAGTGAATTAACCCATTAGTCAAGCCATTAGTCAAGTCATAAATCAATGCAACTTTGATCACAAACTGGTCAGACTTAAGCTTAAAATTTTTGTATAAGTTTGCATAAGATTACTAAGACCACAAATCGGATCACAAATTGCCTAAGGTTATGACTGCTATTCCTGTTCTTTCTGGTGCGGAAATTCGCTCTAAGTTTCTCCAATTTTTTGAAGCACGGGGACACAAAATTCTCCCCAGTGCTTCCCTGGTGCCTGAAGATCCCACCGTATTACTGACTATTGCGGGAATGTTGCCTTTTAAGCCAATTTTCTTAGGACAGCAGGAAGCAGAAGTACCTAGGGCAACTACTTCACAAAAATGCGTGCGCACTAATGATATTGAAAATGTGGGACGCACCGCACGCCATCACACATTTTTTGAGATGCTTGGCAACTTCAGCTTTGGGGACTATTTTAAAAAACAAGCCATTGCCTGGGGTTGGGAACTGGTTACCCAAGTATTTCAATTGCCTCCGGAACGGCTGGTCGTCAGTGTATTTCATACCGATGAAGATGCTTTTGCGATTTGGCGTGATGAAATTGGGATTCCAGCCCATCGGATTCAGCGCATGGGAGAAGATAACTTTTGGGCTTCTGGTCCTACGGGTCCCTGCGGTCCTTGTTCCGAAATTTACTTCGATTTCAAACCAGAAGAAGGGGATGCCAGTATTGATCTAGAAGATGATAGCCGTTTTCTAGAAATTTATAACTTGGTGTTTATGGAACTCAATCGGGATGCCGATGGGAACCTGACTAAACTCAAGAAACAAAATATTGATACGGGGCTGGGTTTGGAGCGCATGGCACAGATTTTGCAGAATGTGCCTAATAATTACGAAACTGATTTAATTTTCCCCATTGTGGCAAAAGCGGCAGCAATCGCTAACGTAGATTACCATAAGGTTCCAGAACAGCATCGCACTTCCCTTAAGGTCATTGGTGACCATATTCGGGCAGTGGTTCACATGATTGCCGATGGAATTAATGCCTCCAATGTTGGGCGAGGTTACATTCTGCGGCGTTTGCTGCGGCGGGTGGTGCGTCACGGTAGATTGATCGGCATTGAAGGGATGTTCACCAGTGATGTAGCTGAAGTGGCGATTCAACTGGCAGAGGCGGTTTATCCCCATGTGCGCGAACGAGCCACAGCCATTAAAACTGAATTAGAAATGGAAGAGCGGCGCTTCTTACAAACTCTGGAACGTGGGGAAAAACTGTTGGAAGAAATTCTGTCAAACCACGCCACCCAAGCTACAAAGCAGATTGCTGGGGTCGATGCCTTCATTCTCTACGATACCTATGGTTTTCCCTTGGAATTAACGGAAGAAATTGCCGCTGAGCAGGGTTTTACCGTAGATACAGAAGGCTTTAAAGCCGAAATGAAGCAGCAACAACAACGTTCCCAAGCTGCCCACGAAGAAATTGATTTATTGGTCAATGTGAATTGGAGTGAATTAGCCCAGAAAATTGGTAAAACGGAATTTGTGGGTTATGGTGCTTTGCAAGCCACTACTAAAGTCACAGCGTTGGTGCGAGATGGTGTGGTGGTAGACACTGCCCATGCTGGGGAACAGGTGCAGGTTATCTTAGCGGCAACGCCTCTTTATGCTGAGTCTGGTGGTCAAGTGGCAGATCAGGGCACAATCTGGGTGGAATCTCCTCAGGGGAAATCGGTGCGATTGCGAGTTGATGACGTGCGCAAGGAGTCAGATTTATTTATCCACCGCTGTGCGATTGAATCAGGTACGATCACCGTGGGACAAGAGGTGACAGCACAGGTGCTAGGTTCGGCACGGCGACGCACTCAAGCCCATCACTCTGCCACTCACTTACTGCAATCTGCCCTCAAAAAATTGATTGATGTCAGTGTTTCTCAGGCTGGTTCTTTAGTAGATGATGAAGGATTACGGTTTGACTTTAATCTGAATCGGAGTTTAACTAACGACGAACTAGCAGCCATTGAGAACCAAGTCAATCAATGGATTACTGAAGGTCACAGAGCAGAGGTGAATGTAATGCCCATTGCAGCGGCAAAAGCGAAAGGAGCCGTAGCGATGTTTGGTGAAAAATATGGCGCTGAAGTTCGGGTGGTGGATTTTCCGAATGTTTCGATGGAACTCTGCGGCGGTACTCATGTGGCAAATACCAGTGAGATTGGGGTCTTTAAAATCGTTAATGAGTCAGGTATTGCCGCTGGGGTAAGGCGCATTGAGGCGGTCTGTGGTCAAGCTGTTCTTGAATATCTCAATGTCAGGGATGCAATTGCGAAGGATCTGAGTGATCGGTTTAAGGTCAAGCCAGAAGAAATTACAGAACGGATTACCCTATTACAACAGGAATTGCGGCAGTCTCAAAAGGAAGCTACGGAATTAAAGCATCAGTTAGCATTGCTGAAAGCCGATAGCCTTTTGAGTGAAGCCGAAGCCACTGGGGACTTTAAGATTTTGGTAGCTCAGATCGCTGGACTGGAACCAGAAGCCCTCAAAGCCGCAGCGGATAAACTGACGAGCAAATTGGGTGATCATAGCGCCGTGTTACTCGGTTCATTTACCAATGATGGCAAGGTTTCGTTAGTGGCTTCTTTTGGGAAGTTTGTGGTGGCTAAAGGCTTACAGGCGGGTAAGTTCGTGGGCATGATCGCTAAAATCTGCGGTGGCGGTGGCGGTGGTCGTCCTAACTTTGCCCAAGCAGGAGCCAAGGATGCCACTAAATTACCGGAAGCTCTTGAAGAAGCAGAAAGACTTTTACAGGAGCAGTTGCAATAGTTCTGTAACTCAGTCTGAATCAGTTTAAATTATAGTTGTTGCAGTTAACGATGGCACAACAAAGGAGATAGATCAACGGACAAGATGTCCGCTCCACGTTTCTTGATACCTCGTAGGTCAGACATCTTGTCTGACAATGACCCCAAATAACGTGCCATTCTTAATTTGGTTGACTATAATCTGACTCAATCTAAATAGATTAGCCTCCCCAAGTCTTCGAGATTATGCTCAAGATAAAGGGAGGCTAGATTTTTAGTGTTTGATAATAATGGAACTTTAAACCGCAAAACTTGCCACGAAGTTCTCCACATCAGCAAGGGTACTAATATTTACCAGTTTCATGGTTGGGGCAGTACGCTTGATCAAACCAGTTAATACTTTACCAGAGCCGACTTCCACCGCTTGCTCATAACCCTCTTGGGCGAGATACAAACAAATTTCGCGCCATCGCACCGGAGAAGTAATCTGTTTCCTTAGGCAATGGTGGAGATCTTTACCTTGGGTGAGAGGTTCATTAGGTTCCACATTGGACAAAACGGGAATTTTCCCATCGGCAAATGTCACTGTGTCTAGTTTTAGGGCAAATTTGGCGGCGGCTTCTGCCATTAACGGGGAATGGAATGCGCCACTGACCGCCAGGGGAATCGCTCGCTTGGCTTTGACCTTGCCAGTAACTTGGTTGATCGCCTCTGGTGTACCAGAAATTACCACCTGTTCGGCGCTGTTGTCATTGGCTAAAACCACGTTGTTAGTATTGGCGATGGCGGCTTCGAGTTCATCACGCTTAAAGCCAATCATGGCAACCATTGCGCCACCGGTACATTCTGCCATGAGGGTTGATCGGGTCTGAACCAATTGTAAACCCGTAGTGAAGTCGATAACTCCAGCGGCATATAGGGCGGTATATTCACCTAAACTATGACCCGCTACGAGGTCCGGTTGTAAACCTTTGGCTTTGAGCAAATCTACTAAAATTGCTGAAACCGTATATAGGCAAGGCTGAGTGTATTGGGTTTTGGCTAGTTCGATGGGATCGTCTTGGCATTTGTCTAGTACTGACCAGCCCAAAATATCCGATGCTTCGGCAAATTTAGCCGCGCCTACGGTAGCTAAATCCGCATTCATACCCGATGCTTGGGAACCTTGACCAGGAAAGACCCAAATAGTTTTCATGTTTACTAATTCCACGTTAAATTACGTTAATTAATGGCACACCAAGGCGCAGGGATCTCTGAGCCAGTCACCCAAGTCATTCAGTTGACCTTAACTAAGATTTTCACTAAAACCTTAACTAAAGAATTAACTGGAATCACTGACCGGACTAAGGCTAGATCCTCACTGCGGTTGAGTTAATTGGTGTTGATTGGTGTTGATTTGAGTTAATTAAAAATTTGCGTTTTCTGATCGTGCCATAGGAATGTAATTAACGACACCAAAAACATTAAACTTTCTCAATATCCCCTAGGGTGACAGTTAATTTCATTTGACCAAACCGCACCGCAAACTCACCGCCACTGTTGGGAGCCGTGAGTACCTGCGCCACCTGTCCCAGTTTAGGAATTCTGACTCGATCCCCCACTTTGGGCTGATAGACAGGGGTTACAGGAGCCACCGCCGCCGGAGTTGATGGTAAATGGCGTTTTTCTAGCTCCTCAATGCGCCGCTCCCCAAAATGCACATCCTGCACCGTGCCATCACCTTTTTGCAGTTTGCGAATCACGCGCCCCACTTCCTTTTGTACCTGTTGAATGGCTTGGTTGACTTCTTGCTCTTGCTTTTCTCGCAGTGCCTTAGACTCTGCCACCAAAAGGTTATAACGGCGATGAATTTCGGTATGGAGTCGCTCGGTTTCTGCTAACAGCTTGGCAGCGGCGGCGGTTTTATCAGTTTGTTCGCGGCGTTGTCGTTCTAACTGGGCAATGACAGCGTTAATTTCTTCAGAACCATAACCAGTGTGGGCTTGGGCTTGGGTCAAAATTACTTCCGGCAACCCCAACCGCCGCGCAATTGCCAAGGCATTAGACCGCCCGGGAATTCCCCATAGTAATTTGTATGTCGGGGCTAAGGAAGCCTCATCAAATTCCACCGAGGCATTTTCAAATAAACCTTCGCCAAAACTGCCATCGCTGCCAGCGGTGTTTTGATACTTGAGGGCTTTGAGTTCGCCAAAGTGGGTCGTGGCAATGGTCAGCGCCCCGTGATTTGCCAAATGTTGCAACAACGCAATGGCGATCGCCGTCCCTTCCCCTGGATCTGTGCCTGCCCCCACTTCATCGAGCAAAATTAACGACTGATGGGTGATCGCGGCTAAAATCCGTCCAATACGGCGAATATGTCCCGAAAAAGTGGAAAGGTTTTGCTGTAGGGATTGCTCATCACCAATGTCAGCATAAACACCGTCAAACCAGGGCAAAATCGCCGGATCAGCGGCAGGGACAAACATACCTGCCTTAGCCATCAACGCCACTAAGCCAAAGGTTTTCAGGGTGGCGGTTTTGCCTCCGGTGTTGGGTCCTGTAATCACCACGACTTTAGTTTCTGGCTGAATGGTGATGTCCACTGGCACAACCTCAGCCCCAGATTCATGGTGTTGTTGCCAGACCAACAGCGGATGGCGTAATTTTTGCAAGTAAGTCGGCTGATCTTGGGTCGGACTCATGCCATTACCTTGATTCCCAACATTGAGATCAGTGATATTGGTGATATTACTGAATCGTGGGGCGCAACCTTGGAGCCATCGCCCGTAACGTGCCCGTGCCAAAGCCAAGTCGATCTGAGTCACGATGATCATCATGGTTTGCAGATCTTCGGCAACAGTGGTAATGCGATCACTCAGGCGACGCAAAATCACTTCGATCTCGGTTTGCTCTTGGCGCAACAGTTGCCGCAGTTTATTGTTCAAGGGCACAACGGCATTGGGTTCCACATAGAGCGTCATCCCCGTACTAGAAGTGTCGTGGACTACCCCAGCAATCCGATCCTTTTGGGGCGCTTTGACCGACAGAACATAGCGATCGCTGCGTTGCGTAATGATATTTTCCTGTAGAGCCGGACTATTGCGCTGCATGATTCCCTGCAAACTACGGAAAATCTGTTCCCGTAACTGTCGTAGTCCTTGGCGAATCCCCTCCAATTTGTCAGAAGCCCGATCTAAAACCGTCCCCCCTTCATCAATGCAGTGATAAATATCCTGTTCAATTTCAGGATAAGTCCGCACTTCAGCAATCATGGCTTGTAATGTAGGACAGGAATCTGCGGCTCCATCCAGATGACGGCGGAGATTTCTGACTCCGGCTAGAGTCGTGGCGATGTGCCACAGTTCCAGGGGTTGTAATAGCCCCAACTTTTCCGCCCGCAGTAGCGCCTCGGTAATATCTTCAATGCCATCAAGACCAAAACTACCGCCATATTTACCATCGAGATAATCCGCCTCTTGGGTCTGTTGCAACAGATGGAGGGTTTCAGCGGCAGTATGGGGAATCTCTAGCTGTTGTGCCACCACTGCCCCCAACTTCGTCGCCGTAAAAGTGGCAAAATGTTCACAAAGCCGATGCCATTCCAGCAGTTGCAAAGCCTCATTCTGTCCAAAGGATTTGTCAGGGATTGAGTCCGATGGTCTGGATAAGTCTAGAACATCAGCCAAATCGACGCTGTTTGCATCTGTGCCGTTGCAATTTGCGGTTGGTAGATCGCTAGACTCACTATTTTCCCATTGATTTACTGAGCGTTTTACTATGGGCAGCGGTGAATTATCAGTCATATCATCTTGAGATAGGCTCATTACTGGGAAACTGGCGGAGGACGAAGGAGGCATTGACACCATAGACTGTGGAAAAACCAAAGAAAAACATCAGGGGAAAATATCAAGGAACTGACAAAGCACCAACGAGCAGGGAATTCTCTAGTAAAAAATTCTCAGCAATAAGTTTCTGGATACCTTCTGGATACCATAGGGATCTATTAAACTCGAATCATACACAACCCAAAACTAGCCTAAGAATTAGTTTCAGATCGTAGTTCAGATCTTAGTTTGGCACTATATTGGTGTAGGCGACTGGTTCAGGATGATTAATTCTCATTGCACAACTGTGGTTATCACTTGAGGGTAACCCAATGGCAATAAATAATGCACCCTATGTAAAATATTTCAGTTCAAATCTATCAGGTAGGACGAACACCATCAAATATCTGATAATAAGAGCATTTGCAAAGGTATTTGGTAATATATCGGTTAATTAGTTGATTGAGGCATTCTAAACTAAGAAATTCTCACTAAAACTTGTCTTAGAGCTTAGGTTTAGCACTTTTTTAGTTGTATTTGGTTGTATTTTAGTTGTAATTTTTAGCTGCAATTGTTTCACTTAAAACTGATTTTACCGTCCTAGAGATATTGCACGAGTCCATAAATTTATAAGTCATGGGAGCTTCTATGGAATCTAAACCCAACGAGATTGAGGAAAGTAGTGTCATTGCCAATCAAAAAGATTTGCAACAAGTACCTAGCAACGATGAAAATAGCCATGTCAATCGCAGCGCCACAATTCTAGTAGTGGATGATACGCTTTATAACATTCAATTACTCTATCTAATGTTATCTAAGCAGGGCTATAACGTGGTCAAAGCCTCCAGCGGCAGAGAAGCCCTAGACATTGCTGAGGATATTTTGCCTGACTTAATTTTGTTAGACATCCGGATGCCAGTTCTTGATGGTTATGAGGTGTGTAGTTTATTGAAACAAAATGATCGCACCAATCATATACCAGTAATTTTTATTAGTTCAATTGATAATCCGACGGAAAAAGTAGAAGCATTTTCCGTTGGAGGCGTAGATTATATCAATAAACCATTTCAGCTAATTGAAGTACTGGCGCGGGTGGAAACCCATCTGCATTTATCTAGTTTACAGAAACAGTTACAGTTCCAGAATCAACAATTACAAATTGCAGCGCAACAGTTACAGCAGTCTTTAGAAAAAGAGCGGGAATTAAATCAGATTAAATCTAATTTTATTTCGGTGGTTTCCCATGAGTTTCGGACTCCTCTAACCTCAATTCAAAGCTCAGCGGAACTTCTAGAACATTATGACTGGGATCGCCATGAGCAAATCCAACAGTTAAAGCAGATTCAGGGGGAAGTCCGCCACATGACGGATTTAATGGAAGATGTATTATTTTTAAGCCGCCATGAAGCACAAAAAAACACTCTAAATGCAGTGCCATTTAACCTAATTGGATTTTGTGCCAAGTTATTGCGACAAACTAAGCATCTCCTCAAAGAAAATCACATGATCTCTTTTACATTTTTTGATGGTACATCACTAATTAATCATCAAATTAGTCAGCAAAAAATGGGTCTAGTCCA
This sequence comes from Pseudanabaenaceae cyanobacterium, assembly GCA_044358815.1. Taxonomy (GTDB): domain Bacteria; phylum Cyanobacteriota; class Cyanobacteriia; order Pseudanabaenales; family Pseudanabaenaceae; genus JBAXSK01. The sequence continues at coordinate 3,842 of JBIKNH010000079.1, read as the reverse complement.
GGAAGATTTACCGGTTGTGACAGTGATTATGGATGAAAATGTCCTGCGGCATATTTTAATAAATCTATTAAGTAATGCAATTAAATACTCCCCCACTGGAGGAATGATCGAATTTGATTGTAATATCAATGACAATGAGGTAATTTTTACTATTAAGGATCAAGGGATTGGCATTCCCAAATCAGAACAAGTACACTTGTTTTCCTCATTTTATCGAGCAAAAAATGTCGGTACCTTGCCTGGCACTGGATTGGGCTTATCCATTGTCAAAAGCTGTGTTGATATTCATCAAGGGCGCATTTCTTTGCAAAGTGATGTGGGTATGGGAGCAACTTTTGAGGTTGTATTACCCATCAACTATAATGCAGTATTTGATAATAGTCAGGATCATAGTTCTGCTTCGGTTTAAAACATGAATCTAAAAGTTAATCTAACTAAAATTCCACCTAAAATTCAACTCACAATATAGATCTTCCCTGTCTATTTTCTGTATATTTGCTGTTGCGATCTGTTTCAAATAACTTCTTGAGCCACTGGATTAATAAATTTTATGAATCTACCAATGAAAAAGATTTTGCTGATTGAGGATAACACTAATGTGTTGTCTAATATTACAAAAATATTGCAGTCGGAAGGTTTTTTCGTCATCGCCGCAGATAACGGCTTGCTAGGCTTGAAGATGGCTCAGCAACATTTACCACGGTTGATTATTTGCGATATTATGCTACCAGAAATGGATGGTTATGAAGTTCTCAAAGCGCTGCGCCAGGACCCCGCCACAGGCACAATTCCCTTCATTTTTCTGACGGCTAAATCGGATAAATCAGATTTTCGCCAAGGAATGGAACTTGGTTCTGATGACTATCTCACTAAACCATTTACCCGCGATGAACTCTTAGGTGCTATCAGTGCTCAGTTCAAAAAACAGGAATCCATTAGTCACTACTACCGCCAAGAGTTGGATAACCTGCGGAGTAATATTTCCCAATCATTGCCCCATCAGTTACTATTTCCTTCCATTGAAGTAGTGGGTTTGGCGGATATTTTGCTCAAGAATTGTCATGCAATGGAACTGAATGAAATTTCAGATATTGGCAAACGGATTCGTAAAGCCGGACGGGACATGCACAATATGGTGAAAAAGTTTCTACTTTACGCCGAATTGGAATCCATTGAAGCCGATGAGAACTGGGTGCGTCAGTTGCGGAACAATAAAACAACTTTTGTGGAAATCGAAATCAAGAATATGGCTCTGGAGGTAGCGAATCAGTACAATCGAGCTACTGATTTGGAATTAGACCTAGAAGATGCTACGGTGCGGATTTCTGATTCCTACCTTGGTGTAATCGTGAAGGAATTAGTCGATAATGCGTTCAAGTTTTCTAGCGAGGGTGTGAGTGTCCATGTGCGGGGGGTAGTGAGCGAGGACTCTTTCCGGTTGACAATCAAAGACGGTGGCAGAGGGATGGCAACGGAGGAGCTATCTCAATTAGGGGCATATATGAAGTTTGAGAAGAAGCTCTATAGCCAGCAGGGTACGGGTTTGGGACTAGCCATCGTCAAGCGTTTAGTACAATTACATGGTGGTCAATTCAACCTCAGTAGCGAGTTGTACGAATATACCCTTGTGGAAGTGGTATTACCATTGTTCAGTTTGATTTCCTAGACCAGTTCCTAAGGTTTACGAGGACTCTTCCGAGGCAGAATCGCCAGACTGATCCAAAGATTGCTCTAAAAATGTTACAGAGTTAGTTTGATGACTGGGTTTAGGCTTGGTGGGCTTGAGATTTCGATTAGAGTGATGATTAGGGTTGTGATTGTCATCGGTAGCAATATGGGCAGAAACAGAGTTATTTAAAACATCTGCACTGTGATCAATACTGTGATCAATAATGTTATCAACAGGTTCCGGAATTGGCGTGGCTAGATCAGCAATTAGGTTAGCAGATTCTAATTCTGAATTAGTCGATTGGGGAACAGATGCAGACTTTTTATGAGGGAAAGGTACGACTACTGACTTTTCCGAAGAACTTTCCGATATATAAACCTCTAATACAGAATCTGACACGGGATTATTTTTATAACCGAGATACTCATTATCTTTCCCAGGATGATGAGCATCTCGCCCCCCTGTGGGTAATTCTGGTATCGCTGCCGGTGAAGATTCTGAAGGTGCTAAATCGACAGGATCTTGACACATGGAGCGTAGCTTATTCGTGAATATTGAAGCTTTAGCCAGTAATCGCATATCATCCAAAGCCGTGCCATACACATCGGAACGATAGCTTTTGGGTTCGATATTGGGTAGGGCTTGGTTAGGCTGGGGTGTCGCTGGAGTTTGCTTCTCAGGATAGCGCCGCCCTCCGGAACGTCTGCCCATAGTTGATCTGGGACTAGATTTTGTAGGGTTAGCAGGCGGATGGGAATTAGTGACAGATTCTGATTCAGATTTGAGATTAGCTGAGGTATTATTTCCAGAAACCGGTGACTCAGCAGGGGATTGATTTGAGAAGTAGAGCAAATTGTCAGAGGCTTGGCGCATCTGTAGCGGTACATCATGACAAATAAATCGCTCAAAATCTTTGCCATAGTGGTACAGCGGCTCCCCTCGTCGGGTCCATTGCTGCAAAATTTGATGTACTGAAACTGCTTTATAACGTCCACGATAGAGGCATTCAATCACAGCATGGCGCACCCATTCAGAGTCGTATCGTTGCCACGCTCTGGCTAGGTCTGCCACAGTATAACCGCCAAGGTCAAAACTGTAATATTTCAACAGGGCTAGTACCATTTCCATTAATCTAATTCCTTTTCAGATAGCATTGATTTTAATTTCAATTAGATCCGCCGATGGGAATACAGGTGATCAAGTGACCGAAGCGATCTACTGTGTTTGATTGGTGTTTGATTGGTGTTTAATTCGTGTTTGATTTTTGCAAGCTACTCAAGCTTCATGTTAACTGAATTGATCTAGTTTATGGTGACTCGCTGTTAGTTTTGCCAAATATTATGCCTAACTTAATCCCTTACTTAAGGACGGAGTAAGGAAACCCTGACAGTTATGCGCTCAAATGAACAATCAAAATCTAGCTCAAATCCACCCCAATCCCAGACAACCATGAAGAAATATTAAGGATTGTTCAGACTATGCATTAATATATGTGTAGGTCTATAAAGCTATGATGAGTTATAGCGAGCAGTCCTAAAACTCGGATTAGCACACTAGATAGGCACAGCAAGGCATAGACAGGTATCAATCACCCATGAGCAGTAGCTTAAATTTGCTTAAAACTCCACTCAAAATCACCAATGATGGGGTTGTGGTCAGCCACCATCCTCACCAATCCTTGCGAGTTATTGCCTTTGGCGACAGTTTAATTTATGGCTATGGCGATGGGATTAATGGTGGTTGGGTGGAACAACTGCGGCGACGGTGGATGGGGCAAGCCCCTGGTCATGTTTTGTATAATATGGGGGTACGCGGGGATACTGCCGCCCATGTCAATCAAAGATTAGAAACAGAATTTCTGGCTAGGGGAGAATTACGGAATAGACAGCCAGACTTGATTTTATTATCAGTGGGAGTGAATGATTCGCCACGATTAGGAAAGCGTACCAGTAAACCCATGACGGATCTGGAACGGTTTAAGCTGGAAATGGCGAATTTATTAGATAAAGCGCAGGAGCTTTGCCCCGTTCTGTTTGTGGGGATGGTTCCCGTTGACGAGTCAAAAATGCCGTTTTTGGATTGCTTATATTTCAATCATGAGGATCAGTTTGCCTATAAAGAAGCAACTAAGTTAGCTTGTCAGGGGCGGGGCGTTCCTTATTTAGACATCTTT
>JBIKNH010000077.1:0-17500 GCA_044358815.1 Pseudanabaenaceae cyanobacterium | reverse complement strand
TCTAATTTTTCGCCACTGAGCAAGAAAATTGGGTTAACTGCGGCAAATAATTGCTGATTCCCTTTTGTTTCTAAGCGATTGATTCCTGACTGCACCACTTCAATTTGTCTGACTTGTAATTCCATAAAACTATGGGAAATCGCATATAAACCTTCTAGGGTATTCGTGGTGGCTAAGATTCTGCCGCCGATCTGGAGCCGCGACCACGCATATTCAATAATTTCTGGTAAAGAGCGCCCCCCTTCAATGCAAATCCGATCCGGAGCCGGAGCCAAATCCGTCAAACAATCTGGAGCGCTGCCACTAACCACCGTGACGTTATTTACGCCGAATTTCTGACAGTTGACCCGAATTAGGTTGGAGACATCTTCGTCCCGCTCGATGGCGAAAATCTGTCCCGATGGGCAAGCCAAGCCAGCTTCTACGGCAATGGTCCCCGTGCCTGCGCCGATGTCCCACAAAACTGAGTTAGCCATGAGCCGCAATTTACCCAGCATCAGTAACCGGACTTCGCATTTGCTTAAAGGGATGCCCGGCAGTCGCTCGAACATTTCATCAGGAATACCCGGCGTGACATAGGGCCATGGAGATAACGGTTTTGTCATGGTGATGGGTAGTTGGGTCAGGAATTATCTTCCACAGGATAGCGCTTTTGAGCCAAATATGTCACGATCAGTACAAGACCATAAATGTGTACTAATCCTCTAATCACCAAAAGCTACCATTTTCCGGCTGATTCCAAGCATTTTCACACTAATTTTCACCGTATTTTAAGTATAACTTTAGCTCTTATCCCTGACTATGCCTCCCCAATTGCGCATTTTTGTCCCTCCTCATCCCCTGATCCAGCATTGGTTGACCATTGCCAGGGATGTGCATACTCCTGTGCCGTTATTTCGCACTGCTTTGGCAGAAATGGGCAAATGGCTCACCTATGAAGCGGTACGGGACTGGCTACCTACCCAGGATGTCCCCATTGATACGCCCCTAGCTCCCACCACTGGCAAAATTATTGATGGTAGTGTGGGGGTGGCATTAGTACCGATTTTGCGGGCAGGGTTGGCGTTGTTGGAAGGTTGTCAGCCGTTGTTGCCGATGGCGCGGGTTTATCATCTAGGTATGGTGCGGGATGAAGCCACGCTGCAATCTAGTTGCTATTTGAATAGACTGCCGGAACGATTTGCACCAAATACGAAGGTTTTGATCGTGGAGCCGATGTTAGCCACTGGCAGCACGATTTTACAAACCCTGACGATGTTGACGGAACGGGGCGTGGATATGGCAGAGGTGCGGATTATTAATATTATTTGCGCTACCCCAGCCCTACAGCAAATTAATGCTCGCTTTCCAGCAATCCAAATTTATGCTGCCTGTATCGATGAGGAAGTTAACGAACAGGGTTGGATTTTGCCTGGGCTGGGGGATGCTGGTGATCGTGCTTTTGGAACTTAAATCATTCTGAGTATTTTTAAGCCTAGGTGTTTTTAATACAAAATGTTTTCCAAATATTTTTCCAAATAGTTTTCAAATGGTTTTTAGTGGATTAGTCAGCCGAAATGTAGCAATAGAAACGATGAAAATTACTAAGAACAAAAACACGCCGATCGCCGAGGCATAGCCCATTTCTAAACTGCTGATCCCTTTCTCAAACAGGTAATAAACTACGGTTTTAGTGCTGTTGGCGGGACCGCCTTGGGACATGATATAAACTTCTTCAAAAATCTTCAGGGCAGCGATGGATGAAATCACCCCCACCAATAAAATGTAAGGACGCATTAATGGCAGCGTAATATCAAAATGTTTTTGGATACCGTCGGAACCGTCAATCATGGCGGCTTCATAGAGATTTTGCGGAATTGCCTGCAACCCTGCCAAATAAATCACCATGTAATAACCCAAACCTTTCCACACCGTCACGGCAATAATTGCAAAGATCGCTAATCTCGGATCGGTGAGCCAAGGGAGCCGCACCGCTTGTCCTGTAATGCTTGACAGGAAATAGTTGAGGATGCCAGTTTCAGCGTAAACCCATTTCCAGGCAATGCCTGCCACTACCACTGACAACAGGACTGGAAAATAAAAAATTGCCCGAAATAACCGCATTCCCCGCAATTTTTTGCCTATGGTATTTGACACTAAAATTGCCATTCCTAAGGGTAAGAAGATCAGGCAAGGCACAGCAAAAATTAGATAAATTAAAGTGTTACCCAATACTTTCCAAAAAAGCTGATCTTGCCAGAGGTTGCTATAATTTTTTAACCCTAACCATGTTGGTTCTCCTACAAAATCATAGTTAGTAAAACTAAGGTAAATTGCTTGAGCAATGGGCAGAAATGCCGTCAGTCCCAATAATAAAACCGCTGGTAAAATGAAAAGATAGGGTGTCCAAGGTTGGTTGATGCGTTGGGAAGGGTTGGTTTTAGACATGGCGCGAGAATTTCAGTTGGAGTTTTTTAATTAGAGTAATTAGAGAATTTAAAAGATTTTCAACGGAGCCATTCTAATATTTTTAGTACAAGATTCTAGTTCGGAACGTCAAACTCGCATCAAAATGGGCACTTGAGGCTGCAAACTACGTTTCGTCATTTTCTCATGAATACGGCATTGATTTGGATGCACATTTACGAGTCAAAGCTGTATTTTTGGTTTGAATTATCTATAGCCATCGCCGTTATTCCCCTAGAATTTGGATCAGGATGTAAGCCAAAAATCAGCATAAGTAAATAAGCCTGTCACCTATGAAAAAGTTAGAGGCTTGATCTATTAGCAGAATTTATTGGCAGAGGGAAAAGCACTAGAGAGAATAGAGACAGCCTGACAGTGTATAATGGGCAGCATCGCGCTAGAAAGACTGAGGAACTGGCAGACGATGATCGAGGTAAAAGTCGCAGGGATTGGTATAGATGCCGTCAGTCGTAATCCCATTGTGTTACTCAGGGATACCACCGAGAGGCGCGCTTTGCCTATTTGGATTGGTGAACCAGAAGCTAAGTCTATTATTAGTGCCATTGAGGGTAGACATGCACCCCGTCCCTTAACCCATGATCTTCTAGTACAGATGATCGAGGTCTGTGGGGCACAGGTGGAGCGAGTGGTGATTCATACCCTGAAAAATAGTACTTTTTATGCATCGGTGACCCTAGTTGTGGGGGAAGCTAAAAAAGAAATTGATGCTCGTCCCAGTGATGCCATTGCCATTGCGTTACGGGCTAACTGTTCGATCTGGGTGGTGGAAGAGGTGGTTTTAGAGGCTTCGATTCCCGTTGATCAAGATGCGGACGAAGAGGAAAGACGGGCTTTTCGGGAGTTTTTATCAGAAATTACCCCAGGGGATCTGGTGCGTCGCCACAATCAAAGTAATTAAAGTAATTAATGACTAATAGTCAACAGTTGATAAACAGGTGATTAACAAATACTCAACGAGGCTTTAATCTAATGCTTTTTGTCCCCCTAGATTGATTTTCAATATTAAAACTAGATATTAATAAAACTAGATATTAAAATCAGGTGTTGAAATTAGAGATTAAAACAAGCTGTATGATTGTTGCATGGGTATTGCCCGTTGTGAATTGTTGCTAGGAACTGGCGGCAGTATTTGCGGCATTTACGGCAATCTGTGTTGTAACTAAATTTTCCTAATTCAGCATTACTTTAGTCTGGTAAACGATTCCCCCACAATTCCCCCACAATGCCTAAGGGTGGGATTTGAGCATCTGCACCTCATCACATTCCCTATGACAAGTCAAATTGATACACCCGTGGCTATTTTACCGAAGCGGCAGATTCCTTGGGGCAAGCTCCTATTAGGTACAGCCCTGTTAACCCTTTTGGCGGGGGGAGCAGTTTTAGGTAGTGTGATCCCCTTGAATCAAGTGGACTGGTTCGGCATCTTACAGGGGCGGCGGTTCGATGATGTGATGATGGAGGGTTTGGGTAAACGCTTGACTCGTCCTTATCAAATTTTGGTCTTGGGGGTCGATCGAGTGCTAGATGCTCCTCCTGGATCACGGGAAGTTTTTAATGGACGTAGTGACTCGATTTTCTTGATGCGTTTCGATCCGGTCAAACGGCAAATCAGTTTATTGTCAATTCCCCGCGATACCCAAGTATCAATTCCCCAAAATGGACGACAGAAAGTTAATGCCGCTAATGTGATTGGCGGGGTGGAGTTAGCTCAGGCGGTGGTTTCAGAAACTTTGAATGGTGTGGTGATTGATCGCTATGTGCGTCTGGATACATCGGCTTTGGCAGAGTTAGTGGATGCTGTCGGCGGCGTAGAAGTCAATGTACCTAAGCGCATGAAGTACAAAGACAATACTCAAAAACTCAATATCGATCTTTATCCCGGGAAACAAACCTTAAATGGTGTCCAAGCCGAAGGATTTGCTCGGTTTCGCAATGATAACGAAGGGGACATCGGACGCATGAAACGTCAGCAAATCGTACTCCAAGCCATTAAAGCCAAATTGAACAATCCTTTAACGGTTTTCCATGTGCCGCGTTTAATGGCAGTAATGCAAAACCATGTGGATACGAATTTATCTCAAGACGAGATTAAAGCGATTGTGGCTTTTAGTATGAGTCTCAAGCCCAATCAAATTAAGACCAATTCTCTCAAAGGCAGAGTCAGTTACCCTGATGAATTCCGTTATAGTTATTGGATTACGAACCAAGAATTCATTGATGAAGCGATCAACCGAAAATTCGCTGTACAGGAGCCAAGTCAATCAAGTCAATGAACCCAGCTAGTGAAGTGCCAGTGATTCATCTACCGGCAGTACCAGTCAATCCCGCAAACTTTGCCCCTTTTGGTCAAGTGATTCGGGCGCGATCTGACGGACAAATCTATGATCCCCAGGATGCAAATCTGGTGCTGGATCGGGGTATCCCCAGATTTTATATTATGCGTCTTCAAGCTAATGGTCGGCAGTTTCACCGCATTACTCGCCATCAACAATGTACCCAGTGTTTAGGCGCTTTAGGGGGTAATTCTTGGTTATTGGCAGTGGCAGCCCCCAGTCAGGGCAATGTTTCCCCCGCCGCAATTCACAGTTTTGTCATTGATGGGGACTGTTTTGTCAAACTTCATGTGGGAACATGGCACGCTGGACCATATTTTGCCACACCAGCATGGATTGATTTTTATAATTTGGAACTAGCAGATACTAATATCAGAGATCACCACACCGTTGATTTGCAGGCAGAGTACGGTGTAAGTTTTATGATTGATTTGTAATTGATCAGTTACCATACATAATACAAAGAAAGTACTATTTAGGATTATTTAAGCTTATTGGGGATTATTCGGGAATTATGAGACAGTTTCAGCCTGAAATCATTCTAGAATAGTCTCAGGTAGCCTCCAGCAGACTCACTTATATTGTTTTATATGACATGAATCCCAAGACAAAATTACAACCTAGGACTTACAATGTCCCATAACCAGACCACCCTTGGGGGGTTAGTTGCTGATCTGGAGTTTGGCTTTGAGGCTGAAGTCTTTGGATCTGTCACTTAAGATAGATGTTTGAATAGAATTTACTCACCACCTTAGTTTTAGACATGGAAATGTCTTTTTCCGACGCAAATGCTTCTGTGCCATCTCCTGAAGGACAAATTATCGGTGGGCAACAATTTCATCATTTGCTGATGATTGAGGATGTCAAAGGTTTAAGACAGTTTGTGCTAAATGATGCTACGTGCTCGATGGGACGCAGCAATAACAATGGCATTATTCTTTACTCGAACCATGTTTCTCGTTATCATGCAACGCTCCTGCGAGTGCCAATCCCACGACGTACCGCGCATTTTTTTCGGATTATTGATGGTAATTTACAGGGCAAGCGTAGTACCAATGGTCTGCTGATTAATGGTAAGCGGAAGTTGTCCCATGTGTTGAGTCATGGGGATGAAATCATTTTCAGTCGGGATGCTAGGGCTTTTTATCAGGTAATTGCTCAGGCAGGGGCCGAACAATTAAAACCTGATGGACAATTACCATCATCTGTATTGGATAAGGTGGTTTTTGATAAGGTCATTAATTTTGATTATGCTGGCACGGTTGTTTCTGATGTCCATGATTTGGATCCGGTAAACTTACAGCCTGATTTGCTAGGTCAAGATCAGTTTGTCGCGCCCGCAGACTACAAAAATACGGACTTAACGTTCGGTAGTACAGACACTACTACGTCAAATATTCCCCATGAGACCCGTGAGATGAGAATACAGTCCTCGCAAACGGCGGACAGTTCTCTCAACTATGGCAAAAGTGCTCCGGCGGAGATGCCCCAAGATACGGCGGATTTGGCTGATCCTGATGAGGAAGGTTTGGCGCGGTTGGCTTCTTTTCCTGAACTGAGTCCTTATCCAATTCTAGAAATCAATATTCATGGTGAAATCACCTATGTTAATCCGGAAGGCTTGCGACAGTTTCCGGATATTTACGAACAGGGAATGAATCATCCTCTATTTGAAGGGATTTTAGAACAGATTCACAGCGAAGCTCCTAATTCTAATTCGGTGTTTTTCGTGCGAGAGGTTAAAGTTCAAGAGCGTATTCTGGAACAGAGCGTTCATGTGATTGGTTGGACTGAGCTAATCCGTAGTTATGTCACGGATATCACCGTCAGAAAGCACGCTGAGTCGATGATTCAATATTATGCACTCCATGATGTGCTGACTCAGTTACCAAATCGGAAGGCTTTAGATGACCATTTAGCGGCGGTTCTGTCGGCGGCGGTAGCAAATCAAGAAAATGTCGGTATTTTCTTTTTTGATGTGGATGATTTTAAATTAATTAATGATTCCCTAGGACATACTTCCGGTGATCGGTTGTTGGTGGCGGTGAGTCAGCGGTTGCAGGGGCATTTACGGGAAGATGATCTACTCTGTCGTTGGGGCGGTGATGAGTTTGTCTTGGTACGTCGTCGGGTCACTTCAGAACTAGAGGTGACGAATGCAGCGCGATTGTTGCTGGGGGTGCTACAAATGCCATTCTATTGCGAAGGGCAAGAATTGCACATTACCACCAGTATTGGCATTAGTATTTATCCCACTGCTGGCAAGAATGCCGAAACTCTGATCAAGAATGCTGATACTGCCATGTATCGTGCTAAGAAATTGGGCAGAAATAATTACGTGTTGTTTACGCCGGATATGCATGATACTTCGCTCCAGCGATTGGAATTAGAGAATAGTTTACGGCGGGCAATTGATAACGGTGCGTTTGTGCCTTACTATCAGCCCCAGGTGGACATTTTAACCCATAAGATTGTTGGTGTAGAAGTGCTATTACGCTGGCATGATGAGCAACAGGGTTTTATTTCCCCTGGGCGGTTTATTCCTGCTGCGGAAGAAACTGGTTTAATTGTTTCCATTGGTTATTGGTTATTTCGGAAGGTCTTACGCCAGGGCAAAATATGGCAGGATCGTGGTATTCCCCCTTTGCGTATCAGTGTGAATGTATCGTTAAAACAGTTGATGCAGGCTGATTTCGTGGATACACTGGCTAATATCCTAGACGAAACCGGTTTTGATCCTAAATATTTGGAATTGGAACTCACCGAAAGTGTGATGATGGATGGTTCCCAAGATAATTTGGCGAAATTACATGCCCTCCGCAAAATGGGAATTGGTTTATCTATCGATGATTTTGGGACAGGATTCTCATCTCTGAATTATTTGCGTACCATGCCCATCAGTGTCCTGAAAATTGATCGCTCTTTTGTGACTAATATTACTAAGGATGCCAGAGACCGCGCGATCGCCATGTCAATTATTGCCTTGGCAAAGAGTTTAGACTTAGAAATTATTGCTGAAGGTATCGAAACCACAGAACAAATGCAACTACTGGATCAGTTAGGCTGCCATGTAATTCAAGGGTATTTGTTCTATCAGGCAATGCCCGCCAAAGAACTGGCAGATATACTCAAAAAACAGCTTAATTCCTAAAGCATTAATTTTTAAGATAATTTGAGACAAAACTAGAGCAAAGATAAATCTCGAAATGCATCATAAAGCATCTTTTTCCGAATTGAAATCATGTCAAAATCTTTCTCTTGGGTGGTCAAGTTCAAGGCATAGAAATAGACATCATCACCTTTTTCTAAATAACCCACATACCAACCCACACTCTCGGCTCCGTCTACATTACGCCCCCAGCCAGTTTTACCCCTTAGGGTGTATTCTGAAGTTCGTTCAATGATCATAACCTCTTTTACAGTGCGCATCACTGGCACGGTAAACGGCAATTCTTCCTGATATAAACCCACTAAAAATTGAATCTGTTCCTCCGGTGCAATGCGTAACTTGCCATTTAACCAAAACGTATCAATACCGCCGGAAATATCACCATTGCCATAACCCACCGCCTTGATATATTGCGCCATCCGTTCGTTGCCAATCCTGCGGGCTAAGTCTTGATACACCCAAACCGCTGAACGACTAAACGCAGTGCGTAGGGTTTGATCTTGGTTCCATAAAGGGAATTCTCTGGTGATGCCGTCCCACTTGAAGATTACATTCTCATTGGCAATCACACCGGTTTGTAATGCCACTAAGGAATTAAAGATTTTGAAAGTGGAAGCAGGTAAAAATCTTTGTTCACAGTGTTGGCGATTATAGCGAATATACCGCTGACGTTTCAGATCAAACAATATCAAACAGCCATCAGATTTAGTAGCGAGAAAGTTCTCTCGCAACCGACGGGTAAACTTTGATTCAAATCGTGATTTTACGGTCAGTTCCTGTTCTTTGGATTTAGCCTGATTGTCAGCTAGAGCCTCACTAGGAGCACTAGAATAGTTTAGGCTGACCCCTAACAGCGCTAAAAATACTAACGGACTTATTAGTGAATCTCTTAACGAGTTTATGAATGGCTCTGTTAATGGATTGATGAATAATCGCTGCCATTTATTCATCTAATTGAACCACTGTAAAATCATCATCATCAACCGTTCCTTTGGGGTCATGAACGGCATACTGGGGAATCACTGAGATTTGCTTTTCCGCTTGAATCACTGCCCGAGCTTCCGGTGAATTGACATTGTGCAGCGCCCGCCATGCCGCATTACGTACCGCTCTATCAGGATCTTTTAATCCTTGGGCTAAGTAAAACACTGCTTCATAACTACCAATTTCCCCTAAAGCCGTCGCCGCATCACTCCGCACATAGGAAAACTCATCCTCATAGAGCACCTTAGACAATAAGGGAATCACTTCTTCCATTCCCATTTGTCCTAAGGTGCGGGCTGCCATACTGCGGGTATGACTAGAGTGAGCATCTAACATCCGCGCAATAGCGGGCAAAGCAGGCACACCGATATTTTTTAAAGACTGCACCGCTTGAGATTGCACACTCATGTCGCCATCCGTCAGAGCATTAGCTAAAGCCGTAGCCGCTAAGGGGGAGCGAATCTGTCCCAAAGCCCAAGCCGCTTCAAACCGCACTGACCGACTCTGACTTTGTAAGGCTTCAATTAAACTACTCACAGCCAAAGGAGAATTGATTTGTCCGAGGGAATGTGCCGCATGAACTTTGACCAAATCATCACTATTTTTGAGGGCATCGACCAAAGGTGAGACCGCTGGCAAACTCGCCCTTCCTAGGGACTTCGCCGCTGCCGCCTGGACATTAACCGATGTGTGGCGCAACAAACGAATCAAAGCATTAATCGCCTCAGCACTACCAATCCAACTTAGGGCTGAAGCCGCCTGCCAAAAAATCTGCCGTCGCTGGTCTTGCACCGCAGCAATTAAGGGCGAAATCGCTTGAGGTGACCGTAGATACCCCAGGGCAATGGCAGCTTTTTTGGCTAAGGGAATGTCACCATTTTCCAAGCGATCCAGCAAAGCCGGAACTAAATTACCCCGATACCGAATAATCTTTTGCAGCGCAGTGGTAAATTGCTCTTCCCTAGAAGCCATATCGAACTCCGCCAGAATTGCGGCTTCACCACCCATTTCTGGGGCAGATGCAACCCGATCCGCACTGTTGTAATGGCTATAACCCGGCGCGGCTGGCACACGATAATCTTCTGGTCTGGGGGGTGGTAATCCACGATGACCAGGAACATTAGGGGGCACTGGCGGGTAGTTGTTAGTCATAATCAAGTATTGGTCATCAGTTGGTCGTCAAACACAGGGAATAACTAAATCAGGGGAATAACACCTTAGCTATTGCAGCAATCATGGCGGTAATGCCAAATCATAGCGGTGGATCGTCAGTATTAAAAGTATTAAAGCCCATTAGAACCAAACAGCCATTAGATCAAAACAATTCAGACTAAGTTCGTTTGGATTAACCTCATTGCCTCAAAATTTCTTACATCGAGATCTATTACATGATCCATGACATCTAGCTTAGGGCATTGATATGGCTAGCCAAGGTACTTATGCAATTTTTCCCACATTTGTGGTTTAACCAACAGCCAAGGATATGCAGAAATTGGCACCGTGAACTAAATCATGCAAATCAATGTCTAATCAATATCTAGAGCAAAGCGCCTTAAATTCTCAGCCAAACTGATGCGATCTAGGCTAATTACGGTTGGAGAAAAACTGACTGTGGTGCAACAATCAACCTCAAAAGAGAACTTAGTCCATTTCTGTTATTTATAGCTAGCATAAATGCCCCATTTAACGCCCCAATCATGGTTTGAGACAGGCTTTTAGAGTCTCGTCGGATACCGCACCTGATCCCTCAATTGCTCCACCAACTTATAGCAGAGTTGACAGTGAACCTAATACCAAAAATAGATACAAAAAATATATACGAAACCTACACCCAAAAGCTATTAGCTAATTATTTAGCCAACTGTTAGCCAAAACTGAATTTTTAAGCTGGTTTTTTTAGCTGATTTTTCAAATCTGATTGGTGAATGAATCAGATTACAGTGCATTGATGCTGTTTCTTGATTCGATCTGGCGGGGGAAAATAGACTAATGTTCGCCATCACATTGAGTTTCCGTGCGCTGTATCCTAGCATAAAAGAGCTAAACTAACTGTGAAGTCGCCCAGGTAAAGCCGAGGGCGTAAACCAAATTTCTCGATAAGAGTGACTATCTCTGTTGTGATTACACCCTTGAGCCAATTTCTCAGCCAACTCCAAAGCGCTTTTACCCTATTTTTAAGCCTATTGGTCGAAGCAATTCCCTTCCTACTGCTAGGTGTTTTGTTATCGAGTTTTTTGCTGATCTTCATTGACGAACGACGGTTGATTCAGCTTTTACCCAAGCATCCCATCCTTGGCGCAGTGGTGGGCAGTTTGGTGGGCTTTTTGTTCCCCGTGTGTGAGTGCGGTAATGTCCCCGTAGCCCGTCGGTTAATTTTGCAGGGTGCGCCGGTCTCCGTAGCAATTGCATTTTTATTTGCGGCTCCTACCATCAACCCCGTAGTGATTTGGGCGACTTGGACCGCTTTTCGTGATCAGCCGGAAATGGTTTGGTTGCGCATTGCCCTGTCTTGGGTGATTGCTACTACTTTAGGGGTGATCTTCAGTGTGCAAAAGGATTTACGTCCGTTTTTACAGCCTAGTGTCGCCCGTGCCCTCAAATATGGCTCTAGTTCCCCCAGTTTAGTCACCCCCCAGAGTTTAGTCAGTGATGGCATTACGGGAACGTTTTTCCTTGGGGAAGGTAAACAGCCCCTAAATGCCGCCGCCGCCCTAGAAAAATATTTAGCCACTAAAGCCGCCCAAAACGACCAATCCAAATCAGGGGTAAGTCTTGACCCCGTGGCGGGGACTAATGGCAGTCATTTAAACCAATCTGGTATGCCATCTCGCGATCAGAGTAGATCTTGGCGTAACCAATGGAGTCAATTTTTCAAGCCCACCGCTGGTTCTTGGCAAAGTAAGGTCTGGTTATTGCTGGATAACACCATTGCTGAACTGCGGGAACTAGGGGCAATTTTGGTGTTTGGCAGTGCCATAGCCGCAATTTTACAGGTGTGGGTGCCCCGTGAAGTGGTCTTGAGTTTGGGGCAAGGTCCTGTTACGTCCGTGGTGGCAATGATGACTTTAGCGGCAGTGGTTTCCGTGTGTTCGACGGTGGATGCCTTTTTTGCCCTTTCCTTTGCTTCAACATTTACCGGTGGGTCACTATTGGGCTTTTTGGTTTTTGGTCCGATGATTGACTTAAAATCCATTGGCTTAATCTTGACGATTTTCCGGCAGCGGGCTGTAGCCTATATGTTTTTACTAGCAGCACAGATGACGTTTGTGGCTTGTCTCTTCCTGAATTTGCAGATTCGTTAGAGCCTGAAAGCCTTTCAAAACAACCTTAAGAACGCCTTTAAGTTGGTAAATTTAGCGATAGATCAGTGACTTAGCCTCCTGCCCACACATCAATTAACTGTCGCTTAGCACCAAACTCCGCCACAAAGTCAAGTTTAGGAGTACGGTAGGTCACAGGACTAGCTCCAGGATTACCAGCCCTATCGCCATTAACTTGACTGACCAAATGTTGGACAAAACGTTGGGGATGTAGTGCTTTCCAGAAATAATGCACAAAATCTGCCACTTGCTGATCACTCATGGCTCCCAAACCATTGGCACGAAGTTTATGTTCTGCCTCTAGCCGCCAAGCCAAACTATAGTGATAGTCCGTCGGCTTAACCACTACCAAGCCATCTAAACAACTCCACAAAGGCAAATAGGCGGCAAGCTCTTCATTAATCCCTAGGGCAAACTGTTGGTCAAGTTCCGTTTGAATCGGCGGCAACCAAGGTTGTAACTGCTCCATCGTCAAAGGTTGCGCCCCCACGAACCACCCCTCAAACAAGACCACATTGGGTAAATGGTGGCAGATCATACTCGTGGTACGGTCGCCCTTGCCATTGTGGAGCGCCTTATCAAACTGGGGAATTTCCAATGGCACAATTCCCTGCTTGAGTTTAGTCAGCACATCAATAGCTAAATTTACATCATGGGTGCCAGGTGGTCCACGCCAAATTAACTGTGGTTTGACCAAACGTAACGCCTGCTGGTCCGCATAGGTTTTATAAAAATCATCCAAAGACAAACTCAGGCAGGTATAACCCAAATGGGTCAGTAAAGTTTGCATCACCATGCCTAAAGTAGTTTTCCCCGTTCCCTGCACCCCCAAAACACCTTGGATCAGAGGGGGATGGTTGGCATTTTGCTGCACCACCCGCCAAGCCAAATACTCCGCAAAGGGCAACCACCACCGCCATAGGGTATCCAACGTAGAACCATCCTCAGGTGCAATACCCAATTGCATTAAACAACCCCTGAGATCCTCCCAACTGTCTTGTAGAAGCTGCAACCTGTGCTTAGTAAACTCGTAAGCAAATTGGCGATCTTCCTCATAACCAATCCCCCACACAGCACATAAATCATCATCCTGGCAAAGGGTATTGGTCAAAACATCAATATCTGCCAATTTTAAGGGTTGGCGGAACCCATCATCAATCCATTTAGCAATGATACTGGTGTGACTAGTGGGGCAAAATTCGTCAGACATGGGTATAACGACTCAAATGTGGGGTAAGTAGGGAAAATTAAGTCCATAGCAGCAATGTGATAACGTAAATTCCTTAAACCCTGAACATTAAGCTAGGTAAAGATTTAAGACCCTAAGCTTTTACACGATCAAAAAAATATGGACAAAATTTGTGCAAAATCATTTCTTTTTACAAAAAGTTACCATAGAATCAAGTAGGTCAGCTTCACACACAGTCAGCACATTTACCTAGCATCATCTCCTCCTCACCAGTGGTAGATGTGCGGTGTATATGTTGTAAACGCTGATAGAGTAACGGTTGCGTGTGTGGATCAAATGCTGTCGTAGCAAAAATCCAATACTGTCGGTATTAGCCCGCGATGGTTGTCTAGCCAGACTAGTGCCGACTAACACAATGCAACGTCCCTGAAATAACTAACAATTCACAAATACTACGAACACGTTCTATGAACTGGAAAGCTCTTTTATTGGTATCCGCTTTAGGTTTAGGCTCTGTTGCTTGCTCCACCGAAGCTCCTAAGCCCGCTGAAACTCCTGCCGCTACCCCTGCTGCTCCTGCTAAGCCCGCCGCCACCCCTGAAGCTCCTAAGGATAAGGCTGCTACCCCTGCTCCTGATGCCACTAAGAAAGATGGCGCTGCTAAAGATGGTGCTGCTAAGGATAAGAAGGATGGCGCTGCTGCTCCTGACGCTAAGAAAGATGGCGCTGCTGCCCCTGATGCTGCTAAGGACAAGAAAGATGGCGCTGCTGCTCCTGATGCTAAGAAGGACGGCGCTGCTGCCCCTGACGCTAAGAAAGATGGTGCTGCTGCTCCTGATGCCGCTAAGAAGGATGGCGCTGCTGCCCCTGAAGCTCCTAAGAAGAACTAAAAACAACCTCAGTCTGAGGATTGTCTATACTTGCTAGAAGAAATCTTCTTCGGTCGTTAGGCAGTGATTTAGGTTTATCGGAACTTAGCCACGAAACTTGTGGAGCTAAAACTCTGATTACCGAATCACTGCCTAATTTTGTTTCTTAGTTATTTCTTATATTAACCGGGGATTAAGTTCACGGAGTGGAAATCTTTCGAGCACATTTTGATCTAATCTATTAAATCCACAATTCCGAATATCAAATTTGCCGATGTATTTGAATTGTTACCCTGCCAGATGACACTTACTGTGCTTGACCATATAACACATTGTTCATCTTAGAGGGTGTTTGGGAAGTCTGCATATTCGCTAAAAATAATGATTGATCCCCCCTAGCCCCCCTTAAAAAGGTTGGGAAAAGACTAAAAAAGTTCCCCTTTCTAAGGGGGATTTAGGGGGATCAAAACTTCTCAAACACGCTCTTAGTCACTTGATACGGCTTGAGTCAGAGATCCTGAAATACTTCAAAACCCCTGACTAATACTGAAACTAAGTCCTCTGTCCGTCCTGTGTCCTAACTCTAACTTCACTGCTTGAAGCTATACAAACCAATCTAGAAACCAATCTAGAAACTAAAGGTAGTCCGCACTGTACCGATCACCAGTCCGCCATTGCTAGAGGCTTGGTTGGGATTAAACAGCCAAACTAAACCAGGGGTGATACTGATATTTTTCGTGATGTTCATGCGGTAAAAACCTTCCAGATGCCACACATCACTACTGTTATTGATGGGAATGTTAGTGCCGTTATAGGCGCGGACTCCCTTAAGGGTTGGTTCAATCCCTGCAACGATTCCCAGTAAATTACCTTCACGGAAAGCATTAGGGAAAGCGAGGGTTAGGGCATAATTCCAGGTTTCGGTGTCACCGAGGGAAAAAAGCCGCGCTGTGGTATAACCAGCCCAACCACCCAAGGCTATGCTGGGGTTAACTTGATAAAATGCCGAAACACCATAGGAATTACTGCTGACTGGGGTATTAGGTAAGTTGTTACCAGGGGACAAATTAGCGCCAGCAATTAGATTTGACTGGAATGATCCCGTTGCTTGTCCGGAACCACCATAACGAAATCCATTCTGACCAGCGGTGCTACCGTTATAGGCGGAAACATAGGTAAGACCTAGTTTAAAGTTTTCGGAAGGCTGGAAGACCACCTGTGCTAAAGCTGAACTGTTGCCACCGGTGAGTCCTTGGGTGGCTGTGGCGGCTTGGTTCGCTAAGTAGCCAAAATCAAATTTTAGATTGTCGTTGACTTTGAAGTTGACCCCAAATCCGGCTCCATTGCCATTGATGTTATATAGGGGATTGCGTTCACCAAACCGTGATAATGCTCCGGAGCCGCCCCCTTGATCATCAAAATAGGGATTGAGGGTGTCGGCATAATTAAAGTGATTACCACCATTGGCGAATACGGTCACCTGTGCTACCCGATATAAGGGGAACCGATAGGATAATGTGTCAAGAAAAACGGAATTATTGTTGGTGGCTAAACTAGAGTCGTCAAATCCTAATCGACCTTCATTACTGGCAAGGGCATTCGCGCCGCTGGGTAGGTTGCCTGTAGTCAGAAGCGGCTGAGCATTGCCCATTTGCAGTCTAGTCCGCAGTTGATCCCGTCCTGAAAAACTGGTGTCTAGGGTGAGGCGCACACGATTTTGCATTACCAGATTTTGACTGGCTGAACCTGTGCCAAAGGGAGAAGTCAGAGGGTCTTTACCTCGACTCAATACGCCGCTGGTGGCAACAATTGCTTCACCGGAAAGTTTTGTTGTGGTGGAAAACTGTTGCGCTTCAACGCGATTGACTCTATCTTCAAAGGCATTGACCCGCCCCACAAGTTGACTTAACTCGTTGCTGTATTCTGCTTGGAGCCGTTGCAAACTGGTTAAGTCAGAAACACTGACCCGCTCCCCTTGTCCTTGGGCAATGATCGTATTTAATCGGTCTAAACACTGATTCAGAGCGGCGGCAAATTCATACCGCGTCAGGGTTTGTCGTCCGCGAAATGTGCGATCAGGGAATCCATTGATACATTGATAGCGATTCACTAGGGTATCTAATGCACCATAAGCCCAGTCAGTGGTACGGACATCGGTTAACTCTGAAACGGAACGAACCTGTGATATCCAAGGTTCGGCTTCGGTGGGGTTAGAGATAGGATTTTTGGAAGCGGTGGTAATAGATTCTGTTTGTGCGGAAACTACCCCTGGAGCTAGACACGCAGCCAGGGCGCATAAACCAGCAGTTAAACCAGCAGTGGCGGTATAAGTGGATAAGTTTAATAGGCGGGCAATCAGAGGGGTTTGGTTATTGGTATTTGGGAACCTATGTAATGAGGCTCTTTGATGGTCTGCTGGGCGGTGATGGTTGTAATGGGAATGATGTAAAGGATGAGACATAGGTGTTTGGTAATAGATGTTGGGTAGGTATGTTTGATTGTGTTGGCTTAAGGTTTGGATTAAAAATATTTTATAGATGTTTTATAGATGTACTTTGTAAATATTTTCTAAATTTGTTTTCTGAGTTTGTTTTCTAAATTTCGACAGATTTGGCTGGGTGGGTTTGGCTCAGTGCGATCTGTCAGTAATTATCAAGTTTATCTCTACAAGCTTAAAGCTATTTTTGATAATGACAATTATTGAGCACAACAATTTACAGATTTGCTTGGTAATGTCAGTTAAATGTTGTTTACACTACTTTTTTAGATTGTTGCAGTTTAGGTGTGATGTTCGGTCAAGGTTTTAGGGACGGTGCGAGATTTGCGGCAACAGGTTATGCAGTTGGATTTGACTGCTGTAATTTTGCAAGCTTTTCTTTCGCAAATTTTCTTAACTTCTCATCTGGATCGTTGTTAGAGACTGTCTTCAATAATTCCAGTGTTTGCGGTTTGTCGCTGTAATGTTCGAGGATTGCTTCTAGTGCGGCTTGGCGGGGATTAGTTTCCCAACTTTCTGTACGTTTAAAGGGATCGTGAATAGCACGATCGCATAAAAAATCAGACGTTTGTAGGTCATCTTTCCAGCCTTGGGCAATCTCTTGTACCGCCGCCCTTCGCACATATTCATTCTGATCGTTAAGAGCGCAGTCTTTTAGCCAAGGAAGGGTATC
>JBIKNH010000259.1:0-5170 GCA_044358815.1 Pseudanabaenaceae cyanobacterium | reverse complement strand
GGCATTTGCGTCACAAACTCCAGATTTTGGGCTACAGTGCGCCCCGCCTTGATAGTTTGCTTAATTTCTGTCTTAATGCGTACTTCGTAACCAGGTTTTAACCAAGGATAGCAATAGCGTCCGACGGGAATCTCATATTGGTCACCATTATCAACCCTAGAAATCTTCATCCCATTATTCGGCTGCTGTTGATTTGGGGGAATCGTAAAAGTCATCCGCTGCCGTTCTTGATAATTTTCGCTTCTCGTGCCAATGGCGGACTGGCGGCTTTCACAAATTAGCGTCACTTCACTACTGCGCAACAGTTGCCGCAAAGTACCGCGATCCACCAGATTTAGGGTCATATCGCGCCCCTGTCCATTGAATCCCCCAGCAACGATAAAACTCGTCAAGCGTGGCGGCGCAAAACCACCAGTAATTCTTGCCACAGCAACGTTATCGCTACTTGTGAGCGTTTCATATTCAATGGTATCAGGAATCTGCCAAGAGAACTGAGCGGCACCATTGCCATCAATACCCAACTGACCGCCCACAGGCACTAATTCTATGCCTAAGGTTTGCGGTGTGCCCTTCGCTGCCCATTCAATGCGATGACGGGGGCGAACAGTCTCAGCTAAAAATCTATAACTATCACTAACTTGGGAACCACCTGCTAGGAGCCGCCGTAATCCTGTCCTGGTTTCCCAAATATTTGCCACAAGGGTTTCGGTTTTATTCACAGCATCCCCTAATAATGCCATAGCGGATAGTCTTTCATTAGGAATTGATGGCACAGGCACAAGGGTAATTTGTCCATAGTTGCCTCTGCGTCCATAGTTGCCAGTACTTCCCGGAGCGCCATTTGTGCCAGACTGACAGGTGTATGAGTTTCTGTAACTTAGTTTACGTTCTATTCGATATTCCCAATTGCCACTCACCCAGGGTTGATTCCGATAACGTTGCCAATCCTGAAGGTAAGAATCACTGGTATAGCTAAAACCTTCTGTATTGGCGCGACAAACCCCAGAGCCAGAACCATCACTGCGCCACCGCCGAGACTCTGGACTTGGTGGCGGACTCCCCGCTGCTATCACTGGACGACGGAACCGCTCATACTTACAGTAACTGACTGTCCATTGCGGCATAGTGCAGGTACAACCGCGCCCACCCACTTGACCGCGACCACTGCGTCCACCCTTACCACCATCATTCACAATCTGAATTTGCCTAAGGTTCGCTATGTTGTTAAAAAAGATTGTGACATTGCCGCCATCACCACCGTTGCCACCACTACCACCGCGTCCCCCGTTACCCCCTGATGCTCCCACCAATGAAAATTCGGTCCATTGGGGTTGTTCGCAGGCAGTAGCATCTTGACCAATACCACCATCGGTGCCATCTTCCCCATCACCGCCGCGTAGGTTATAGGTTTGGGGTGTGCCGTCAGCATTAATCTGAATAGGGTTTTCGGTATTACCAGTGCGCCCGTCCTGTCCAGGTGATCCCGCAATACCTGGTTCACCAAATCTCGTATCAGCCCAACTGCCAGCACTCGGTAATAGAATTGCACCCACAGCTAAACTCATGGTCAGCGGCAGAAAATACGGTAGTACATAGTGATGGCAGGGAAAGGTATTCTTAGGCATAATTTTTAGGCAAAATCATCTAGTGGTTCGGGAGGTTCGGGAAAGGGGCAACTAAGGATAAAACTGAATGTCAACTCATTTCAACCAACTTAATTAAAAACTAAATAAGAACCTGCATCCAAAAGCATATAAAAAAAGCATATAAAAATTGTCATGGTTGATCACAACACATACACTAACCCCAACAATTAGACATAATCAGTCAGACATAATGACCTCAACTTAGTTCCATGATGCTGAGATTTTTGATCGCATTCTAATTTATTCCAAGCCTAGGCTGAAATTAGTCCCAAATTACTGCAAATTTAGGATGTAAACCTTGTTTTCAAATTGTTTCAGACGGGTAATTATTCATGAGAATTTATGAGAAGTATGAATGGTTTAGTAAAAGTACTTAAGAGGGTGTTTGGGAAGTCTACATATTCGCTAAAAACAATGATTGATCCCCCCTAGCCCCCCTTAAAAAGGTGGGAAAAGACTAAAAAAGTCCCCCTTTCTAAGGGGGATTTAGGGGGATCAAAACTTCTCAAACACGCTCTAAGTAATAACCATTGCAGAGAGACCCTAGTTTTAAGATCTATCTGACAACCTAATTAAAGGTTTAGTTAAGAAACTATAAGAGGGAGTTCACAGCAATCGAAAATATTCATAATATTCACAAACTCCCCTATGTGGTATTAGTCAGGTGTTCCGTCATTCCTCAACCATTACCTCATTCTGCGGGAGAATCTGCCATGGTTCGATACTATTACAGCCCCTCAATTTTCCCCCTAATAACCATGACTCTGGGATTAGGGCTAAGTCTCCCCCATCCCACAACCGCACAACCAAGACAAGACTACGGTTTGGGGTTGCCCAGCACCGCAGGTAGTGGCGGCGGCACTCGTCACCAGCCAGAATTACCCACAAGGCGCAATCCAGAGGTTGGTCCGCCCGCTCAACCAATCAATCCAGAAAACATGCGCGGCACCAGAACCATACAGCCAATGCAAGATGGTGTTTTTGGTGGAGCGCCCGACAACCCAGGAAGTAGCAGCGGCATCGACAGCAAACCACATCGCGCCACTCCCTACGGCTTAGCAGTGCCTGCCTTACCCGCTGGTAGCAATGGCATGATTTGTTTACTACCCCAAGGAAAAGCGCCCCACAACTGTTTGAGTAACTTCCCCAGGGTAATTTTGCTTAGTCCTGATGATGGTGGGCGGACTTCAGTGGAGCGTCCCACGTTGTACTGGTATGTCACGGACAGCATTCAGCCTCAGGAACAACCTTTGCAACTTAAATTACAGATATTTGCGACGGCAGAACGGGACACCACTGTGGTTTATCAGTCCACGATGAAGATCACCGCATCGGGACTATATCGGTTCACGCTGCCACCGGAAATTGCATTGCAACGGGGCACTTATCAGCGTTGGCAAGTGCAGTGGCAACAAGCCGACGGCAGCAAACCCGCCAGCGCCAACAGTGCGATTCTCTGGGAAACTAAGAAAACATACCCCACTAACTGGCAACAACTAGACTTATTAGCCAGAGCCAGGTGGTATAGCCGTAACTACTACTGGCATGATGCAGTCGCCGCCTACATCCTATGGCTAGAACAAAACCCCAGAACCACCAACCAACGCCTAACCTTAACAGTCAAACAGGAACTATTACGTTTACTCACCAGTGGCTTGAGTAGTCAGGGAATTTTTAGTGCCCATCCCCTGGGACAAACTCGCCTCCATCATTTGTTGCAAAAAATCACTGCGCCAATTAACCTACCCCTCCATCAGCCCTCTAATCAGTCCTCTGCTCAGCCCGAAGGTGCTCCTGTGTCTTTGCCGATCATGAACTTTGTACCTCAGGTTTTACCCTAGTCTTGACCCTCATCTTGGCTAAGTACATTTGATGATGGGCATCTGGTGATGGGGAACTTTACCCCTGAGATTAACGACTATTACCCTAGTATTTAACCTGCTGTTTAACTTATGAAGTGAACTAGGTCAAGTAAATTAGATTAGGTAGATTAGGGTTGAAGCAGATTTAAAGATTTGCTTGGCATATTATCACTGCATAAAATAGAATTATTGCGAGATCTTGGAGTGCGAGATTTTGACCATGGATCAGTCACATACAACTGGATAATAATCACTGGATAGTAATTACTAGATAATATTTATTAGGTAATATTTGTCAGGTGACATTTATTAAGGCATATTCCCTGGGTAATATTTAACTCATGATTTTTAACTCATGATTTTAGATAACTCCAACCATTAGAAACCCATCATAAAAATAATCAGTATGGGTTGTAATACGAGTTCCGCTCCGATACGTTGGTAATCACTTGCTAACAGTTACGTCGCTAATAGACCAGAAAATTCTAAAAAACTCAGATTAGTCCTACGGGTTAATCCTACAGAAAGTTACAGCAAGCCTCAACTGGTAAACACTTTAAGACCCTTATTTTGCAAGTGGTTGTTTAAAGTAATGATTAACATTTACCAGGGGAAGCATTTGAGGCAAGCTGTGATTAGCATTCGGGTTAGGGATATTTGAAAGTGATTGTGAATTATTTTGAATTATTGTAATCACCATGCATTTTAAGGGCTTTGATCTCAAAATCTACTACTGAAATATTGGTTTGATACCATTTCTAGAGAAACTAGTCTAGAGAAACTGAACTAGAAACACTCATTTGAGATTCCGTTAAACATCTTCTTTGCCATCAGTTGCCCATAGATCCAGAAATTTATCAGGAGTAGTTTATGTTTTTCCCCTCTGCCATTCTGCCCCAAAAATTTTTAACCACCATTGGTTTAAGTAGCTTTTTAACCCTAGGAGTTGGTCTAGGGCTGGGGAGCACCACTCAGGCTAGTTTTGCCCAACAAGCTAGTACTTACGGCTTAGGAATGCCAGGCTCTGCTAGCACCGGCGGCGCAACCAGGGGGACTATCTGTGCCACCATCGCCACACTGACAACCAATCCCTCCAACACCAGTCCTACCAAGTGTATGGACAGCTTCCCTCGGATTATCCTACTGTCACCGGAGGATGGCTCCCGTACTTCTGTCAGTCGTCCCACGTTTTACTGGTATGTGACTGGTTCCAGTGGCGAAGACAGTCAGCAATTTAAAGTTACTTTTGTTTTACGAGACGGTGCTACCGAAGAGGCTAGCCCAATTTACAGAACCGAATTAGTCACAGATCGCCCCGGACTCTATCGGTTCACCCTACCCTCAGAAGTGGAGCTAAAACCTGGACAACCCCAACGGTGGCAAATTCGGTGGCAAAGCGCCAGTGGTAGCAACACCGCCAATGCTAATGCCGCAGTGATGTGGCAGGCTAAAGATCCCCAAATTTCTCAACAGTTAGCAGGGATGAACAACTTAGAAAAAGCCCGTTGGTACAAGCAAAACGGCTATTGGTACGATGCTGTGGCAGCCTACACCCTATGGCTCGAACAAGACAATCCCAAAGACACCACCGCCCGCAGTGAACGCACAGAAATTCTTAACGCTGGTCTAGCCACCCAAGTGAATCTAACCAAGGATGCCAAA
>JBIKNH010000258.1:0-5200 GCA_044358815.1 Pseudanabaenaceae cyanobacterium | reverse complement strand
TATGTTTAGAGGGCAATGTAGTTTTACTACATGCAGGATCGTATTTAGGCTTTGCTATATGACTCAGATTTTTGTACGATTTGGCATCACTGGCATTTTGCTTTTGACCTTGCCTCCAGCCACCGATGAACTGATCAAGTATTGGCAATTCCCCCACATTTTCGCAAGCATTGCTGGGATTGCTTCTTGTATCGGCGCTTGTGTGCCTGTATTAACCATGATGCGTAACTCTGAACCCTAACCAAATCTTCACTAAACCAACCCCTTGTGATTCCCCCTGTAACTAATTCCTAACCCTAGGGGTGCGCCTTTCACCATCATGCACCTACCACTCCATAGGATTTTGGGCAAGACTGCTAGAATGATAGCCGGTGGTTTTGTGAAACCAATTGACAAGAGAAACCAATTGACAAGACTTAACTGGCAAAACTAATTGGCAAGACTCACCATTTCACTTTTGCCAGAACTTCTGCCACACCCCACCGCTATCCTTACTAACGCCCCACAGATCCCATGACCGTAGACACCCTAAGCCTTGGTACTGCCGCCCTTAGCTTATTCTTGGGGCTGATGATTTTGTGCAATGTGTTACGCATTGTCATGACTTGGTATCCTCAACTCCCCGCCCAAAATTTTCCCTATAATCTGGTGGTGATCCCCACCGAGCCACTGTTAGCCCTGACTCGCAAAATAGTCCCGCCTTTAGGTGGCATTGATGTTAGCCCAATTATTGCAGTGGGGCTGTTTAGCCTGTTGCGGGAAATTTTGGTGGGTCAACAGGGTTTGTTAACTATGATGCTTTATGCTCAATAGCTCAATAATTCTGATCAGATCCGTTGATCCCGTGAACTAATAGCTACGCGGCTGAGTCCAAACCTTTAACCCTAAGACCAGAAGTTAGCTAAACCTGATAGCTCTGCCGCGAATGGCATTGAGTAAACTGGTGATCCTTAGCTTTTTGGGCTTACCTCAGCCACTTTGGTAGCCATTTCGGTATTTGCCGTGAATCCTGTTAACCCCTGTTTAAGCTTTTCCCGCTTTAACCCAAAACCTAATTACTTAAAACTCAATAGTCCCCAAACAAATAGTCCTAAGATAAATAGACCCGAAACAAATAGCCCAGAACCGAAGGCATCCCCTGCAACGACTTCAAAAACTATGGCAATCGTTCCGCAAGAATTATCCTACGGTGCAGCGGGGGATCACGCTTTAGTCCAAGCCTGTGGTCAGGGGGATCGTCAGGCTTTTCGGGAGCTATATCGTCGCCATCAGCAAAAAGTCCGATCTACTTTATTTCGGCTCTGTGATGGTGCTGATTTGGATGATTTGGTGCAGGAAGTATTCCTGAAAGCGTGGAAAGGCTTGGCAGGATTTCGGCAATCGGCTCAATTTTCCACCTGGCTATATCGCATTACGGTTAATGTAGCGACGGACAGCCGCCGTCAGTTGGCGCAAAAACGAGAACGACAACACCATTTCAGTACCTCAGAACAATTAGAGGACATGATCGATGGCGCTGCTGTCTCAGGTCAGAGTAATCCGCCGCTCCAAAATCTGCATTATCAAGATGTAGTGCATCGTGCCCTAGCAACATTACGGGATGAGCATCGTTTTGTCTTGGTGATGCATGATCTCGAAGATATGCCGCAGAAAGAAATTGCTGAGATTTTGAAAATTCCTGTCGGTACGGTGAAGTCACGTTTATTTCATGCTCGTGGAGCCGTGCGGCAATTTCTGCAAGCGCAAGGAGTTGAATTATGAGTATTTTTTCATGGTTGTCGCCTCGGGGTGCTAATGACAAGGATCAGCACCTAACAGCATTTTTGAAAGAGCATACTGCCGCTGTGCCCACGGCACGACCGGATTTAGAAGACAACCTGATGGCACAAATTATGGCAATGCCCCTGTCAGAGCCAAATTCAGAAACTAAATCGGTTAATTTAGTCAATTCTGTAAATACCCCTGCGACGTATAGCGATCACTCTAATCCGAGTCACAGAAAGTGGTGGCTGACAATTCCCTTAGCTCTACTGTGTTTTAGTGGGGCTGGTGCGTTGTGGTTGCGTCCGAATGCACCGCATCTCACCGTTGCCGAGGAAGAAGTTATAGAGAAAACTCTGGTCTCGGTTTGGTCTACGGATCATAGTACAGAAGCCAATGACTTAGGCATTACCTCAGAAGAATCTCAGCTAATCAACCATGATGAACTGGATCTAGAAGCAGAGATCAACTTAATGTACCAATACAATGAAGTTTCTGAATTGAGTGAACCATAATAACCATTGACCAGTCTATACATTACATAAGCCCCAATTGATGAAATGAAGTTCTCCATAATGTTTTCCACGGTGATACTTCAGCGTTAATACTTGAGTAATTAAACTTCAGTAATTAAATCTCAATAATTTGACCAATCAATCGGACCAGCCCTGTAAATAGCCCTGTAAATTTAGTCTTCTCTAGGAGAGTTTCCATGCGTGCTTTAAACGCCATGCTTGCCGCTATTGTGACCGTCAGCGTTGCTATTGCTCCCATTATCACTAGTAATGCCTTTGCAGAAGGTGACTATCGCGGTGGTGGCGCACCTCAAGGAAGAATGTCTGACAAATTGAATCTCACCCCTGAACAAAAACAGCAAATTCAAACTATTAATCAACAATATCGGGAACAGTTAAAACCATTACAGAACTCCCTACGTCAGACACAAAAAGAGCGGAAGACTTTAAGGAGTAATAATGCTTCACAGAGCGAATTGCAAGCTAACTCGAATCGAATCCAAGATCTCAATAAACAGATTGAACAAGTTCGTTCGGCTCAAGCTGGTGCAGTTCGGAATGTGTTAACTCCTGAACAACTCTCACGAGTGAATACCTCCGCAAAGTCGGGGCGGCAAAGGTTCGGGAGAGAGGGTGGTAGTGAACGGAATAGACAACGCAATCATCAGCGGGAAAGTTCCGAAGATAAAAGTTCCGAAGGCAATGGTCAGCGGCGTGGTAATCGGCAGAACTATCCTCAATCTCCATCCGTGGAAGTTGAGAGTTAGAACAATTGACCACTAAAAACACTGACTACTAAAAACATTTTTGTATTAAAGGCTTGAGTTCTTGATTTCAGTTACTCCCTTAGATTATTTGCTTGAATTATCAACAGATGATTGATAGATGATTGATAGATAAAAAGAAACTGTTCCTTAATCAATCGGGTCTTAAGCTGTAATACTCTTCCCATTAGTTCCATCAACTCCACTGACCATCAAACAGAATTCTGGTTAGTTCTCTAATTTCGTTAATCCTAATACCTAAAGATAATTAAGGAGACTCATATGCGTGCTTTAAATGTTCTACTTGCTGCCATTGTCACCGCCAGTATTTCCCTTGCTCCTGTGATCAGTGCCAGTAGTGCTTCTGCCCAGGGTAACTACGGCGGGGGTGGCTCACGGCAAGGGCGGGTGATGGATCGATTAAATTTGACTCCCGAACAAAAACAACGAATGCAAAACATTCACAAAGATACTCAAGACAAGATGAAGCCTTTGCGTCAAGAGATGCGCCAAGCCCAGCAGGAACGGAAGAATCTTTTGCAGAATAATGCTTCCACTCAGCAACTTCAAAGTAATTTTGATAAAATCCAAGGAATTAAGAACCGCATCGCCCAGGTTCAATTTGACCGCATGACAAAGATGCGTGATGTTTTGACCCCTGAGCAGCGGGCACAAATGGAAAAGATGATGCAGGAACGTAGAGGGAATCGTGGTGGACAACGCCAAGGTAAACCTCAGAGCGGTCGGCAAAATCAGGGGGGTGTCTTGGGAATCAACGGTAATAGTTAAAATGCTGGTGGTTAGTAAGTTGCCAATGAACATGAAGGATCATCTTCATTATGATTCATGTTCAGAAGATTAACCAGAAAAAGCGAGACACCAGATTAGGGGAACTAAACCTCTTCTCTGGTGTCCTTGGGTGTTTGCAATAATAAATTTATCAAAAAAGTGGGTTTAAAACCCCGTGCTTCCAGCAAGGCTTTACTTAATCTATGCTACGATATACAGCATAAGATTTTACAAATCCATGTTAGTCCTCGAAGCAAAACTAAAAGGCAAAACAGAGCAGTACAACCTCATTGACGAGGCGATTCGTACTGCTTTGTTTGTCCGTAATAAGGCTTTGAGGCTATGGATGGATGTCAAGGATAGCGATAAGTATGACCTCAATAAGTATTGTGCTCTACTTGCTAAAGAGTTTGAGTTTGCTAAAAAACTAAACTCGCAAGCCAGACAAGCTAGTGCAGAGAGGGCATGGTCAGCAATAAATCGCTTTTTTGAGAACTGCAAAAAGAAGGTGTCAGGCAAGAAAGGTTTTCCTAAATTTAAGAAGCGTGGTCATTCTGTGGAGTACAAAACTACAGGATGGAAACTTTCTGAAGACAGGAAATACCTAACCTTGACTGATGGCTTCAAGATTGGCAGACTCAAATTAGTTGGTAGCCGTGACCTTAACTTCTATCAGATTGAGCAGATTAAACGTATCAGACTGCTGCGCCGTGCTGATGGTTATTATGCTCAGTTCTGTGTCGATGTGGAGCGGCGTGAACCACTTGAACCATCTAAAACCACGATCGGCTTAGATGTGGGTTTGAACCACTTCTATACCGGTAGTAATGGTCAAATTGTTGAGAATCCTCGCTATCTTAGAAAGTCAGAGCGTCAACTTAAAAAGTTGCAGCGCAAAGTTTCTAAGCGAAAGAAGGGGTCAGCTAATCGTCGTAAAGCAATTAAACGGTTAGCAAAGAAGCATTTGCAAGTGAGTAGGCAGCGTAAAGACTTTGCGGTAAAGACTGCAAGGTGCGTAGTAAGGTCTAACGACCTGATTGCCTATGAGGATTTGCAAGTGCGGAATATGGTCAAAAATCACAAATTAGCTAAGTCAATCAGTGATGCCAGTTGGTCAATGTTTCGGGATTGGGTTGAGTATTTTGGCAAGGTGTTTGGCAAGGTTACTGTTGCAGTGCCTCCCCAATATACGAGCCAGAATTGTTCACATTGCGGTAAGCAAGTTGTCAAAACACTGAGTCAGCGTACCCATCACTGTGGGCATTGTGGCACTGTATTAGACCGTGACCACAATGCGGCTCTGAATATCTTAGCTAAGGGTCTAAATAGGGTAGGGCATACCCAAATTCACGCCTGTGGAGAGTTCGACCT
>JBIKNH010000076.1:0-17657 GCA_044358815.1 Pseudanabaenaceae cyanobacterium | reverse complement strand
GGCATCGGTAGCGCTATTGAGCGTAGTTGTAGTCGCCGTTAAGAGAATGGTATCGATTCCAGCACCGCCATCTACAATATCTGCCCCAACGAAACCAATGATGGTGTCATTACCTGCACCGCCCGTAATCGTATCCGCCGAACTACTGCCTGTGATTGATAAGCCTTCGGTTTGACTGCTGAGGTTAATAGTTACGGCTGCTGCTGCACCAGATGCGGAAATAGCTTCCACGTTGGCAATTTGGGCATCGGTAGCGCTATTGAGATTAGCTGAAGTGGCTGTTAAAACAATGGTGTCGGTTCCTGCCCCACCATCTGCAGTATCTGCCCCCACAAACCCGACGATGGTATCCGCCCCACTACCGCCCGTAATCGTATCCGCAGCACTACTGCCTGTAATGCTAAAAGCTTCGGTTTGACCACTGAGGTTAATTGTTGCTGCTGCCGAAGCCGTAATCGCTTCAACATTAACAATCTGGACATCGGTAGCACTATTGAGATTAGTTGAAGTGGCAGTTAAAACAATGGTATCGGTGCCTGTCCCACCATCTACGGTATCTGCACCCACGAATTCATTAATAGTGTCGTTACCAGCCCCAGCATTGATCGTATCCGCTGCTGTACTGCCTGTAATCGTATCGACAAAACCACTGCCTGTAATTGAGAATGCTTCGGTTTGACTGCTAAGGTTAATTGTTGCTGCTGCTGAAGTTGTAATCGCTTCAATATTAACAATCTGGGTATCGGTAGCGCTATTTAGAGTAGTTGAAGTCGCCGATAAGAGAATGGTATCGGTTCCAGCGCCGCCATCTATAGTATCTGCACCAGCAAAGCCATTAATGGTGTCGTTACCAGCCCCAGCATTGATCGTATCCGCTGCTGTACTGCCTGTAATCGTATCGGCAAAACCACTGCCTGTAATCGTAAATCCTTCAGTTTGGTTAGTTAGAATAATCGTTACGGCTGCGGCTGCACCAGATGCAGAAATAGCCTCAACATTAACAATCCGGGCATCGGTAGCACTATTTAGAGTAGTTGAAGTGGCAGTTAAAACAATGGTATCTGTGCCAATGCCACCATCTACTGTATCTGCACCAGCAAACCCATTGATAATATCGTTACCCGAACCACCCGTAATCGTATCGACAGTACTACTGCCTGTGATTGAGAACCCTTCGGTCTGATTGGTCAGCGTAATCGTTACCCCAGAGGCACTAGAGGCATCAATCGCTTCCACGTTGGCAACTTGTGCATCAGTAGCGCTATTGAGCGTAGTTGAAGTGGCAGTTAAGAGAATGGTATCGGTTCCAGCACCGCCATCTACAATATCCGCCCCAACGAAACCATTGATGATGTCATTACCTGCACCGCCCGTAATCGTATCCGCCGAACTACTGCCTGTGATTGATAAGCCTTCGGTTTGACTGCTGAGGTTAATAGTTACGGCTGCTGCTGCACCAGATGCGGAAATAGCTTCCACATTGGTAATTTGTGCATCGGTAGCGCTATTGAGATTAGTTGAAGTGGCAGTTAAGGTAATGGTGTCAGTACCAGCCCCAGCATTTACAGTATCTGCCCCCACAAACCCAACGATGGTATCCGCCCCAGCACCACCTGTAATCGTATCCGCAGCACTACTGCCTGTAATGGTAAAAGCTTCGGTTTGACTACTGAGGTTAATTGTTGCTGCTGCCGAAGCTGTAATCGTTTCAACATTAACAATCTGGGCATCGGTGGCGCTAGTAATACTTGAGGTGCTAAGAACAATTGTATCGGTGCCTGCCCCACCATCTATGGTATCCGCACCCACAAATTCATTGATGGTGTCGTTGCCACTCCCCGCATTGATATTGTCAGCCCCTGCACTGCCCGTAATAGTATCGACACCACCGCTTCCTGTAATGTTAAAACCTTCAGTTTGATTACTAAGATTGATCGTTGCTGCTGCTGAAGTAGTAATCGATTCAATATTAACAATCTGGGCATCGGTGGCGCTATTGAGATTGGTTGAAGTTCCAGTTAAGGCAATGGTATCGGTGCCAGCCCCACCATCTACAGTATCTATACCAGCAAAGCCATTGATGGTGTCGTTACCTGCACTACCAATGATTATCTCTCCATTGGCAGAGCCGTTAATAGTAAAACCTTCAGTTTGATTACTTAGGTTAACTCCAGTAGGCGCAGATACATCGATTATCTGAATATTCGAGATCTGAGCATCTGTGGCGTTATTAAGGTCTGTTGGGTTAGCATTTATAACAATACGATTAGTTCCAGTCCCGCCATTATATGTAGTCCCTAAACCGCCGAAATAGTTTATGGTGTCATTACCTTGACTACCAATAATCGAACCACTGCCATAGCTATTACTGGAAATGACAAACCCCTCAGTTTGATTGCTGAGATTAATTGTGAGAGCATTTGTGACAGCATTACCATCAATGTTTTGTACGTTGACAATTTGGGCATCAGTGGCGTTATTGAGATTAGTTGAGCTGCTGGTTAACTGAATGGAGTTGGTGCCGCCGCCGCCATTAAACGTTGCTCCCGCACCTAAATTGTAGAGGAAATCATTTCCTGAACCGCCCGTCACTTGATCGGCAAGGGGAGTGCCATAAATATCAAAACCTTCAGTTTGATTGCTCAGATTAATGGTGACGGATGAGGGTGCGGAGGCAACAAGAATCCTTTCGATATTTACAAGTTGGGCATCTGTTAGAAAGAAAAAAGTTACACCATATAGCGCAATTTGATCATAACTAGCACCACCATCAAAGATATCTCCAGCTTGAATTTGATTTTGGTTTGTAATGTAGATGTTGTCATTGAATGGTGACGTATTCGACGTTTGTCCCTGAGCGCCTAAACCCGTAGTAAAATCATTTCCAGTCGAAGCATAAACATCATTCAGAACATCGGTATAATCCCCTAAAAATTCTATTAGCAAAGGTGAATGGATCACCTGCTGCCCTGAATTAGAGACTAGATCCCAATTGCCGCCCCGCTTTGCCGCACCAACTAAATTGGAAGAGGCAAACACTTCTGCTTTGGTTACTCTTTCTAGCTCTGCTAAAAATTCTTTGTCTGCACCAACTTCACAACTATACAGATCAATCTCTTGGACACACCACTCCTGTAAAAGCGCCGATCTGGACTGTACCTCTTCCAAAGTCAGCGCATGTGCGCCAACATGGACCACCCCTGATTCCCCATGAGCCACGATCGCTAGTTTTTGCGCTCCAGTCTCAGCCAACAAATGCGTGATGACATTAAGCGCATCTTCTTCTGGTGAGATGGTATAGGCGATCGTACTCGGTCGTAACGCTCTGTAGAGAACATCCAGATCTTGCACACGACTATCAAAGACAACGATACTTCTAGCTTGGCAAAATTTAGCAGTTTTGCCATTAGAAATAGTAGACAAAGCAAAGCTGAGCTGAGACGGTTTGATAGTCATGAGCCTATTTAAGACAGCAGTGTGCTGAATGATTATTGTGAGTAAAAATTCTAGATAATGTCTATGGAAATAATTCTTTTGTAAAAACAAAAGGACGACAGATAGATGAATTCACGAACATCTCTAATTAATTTAGATTTCCGCAATAAAACAGGGGTAAAGCGCTTATTCTTATATCCCTATTTTTAATGACTTTGAATCTTTAGACATGTCTTGAAATCGCAAATCCCCAGGCTAAATAGTCTATTCCCTAAACTATGGAAACTGAATCTAAAACTGCTATTGAATTGCTGCGCTACAAGCAATACCAAGCTATCTAATAACCATTTGCCTACTCATTTTATGTAATAGACAGAGAAATTCGGGAGAGACTTACTCAGAATTAGAGATTCTTAGAGAATTTATCCCCATTAAACTTTCAATTATTATGCTGATTTATACATTTAACCATCTAACTCTACACTCCTAAAAGAGCCAATCAGCATCAAATAAAAATACGTTATTCCCGCGTTATTCCCGCAGTGTCAGTCTGTATCACAGTATAAGCTTAATCATATTATTTCTATATTGTCAATAAATATTTTCTTTTCTGCTAAAGCGATGTATTACACGTTTTAATGTAAATTGTGCGATTATTCATTCAGTTTTTATACTCATGCAAAGCAAGAACTAAGTAACCAAGAAAAATTAAATATGAAACCCCAAATTACCTAGTACGTGTGCAACGAGTGCCAAAGCATTTGTTTTTGGTTTTTAATTGTGTCTAGCTACCTAAATGATTATTCTCTTATTCTTTACAATCATGCAAAATGGTAATTAGGTGATAACGTAAACCATAGCGACAGCGATGATTGTGGTATTTTTTAGGCTGAATTCTGAAGATTTTAAAACTATGATTGATGTGTTTAATGCTTTGACCTTATGATTCACTAAATAACTCACTAAATCCCTATGTCTTCTGATGCTGTGAATAAACCTGTACATCAATCTGCTGCTGAAAAAATCATCGTAGCGTTGGATGTACCCAATACTGCCGAGGCGCTCCAGCTATGTGATCAACTACCAGA
Source organism: Pseudanabaenaceae cyanobacterium (assembly GCA_044358815.1). GTDB lineage: Bacteria > Cyanobacteriota > Cyanobacteriia > Pseudanabaenales > Pseudanabaenaceae > JBAXSK01. The sequence goes on along the minus strand of JBIKNH010000076.1, from coordinate 13,134 downwards.
AGTTCAATTCTGGAAAGTTGGTTTAGAATTATTTATTGCCGCTGGGCATGAGATTTTACCCATTCTCAAAGAACGTCAGAAAAAAATCTTTCTCGATTTAAAATTACACGACATTCCTAATACTGTCGGGGCAGCTTGTCGAGTAGCGGCAGGTTATGGTGTTGACTTCCTAACGATTCACGGTATAGGCGGCAAAGCAATGTTAGAAGCCGCTCAAACTGAGGTTTTTGGCACTAATACGCAACTTTTAGCGGTCACTTTATTGACTAGTATTCCGGCGGCGGCTTTACGAGATGATATGCAAGTTAATTTGTCCGTTGCTGAGTATGTGGAACATTTAGCGAAGTTAGCTCAATCCGTTGGTATTGCTGGTTCGGTGTGTTCGCCCCAAGAATTAGATCAATTACGACCCGTACTATCGGATTCTTTTCAACTTGTGACTCCGGGCATTCGTTCCGTAGGGGTGGCATCAGGGGACCAACAGCGCACCCTCACCCCAAAAGCAGCTTTAGGGAAGGGAGCAAATTACTTGGTGATTGGTCGGCAAATCACCACTGCTGCTGATCCTGCCGCTGCTTGGGAGGAGCTAATGCAAGAAATTGCATCATAGATGTTGAATTACAAATCCCGTAGGTTAGTTTCTTGATTTGCCAACTATAACTTGCTCTCAGGATGATCCATTGGTAGCGCTCCAGGCGTAATCCCTTCCGTATGACGGGATACACCAATCAGATTTACCAAGGGCGAACACATTAAAGTGGTGGTAATTGCCATCAAAACCATAATCGTAAATAGAGTAGGGGTAATTAAACCCTGCTCTAAACCAATATTCAAAATAATCAATTCCATTAGTCCTCTGGCATTCATCAAAGCGCCAATGGTGGCTGATTCCCGCCAAGATTCACCGGACCATTTTGCGGCTAATGTACAAGCAATTCCTTTCCCTAAAATGGCAATCAGTGTAATAAGTAAGGTTAAGCCCCAAAGTTGTGGTGTATTAACTAAACCGATTTGAGTATTCAAGCCAGAGAAAACAAAAAAGATGGGCACTAATAAAGCGGTGGTGAGATATTCCAGATGATGACGCACCGCTTCAGCAAAGTGCCCCCGAGGCATCACTACCCCCAAAATAAACGCCCCAAAGACCGCATGCACCCCGATAAAGTCCGTAAAAGAAGCACATAACATCACCACAATGAGTAGAAATGTCAGAATTTCAATGGTGACTGTGCCATCACGACGATACCACCGCGTAAACATCCATAACATTCTGCGTCCCACAAACCACATGAAGAGTACATAAACTAACGTTCCCCCAATGGCTAAAATGGCGATATTTAGGGAACTTTGGATACTTGCCAAAACCAGTGCCAGCAAACACCAAGCCACTGCATCATCTAGGGAACCAGCGGCTAAAACCAAAGTACCAAACCGCGTTTTTGTTAAACCTTTCTCATGTAAAATCCGCGCCAACATAGGAAATGCGGTAATTGACATTGAAGCCCCCAGATACAAAGCCGCTGCCCAAGGGGTTACCTTTGCACCAAACAGATTCCCGCTACCGTAAAGGCTCAGCGCTACAGTTCCCCCTAAAATGAATGGCGTGATAATCCCCGCGAAAGATACCAAACTGGCACTTTTAGCCCGATGACGCAAAATATCTGTATTCATTTCTAAGCCGATCAAAAACATATAAATGATCAAGCCGATTTGACTCAGGGCAAAAAGCACGGACATGGAAGGATTAGGAATTTTATGAGTTGCATCCATGACAATCGCCGCACTGGGAAATAACTTTTGCTGTAGCTGCGGCGCAATGACCCCAAATAATGAAGGTCCCAGCATAATCCCCGCAATCATTTCACCAACTACATCGGTTTGCCCAAAGTAACGTTTCGCCACAAAGGCAACCAACCGACAAGTAGCTAAAATAATTGTTAGCTGTAACAATAATGTTAATAGGAGTTCAAAATTTGACATAAAGATTTTTTGCGCCTCAATTTGGGTCAAAATAATTGCGACCCTTTGGCAAGAATACTGGAAACTATGGCTTTGTAGTTTATTGTGTTGGAAAAGTTAATTTCCGATATAATAATCTGAGTTTATTAGACTTTTGAGATTAAATTTTAGGTTAAATTTTTAGAGTTTTTCAGCCCATTTTACATCACACTTAAACCTAAAGTGGATCAGTCAATCTATTATGATGTAATTTTTTTGATGGAGTAGTTTGATAGAGTAGTTAATAGAATATTTATTCAATTTATCTAGGGTAGATTAGATGAATAATTAGATTAAAGAATTAGATTGAAGAATCAGATAAAAATTACTTGCCAAATAAAGCAGTTTAATATATTACTTTTATTGATTTAATATCAACTTGATCCTAAACTGATACCAACTCAAAGTCGAGCTAAAACTAATCTCAAATTGATTTATTGTCAGCATTTGATTATTAGGATTTAATTTGATCGAGATCTGACTTAACTAGAATTTGACTTAACTAGAATTTAATTTAAACAGAATTTGCTTTAACTAAAAAACTATGTCTAACTTGATGCGTTTTCTTAGCAAAATTGACTATCTCCTGCGGGAAACGTGGCTCGGCTTAAAACGTGGCGGTTGGATGAACTGGGCAGCCATTAGCACCGTCGCAGTTTTACTATTTCTATTAGGAATTAGCCTACAATTCTCATGGCAGTTAGACGGAGTACTAAGTCAACTAGGTAATCAGCTAGAGATTTCAGTTTATCTAGACGATAACGTTTCCGGAGCAGAAATTCAGAATCGTGTGCGTCTCATGGAAGGGGTCAGCAATGTACAACTCATCTCTAAAGAAGAAGCTTGGCCGATCCTATTAAAAGAACTAGGGCGTGGTGATCTGCAAGTTGCCACCCAACAGCTAGGCGGTAACCCCCTTGTTGATGAACTGAAGGTCAAAACCGTCAATACCGCACAAGTCGCCAGTGTTGCCAAACGCATCAGCGGACTCAAAGGGATTAATGAAGTGTGGTACACCAGCGAAGTCGTCGAACGCATCAGCCAATTACGCCAAGCCGTCAGTAATGGCAGCATGGTTGCCGTCAGCATTTTAACCCTTGTTGCCATTGCTGTAATTGTGACCACGATCCGCTTTATCGTCATTGCCCGCCGCCGTGAAATCGAGGTCATGCAACTAGTGGGGGCAACCCAAGCCTGGATTTATTTCCCGTTCATTTTGCAAGGAATCTGCTTTGGTTTATTGGGTGCGGGGTTAGCCTATGGCTCCATCAGTATTATGGTGCAGATTTTCTCCGGTGTAATTGTCAACCAGCCCGAACTGATCAAATCCCTATCAGTGGGCTTAGTAACTGATCTCCGTGCCCAACTGCTCTTACCCATGATCTTAGGGCTGTTCGGTACTACGGTAGGCGTGCTAGGCAGTCTGTTGGCAGTGCGGCGCATCTCAGCCTAGACCCCAGACCAGCAAATCTAGGGCAGGATGTCTAATCAGCCATTCCGAGCAAAAAGCTTCTCATCATAGCACAAAGCAAATATTAACTTCTGTTACCAAACCTTGATTATCTCCGCCATTTCCACTAGATTACTATCAAGGCACAAGAGAAAACGGATCGGCTCCAACGGGCAGTGCCTCCTCCCGAAAGCCAAATGTAGACATTACTAGATTTTAACTTTGTTACGTAAACTCTATTTTTGACGATCAAACCTTGCTTAAACTATCTTCAAGTTCTAGATAGTTTGCACCCACCAAATAACCCGCTCGTTATTTAAGTTGGAACTGCTCTGATCTCAAAGTGGAAAGCCGGAATCGTTGATTTTCTTTAGGGCAATCTCAATCGTCGCTGCTGGAGACCACTCAATTGCGAGCCTTGTTGGAAGGTTGGTCTGGGGCAGAGGATGATGCAAACGGTTTACTGGTTTAGTATCTGTGCGTGTAGTGCGGTGCTGACGGTAAGTGACAGTAGTGGAGGATTGCAGCCGAGGATAACGGATGGTGACCGTGCCCACACTAAGACTGTAGACAATTTCAACTAGACAAGCAAGAAACCTAACTCAGGTGTCATGAGTGGTAGGGCATAAGTAAGCCGAGTAGTCTGGAGTAGCTGTTTATGAAGCGAGTCAGTCAGTGAGACTACAGTAGTTCATATTATTGACTTTCAATTCACTTTATTGGTTGTTTCTGTTTGATAGATATCTGTTTGTGTTCATACAAAGCCAAAGGATCACTGTAGCCTTCTACGTGATCCTTTTGCTTTTTGGTTTGGTTACTTTTTGGCGTGTTTGCTTGGCGGGTTTGTTTTTGGATATGTTTGCTTTTCGGGTATTGGCGCATTCCCTACACCTTAGGGCTAGGCAGTGTATGATCCAATGTGTTTATATCAAATATTGATGACGGAAGAATTGCATCGTGATGGACAATCGTTATAACCCGCAGCAAATCGAACCCCATTGGCAATCTGTTTGGGCAACACAACAGTTAGATAAGTTAGACTTAAACCAACTAGATTCGGCGCAAGAGACCAATAAGCCCAAGTTTTATGCCCTGTCAATGTTCCCCTATCCGTCGGGGGATCTGCACATGGGACACGTTCGTAACTATACGATTACCGATGTGATTGCTCGCTATAAACGGATGCAAGGTTTTCAGGTGTTGCATCCAATGGGGTGGGATGCCTTCGGGTTACCGGCAGAAAATGCGGCGATTGATCGGGGAACTCACCCTGCAACTTGGACCTATCAAAATATTGACCGAATGCGAAACCAGTTAAAACAAGTGGGCTTGTCCTATGACTGGAATCGGGAATTAGCCACCTGTTCAGCGGACTATTATCGCTGGACGCAATGGTTATTTTTACAGTTCTTTGATGCGGGTTTAGCTTATCAAAAAGAAGCTACCGTAAATTGGGACCCCATCGACCAAACGGTTTTGGCGAATGAACAGGTGGATGGCGAAGGGCGTTCGTGGCGTTCTGGGGCATTGGTAGAAAAACGCAAATTACGCCAATGGTTCCTGAAAATCACGGACTATGCCGAGCAGTTATTGCAAGATTTGGATCAACTCACTGCCTGGCCAGAACGAGTCAAGGTCATGCAAGCCAATTGGATTGGGAAGTCCATCGGTGCAGAATTGAATTTCCCTGTGGTGGGTAGCGATGCAGTGATTACTGTTTTTACCACGCGCCCCGATACGGTTTATGGGGTGAGCTATGTGGTTTTAGCACCAGATCATCCTTTGGTGGCGGAGTTAACCAGTCCTGAACAACAGGCAACGGTGGCGCAATTCGTCCAAGAGGTGAGCAGTTTAAGTGAAATGGATCGCGCTGCTGATGATCGCCCAAAGCGCGGTGTTCCCATTGGCGCACAGGTATTAAATCCTTTCACTAATCAGGTGGTTCCCTTATGGATTGCTGATTATGTTTTGGTGGAATATGGCACTGGGGCGGTGATGGGGGTTCCTGCCCATGATGTGCGGGACTATGCTTTTGCCAAACAATATGATTTACCGATTCAGACGGTGATCGTACCCGCCAACGATGGGGCAGCCCCTGTGGATAATGCCTTCACTGAGGCAGGGGTCATGGTGAATTCGGGGGCATTTGATGGATTGCCATCATTAGAAGCGAAAGGGAAAATCATTGCTCTGGCAGAAACAGAACAATGGGGACAAGCGAAAGTGACCTATCGGTTACGGGATTGGTTGATTTCACGGCAGCGGTATTGGGGCTGTCCGATTCCTGTGGTCCATTGTCCTGAATGTGGCATTGTGCCTGTGCCTGAAAGTGAGTTGCCGATTGAGTTACCCCAAGAGATTGTTTTAACGGGGCGGGGTGCATCGCCTTTAGCCCAGTATGAACCTTGGCAAAATGTGCCCTGTCCGAGTTGTGGCACTCCGGCGCGGCGCGAAACCGATACGATGGACACATTTATTGACTCATCGTGGTATTTTCTGCGGTTTACCGATGCCCAAAATCAAGCTCAGGTATTTACCCCAGAGGCAGTTAATAGCCTGATGCCTGTGGATCAGTATGTCGGTGGAGTGGAACACGCTATTTTACATTTGCTCTATTCGCGATTCTTTACTAAAGTATTGCGGGATCGCGGTTTGTTGAATTTCGATGAACCATTTACTAGTTTGTTGACCCAGGGCATGGTTCAGGGTTTGACCTACTGTAATCCTAATAAATCTGGTAAAGATAAATGGATTCCTTCCTATTTAGTTGATGCCGCAGATCCGAAAGATCCTAAGACTGGGGAACCGTTGCAGGCGATGTATGCCACCATGTCTAAATCCAAAGGGAATGGAGTCGCACCAACGGAAGTAATTAGCCGTTATGGAGCGGATACAGTGCGGATGTTTACGCTATTTAAGGCTCCCCCAGAAAAAGATTTAGAATGGGATGATGCTGATGTGGAAGGTCAGGCGCGGTTTTTGGGGCGGGTGTGGCGTTTGGTAACAGAGTTCATCGCTAACGTAGAAGCCGCTAAAACCCAAGAGAAAGAAATCCAATCTGTTACAGATAAAGATTTACGTCGGGCGATTCACATTGCCATCAAAGAAATTACCGAGGATTTAACTGGTGGTTATCAGTTGAATACGGCTATTTCGGAAATGATGAAGTTGAGTAATGCTTTGCAGGATGAAGCAGCGAAAGGGAATATTCTGAATACCACATTTCGGGAAGGCATTGAAACCTTAGTGCAGTTGCTCGCCCCGTTTGCTCCTCATATCAGTGATGAGTTATGGCATCAGTTGGGACATGAGGCATCGGTGCATACTAGTACTTGGCCCGTTTGTGATCCTGAGGCGTTGATCGTCGATGAGGTGACGGTGGTGATTCAGGTCAATGGCAAGTTGCGCGGTAATATGCAAGTCCCCACGGCTGCCAGTAGTGATCGCAATGCTTTAGAAGAATATGCCCGTAATTCTGATGTGGCGAAGAAGCATTTGGAAGGTAAAACTATCAAAAAAGTGATTGCTGTGCCAGGGAAGTTGGTTAATTTTGTGGTTGGTTAGCTAATAGCGAATTAATAGCAGGTTTAACGACTTTTTTTAACAAATTTCTCAATTGAAAAATTTAGGCAAGGGGTTTAATTAGCCCCTTGTTTTTTGTATCATTTAGCGTGTTTTAGTGTCTCAACTAGCTCAAATCTAAGTCTATCCCTCTCCTCCCATTTCAAGAGAAGAGGGACATAATTAACAAGCTCAATTAGTGCAAACTGGCATTAAACAAGCCACCAACACAAATCATACTGATTACCCACATAGGAGAACGCAACCAAGGAATATTCAGTAAATAAAATAAACTGAATCCTAATCTTGCTGCCAAAAACGTCACAATGAGAGTGTTAGTGGTGTCACTACCGCCGCGAGAGACATAAACACACAATGCTGCCGCTGCAAATAACATGAATACTTCAAAAGAATTTTGATGCGCCCAGGTAGCACGTTTGGCATAGTCAGGGAGGCGATCAAACATTGCACGGGGGGCATTGAGATCCAAGCCAATGCTCACCCGACCAATGGCGACAAAAAGATAGGGAAAATAAACTAAGGCAGCGGCAACAGCAATGCCATAGAGCAAAACTTCGCTAGGGGCAAGGGGTAGCGTGAGACCAGGTAACGCAAAAGATGTCATCAAAGTAATATGCATGGCATTTCAGGACTTTAGGGATTGGAGAATTGGAGATTTAAGAAGTGATGCATTATAGGTCATCCCTCGCTGTATTGTGGGTGAGATCATGTGATGAACCATTTGATAAACCATTCCAGGGAACATTCTAGCGGCTATAGGGAATAAACTGCATCAGTCGATTGAGTAAGAAAATGCGCCGATTGTTACCCTCGAAGACGTAATTACCAGGGGGAATTTTATAAGCATTATTATCCGGTGGTACTTCCCAAAATACCGTAAATCCTTGGGTACGCTCTCCATTAGTGCGGAATAAACCCCGATCCAATGCTATTTGGGGATTTAAACCATAGGGGACATTCTGAAATAGAATTGTTTCTGGCAAACCCGCCACAGCAAACAACCGCCGCCGATTATCTGGTGAATCTAGTAAACCTTGCAGAGCGCTTGCCCAAGAGTTCGCTAAATCCATAATCGAAGTAGAATTTTGATTCGCTACGTCTTCGGCGCTTACTTCCATTAAGGGCATTCCTTGTAATCGAATTACCGCACTCTTGACCACGGGAATCGGCTTCGGTTTTGGTTTGGGCTTCGGAGCGGGTTTAGTTTGACGCGGGGGATTTTGCCCTGTTGTCGGTGTGGGCGCAGGGGGATTCACTTCCGGTGGCTCTGGGGGCGTGACCATAATAATTACTGGTTGTACATCCACCCGCCAGGGCTGTTCGGGATTGAGACTAAAAACAATTTCTGCTAGGCGTTGATTGAGACTGACAATCCGTTCCGTAATTTGTTGTCGTTGCTGTTGAGGAGTTAAAGTTCTAATTACCGGAGCGGAGGGAATCGTTGGGGTGGCAGTATCTTGGGGTGAGCCTTCAGGGGCAACGGTATCAGGGTTGAGAACACTGGGCACCGCCCCAGCCGGAGGCAGATCAAATGTCATCACGGGTTGTCCCAAAACTCGCCAAGTGGTATCACCGTTCCTACCATTCAGAGGCAGAGTACTGGTTCCATTACTGGCATCATTTTGGGTGAGAAAATCTTCTACGTTTAGTTGTCGCAGGGAACGTGCCCGCACTGCCCCACTAGTCCGAGATGATGGATTAAATTTATCTTTGCTATTGGCGAAACTGCCATTCGTGGGATTTCTTAAGGGCTGACGTTGACGGTTTCGTAGCGGTGCAGCGGGTTTACGCCTGGAATTTACCACTGGCTTTGAGGGTGGCTTCGATGGGCTAGACTTTTCTGGATTTGCCGTGATAATTGGCGCTGCCACCACTGACAAAGGCGCTAACGTGACAAACCCCATTAGCCCTAAGGTAGCCATAGCGAGGCTAGGTAGCGATAAAAATGGTTGAGACTTCCTACCACAAACGCCGCGATGGTTAGCTGCACCATTAAGGCATAATGGATCTGGCGCTAATTCTGGGATCTCTGCACCGTCATGATTGGGAACTAGAACCTGACTTTTGTGCCAATTAGTTCCATGCCCAGTGCCGCGCCAAATTTTTATTCGCCAATTTCTTTGTAGAAGCTGACTCAATCCTATGCTTGCCAAACGCATTTTGCCCTGCTTAGATGTAAACGCTGGTCGTGTGGTCAAAGGGATCAACTTTGTTGACCTCAAAGATGCTGGTGATCCGGTGGAGTTAGCCCAAGCTTATAACGAAGCTGGAGCCGATGAGTTAGTGTTTCTAGACATTACTGCGACCCATGAGGACCGCCATACGATCTTAGATGTAGTGTATCGCACTGCTGAACAGGTTTTTATTCCGCTGACTGTGGGCGGTGGGGTGCGCCATGTGGACAATATTCGGGAATTGCTGCGGGCAGGAGCCGACAAGGTGAGTATTAATTCTGCCGCAGTGCGCGACCCAGATCTAGTTAAACGCAGTAGTGATCGGTTTGGCAATCAGTGCATTGTCGTAGCGATTGATGCCCGTCGTCGCCATGATCTGACTAACCCTGGTTGGGATGTGTATGTGCGTGGTGGTCGGGAAAATACTGGAATTGATGCCCTGGAATGGGCGGAAAAAGTGGTTAATTATGGCGCGGGGGAAATTCTGTTAACCAGTATGGATGCTGACGGCACAAAAGCCGGTTATGACCTTGAGCTAACCCGTGCGGTGGCGGAACGGGTCGCAGTGCCAGTGATTGCGTCCGGTGGTGCGGGGAATTGCGGACATATTTACGAAGCGCTGACCGCTGGCAAGGCTGAGGCGGCTTTGTTGGCTTCGCTGTTGCATTATGGTGAGTTAACCGTTGCGGAAATCAAGGCATATCTCACAGCGCAAAATTTGGCAGTGCGTCCGATTGTGCCTTAGAGCGTTTCTGGAGTATCTCTTAAGATTTTCCCTAGGGTGTGTGGTGTGTCAATATTAAGCTACTGCTGACCGTCCGCTGCCACGCAGTGTTAGGCTGCTCTAGAATAGAAGCATACTATTTAGAATTTCAAGATGAGTTATCGCGACATCATCACTATCGAGCCTGATAAGCGGGGTGGCAAACCCTGCATTCGGCGAATGAGAATTACTGTTTACGATGTTTTAGGTTGGTTAGCGGCAGGGATGTCCAAGGCTGAAATCTTAGAGGATTTTCCTGAGCTAACAGAAACTGATATCAGGGCGTGCTTGGAATTTGCAGCAGATCGAGAACACCGTCTCGTGGCTCTGGTAGGTGCTGCTTGAAGCTATTGTTTGACCAAAATCTAAGGCGTAAACTTGTACTCCGGTTAAAGGTTATATGGTTACAGTGTGGGAACGCACCAACCAACCAAATTGAAGCTTTGCTTCGCTCTGGAGCAATAGCAATTCAAGAACTGCTAAATAGTCCTAATTTACATTGCCTATAACTTCACTAAAACCAAGGGTTTTATTAAGTGGAAAAAAGACATAGGGGTGCGTTAGATTTCATGAACACACCCTACGTGAACTATTAAGCACCCCTTCATTCATGACATTTACCAGTAGCAGTAGGGTGTGTTAGCGTCAGCGTAACGCACGCATTTTAAGAATTAGATAAGCTGCGTTACATTTCATTAACGTACCCTACAAGATCGGCGATCGCACTATTTAATATTATCGTGCAAGGCATTTCAACAATTGAACCGAGACGAGGTGCGTTACATTTCATTAACACACCCTACGTGAACTGGAGTATCTTTTTTTCTAAGTAGTTCATAGAACTCATTCAGTTTCTTTCTTAGAATCTCTTTAGGAATAAGTTTGATTTCATATTCCGCAACAACGGTAGGACTTATGGATCTGCTAAGAGCGTATTCGACAACTTCATTATCTTTGTCTCGGCAAAGTAGAACACCAATGCTAGGATTTTCGTGGGGTTTTTTGATGTCACGATCAAGGGCTTCGAGATAGTAGCAGTAGGGTGTGTTAGCGTCAGCGTAACGCACGCATTTTAAGAATTAGATAAGCTGCGTTACATTTCATTAACGTACCCTACAAGATCGGCGATCGCACTATTTAATATTATCGTGCAAAGCATATCAACAATTGAACCGAGATAAGGTGCGTTACATTTCATGAACACACCCTACGTGAACTGCGCTTTAATAATGATTGTGAAACTCGCTCTTGCATCACTGAAATATATTTATCGTCTTCTGGGTTATCTTGTTTTTTCAGTGCTTGTAGCTCCTTAAGTACCGATTCTGCTGAATCAGAAGAGACCAAGAAACTGATTCTGCGATCAATCAGGGCATCCACTAAATAATCGTATGGTGGGTCATCTTCATTGTAGTCAATGGCGTAGTCTCCCCAGCAAGCATTGAGAATCGGGTCTGCTACTGCATATATTCCAGTCAGGGCAGCAGTACCAAAATCAACACCTGGTGGTGGTAGGAAATGCTGAATACGATTTCGTAATGCCCCGAGTTTATTGAACTCTTCTAGATTCGGGAAGGACATTCCTGTAGTCGCTGAATAAAGGTGAGGGAGATCCTGATAGTCTATGGTTCTTGAATTGAGAAGGTCTTCCAGGTCGGGAGCATGTAGTTTCTTTGGAGGATGTTTGAAGATAAGCATTGGATGCTCCTCAGCAATTCGTGCCTTCACCAACAGCTCAACTGCGTGTGCAGCATGAATAACGGAGAATTCTGGCCATCTTCCAAAACCTACAGAGTTGTAAATGTGAGCAGTATAGTTAGCCATAGCTAACACTCCAGTAGCCATATCACGCATATGCTGAGGAATAGCCTTTCGGAGTTCTTGATCCATTGTTACTTGCTCTACGTGGGGTTGAATTGATGGCGACCTTTTCGCACCTTGCGCTCTCGACTTGTTTCTTTGCGTCTGGCCTACGTCTAACGATCGAATTTAACGGCGATCGTTTTTCTCAGTTTATCACTAGAAATATCGATTACGTCCGTTCCAATGGTTTGTTATGCCCGATTGCCTTGACAATCACTTAATCTAGACGATCCTCTCCAAATCTACCTGGACTGATCAACGAAGCGAACCTTCTTAGCTTACCTAACTTCGGATAAAGACAGATAAACTTCACGGACTTCGCGCTTTGACATAACTATGTATTATCGTGTAATCTATAGGGCAACAACACGTACAAGCTAAACATTGCACAGATTGCTAGATAAAGCAACCAAAAAGTATAATAAGATTCCTGACAGGTAATACCACTCCACAGTCCAGTCCGTAACAAGATTTAAGCCTCTTAATTTACCAAGTTTAACCTTTCCCAAAACCCCTTTCTAAAAAAGATTACCTCGCTCATTGATGACAGCCCCTGTGATTTTCCGGCAATCTTTCGCTCAACTAAAAGACCCCTGAAATCAAACATTCAGAGGTCTTTTGGAGATTTAAAGGTAATTTCAAGTATCAACTAGCAGTGATTAACCACTATAGGTATCTTCTTCAGCCCGTTCTAAAGCAGACTTTTCGCGAGCCTTTTCGTGTTGACGCTCTTGAGTGAGTAAGGAGCGGGCAGCATCCACTACTATGCCACCACCTATGAGGGATTCTGCGGCTCGTTCTAAAACATTAGCGTCTAAGTTTCCCTCTGCAATGCGTCCGAGGGCAGCTAAATCGCGAATTTTGTCTTCAATCACGCCCCCAGCCACATCTTCTAAACCCTCTACAGCACGCTCTAGCATGTTACCTTCAAGGCGCTCCCCATCAAGACGCTGCTTGGTCAAAAACTCTCTCGTTTCATCAGTTTCACTCATGATTAACTCCTGCCATTGCTTTAATTATCGGAATCCAGTAATTGCATCAGCCAGCGACAAAACTAGAATCTGTTGCTCAGGATTTCTAGCCATGTTGCCCGCCTGAGGACCCAAGCGGAGAAGCTCAAGCCCATCTATCACTATGCCACTGATTTTGAGTCTACCTATTGAATGTTACGCCACTTAATATTTCTTGAAACACTGCGATATAGTGGGATCTTTGCCTGAGTTATGGGCATTGCTCTAAACTGAGTCCTGTAACTTAACTTAATCTAAAACTTAATCCAATTAACCGTCACAACTGTTTTAGTT
>JBIKNH010000257.1:0-5222 GCA_044358815.1 Pseudanabaenaceae cyanobacterium | reverse complement strand
GAGAGATTAGTATTTAAAGAGTTTAGGAGCGGTTATTTTGATAATTGTTATTTAACGCCTAATATTTGATGACTGATTTGAACAGGGCTATTGTTTATTTTAGTGATCTTTAAGGAGAAATTTCGGGGAATTTTTTTGATTTGGTTTTTGATCTAACCAATGGCATAGATCACCATTAGCCCCTCTATAGCCCCTTTAGTTCCTAGACTAAAAACAGCCCTAGAGCCGAAAACAGCTATCGATCAAAGTCGCTGACTGAATTGCCTTACCGAAATGATATTGGGCATATTGCCGCAGCAAACCCTCGATCACGAGCCATGTCCCCAAGGGCATTGCTAAAACATTAGCAGGTAATTCCGGCTCTGGCAGAGACTGTAAGGCAGAGAGTTCCGTACTTGTCAAATAATGCTCCACTTTGTATATGCCCCCTTGATAGGATTTGGCTCCATAGGAACGACTACCATCAGGATGATGACCTAAAGGCATTTTGAGGGGCATGTCCAGTGGCATTTCGTGAATCGTGCCACCACTACTGACACTAAAAGCGATTTTACCCAAGGCTTTAGGAATTGGTTCATGGACATTGACCTGGGGCAAAGGATGATGAGTCAAACAGCATTGATGTACCTGGGGCGCAAATCCGGCGATCGCCAGCAGATGAAACACTCCCTGCACCAAACTGGCTAAAATCTCTGCCTGTCCGTTACTTGACTTGCCTTGGGTTTTACCTTGCACCGCGCCACAGTTCTCAATCCGCTGTAAATGCTCCAGAAGTAACAGAAATAATTCCTCTTGGGGGTGATTGTTTAGGGCTTGGACTAGGGACAATTCCGCTAGATATTGAGCCGCCGTCAACTTTGCCAGATTTTGCCCCAAACCCACAAACGATGAGACCATCTGCGCTTGTTTGATCCGATCAATAGATTTGCCTTCAGCCACAATCAGATCATTCACCACAAACAAACCCGACAGTCCCGCAATGGGAGACCGATGTTTCCGCGCCCCCGTCGCCACCAACTGCAACAGACCCCGTTCCCGCGTTAAAACCGTCAACAGGCGATCTTGTTCCCCAAGGGGCATTCCCCGCAAGTTAATTCCTGTAACTTGATACTCACCCATCACTTTCTGCCAATTAGTTTCCTAATTTCCCCTAATTTCTCAGCTTAGAAAATCATTAGTACTCAAGAATACTAATCACGAAATTAGAATTTGAGATAGTCGGCAATAAATTCACCATAATTTCTTCTGATATCAGCAGCCAGAAACTTGAATCCACGAGTTTTCAATCGACAGTCAGACGAACCACAACCACATTCAGGAATAGCAATGGAAATATACTCTGTTGTTTCATAATCCCACGTAATTTCACATCCAGAAGCAATATCAACTAATGCGATGAAATCATAGGCTCCAAATTGATTATTTCTCACACCTGTATTTGGGCTACAAGAATGATTGATTAATTGTGCCGGCTCATCTAATTCTACATGCACGTCAAAATCTATCTGAAATGAGTGACTGGTTCTCTCTGGGAGAAACCTAACTCTGCGACCACTAACAACTGTTTCTCCTCTAGAGAAATTCCGTCTAGCAAATACACTTCTCCCTTTACTTGTCAGTTTTACTTCGACATCAGTTGAGATTTCTAAATTCATAATTTGTTTTTTTCTTAGTAATATAGACAAGCAATCCTAATGGTCTTATCAATATCAATTAAACTCAAGGTAAAGTGTTAACAGAAACCTCGACTTTAACTGTTTGATTCTGTAAGTTACAGATTACGAATTGCATTCGGATTTGATCTGGTTATTACTTACAAGAGACACAGGAAGGTTAATTGTTTCGGCATCCACATCTGACAGTACTGCAAGAGTTGGCTCATTAGATTGCGTTTCATTATACTGCTTGGCGTTCTCAGATTTACTCTGCCCCAAGACAATGGCACACAATACGAGAACTGCACCAATGAAACCACGTACTCCGAGCTTTTCTCCTAGTAAAAAAAACGACAAAATCGCCCCAAAAATTGGCTCAAGGGTATACATGAGCGACGTTTGGGAAGCGTTAACCCACCGTTGAGCTACTACTTGAAGCATAATCGTAGCAGCAGTATCAAACAATCCAAGATATAAAAGTATGCCAAAATTCTGATAAATTGATTCATACTGTCCCTGAAAATCACCAGCAGCCCAGATTAAAGACACTATCGTGACTGCCCAAAGCTGAACCGCTGTGAGTGGCATTAGTGGATGACGTAATGTGATGGATTCAAGTTTAATGATGTAGATCGAATAGAGAAATCCATTGCATAACATCAAGAGATCGCCGATAACTATCTGTCCCCCCTCCCAACACATCACCCCAATACCAAGTATGGCAATTCCTGATGCGAAGAAAGTTTTTAGGAAAACTTGTCGACCAAGTAATTGTCCCAATAGAGGAACTAGGATGACGTTGAAACTAGCAATGAATGCAGCACGATTTGCAGAGGTAGTCTCAAGGGCTATAGTTTGTAGGGTTAAAGTACTAAAGATTATTAGCCCCAACAAAACCCCATCCCTCAGTATCGCAACATTAAGAAAGCGCAAATACGGTGTGAAAGGCAATGCCGCTATTGCAAAACGGGTTGCCAATAATGCTGAAGGAGAAATACTACTGACGGTCATTTTGAGTAAAGGATAGCTCGTACCCCAGATGAAGGTGACGATCAGCAGAATCACTATACCCCAAGCGTAACCGACGTTTGGCGATCTTTGAGAGTCATTATTTAATTCCAGAGTCATTGAGTAGAATAACTTACTAATACGATTTGCTAGTCAGAAATTGTTGCAAAAGTGTTGAGAGTGCCTTAGGGTTTGTACGACAAGGCAATTGTAAAGTAAAACGGTCTGCAAAATAACACCAAACAAACCAAGAAGCCCAAGATTTCCCTTGAGCTTCATAATGGTGTTTTGTGTTATCTCATAGTGCTTCGCGGTATTTGGGCGAAGTTTTTATGATTTTTTAAAGAACTCCCCAGGTAGGATTTGAACCTACGACCAATCGGTTAACAGCCGATCGCTCTGCCACTGAGCTACTGAGGAAAGTAGTTGCGAGTGCATTACTCAGCGAAAAACATAGTAGCGCAACCTTTCGTGATTTGTCTAGGGGTTTAGGGAGTTTTTTTGAAAAAATTTTTTCTGCTGTCCTTGAAATAACCTCTGAAATAACAGGAGCGGTTTCTAGGATTTATTTAACTTTGTGCTTGGCAAGGGCAGTTAACAAAGATCCCAACACCACCAACAATGCCCCAATCACACCACTGAGGGTTAAGGGTTCCGGTGGCACGAGGGCAGGAAAGAAATGGGGCAAGATCGCCGAAGCCATCAGCGTAATCAAGGGTACTAGTACCAACACCGCGCTGACCCGTGAAGCGTCCCAATGTTCTAGGGCAGCGGCAAAGGAACCGTAAGCCACTACCGTATTAGCGGCACAAAATAATAAAATTGCCCACATTAAAGGCGACAGGCTTAATAGCTGCTGAGGATGAGCAAAGGGCGTAAATACCAGAGTTGCGCCGGAATATAAGCCCCACATCACCACCGCAGAAGGGTAATTCCGTAATAATTCCTTTTGGGCGATGCCATAGATTGCCCACACCAACGCCGCCAAGACTAAAACCGCATTGCCCCAAAGATATTTAGCCAAGGTGGTGACTAGGGTTAATACTTGGCTATGGGAAAACATAACCAACCCCGCAATGAGAAGCACTACCCCGCACCATTGCCAAAGGTTATATTTTTCCTTGAACCACCACAGGGAGAATAAGCCTAATGCCATTGGTCCCAATTGGATCAAAACTTGGGCATTGTTGGGGGTGGTTAACTGAACTCCCAGCAAAAATAACCAATAATTTGCTGATAAGAAAATTACCGCCACTGCTAAGGTGCGCCAAGGAATTACAGCCCCAGCGGTGGGAATTTGCCGCTGCCATGTGACATAAATCGTCAGCGCGATGGCAGAAAACAAGAACCGAAACCAAATTAAGGTGGCAGGGTCTAGCACTTTAACTACAATGTTTAATGCCAGAACTAACACCCCCCAACAAACCACCGTAACTAGGGAGAAGAACATACCTAGTCGCCAATTTCGGGCACTTTCTACCACTGATCTACCACTGAATTTTGATCCAAACTTTTCCCACTACGGAAGACTATTAACACTCGGAGCGCTCAAGGGACTGAGATTACAGGCAAAGTGTATATTTCACTAGCTACAACCAAAATCAGAACCATTGACACTCCCCGCACGCTGAAGTGACAGGGATTCCTGATTCAGCGCTTCGACAAGACTTCGGCGTGAGCTCAGTCGAACGCTCAGCGACCACGAGACAACTTACCAGCTAGACTTACATCTATTTGGCATCAGGTCGAACTCTCCACAGGCGTGAATTTGGGTATGCCCTACCCTATTTAGACCCTTAGCTAAGATATTCAGAGCCGCATTGTGGTCACGGTCTAATACAGTGCCACAATGCCCACAGTGATGGGTACGCTGACTCAATGTTTTGACAACTTGCTTACCGCAATGTGAACAATTCTGGCTCGTATATTGGGGCGGGACTGCAACAGTTACCTTGCCAAATACCTTGCCAAAATACTCAACCCAATCCCGAAACATTGACCAGCTTGCATCACTGATCGACTTAGCTAATTTGTGATTTTTAACCATATTCCGCACTTGCAAATCTTCATAGGCAATCAGGTCGTTAGACCGAACTACGCACCTTGCTGTCTTTATTGCAAAGTCTTTACGCTGCCTACTCACTTGTAAATGCTTCTTTGCTAACCGTTTAATTGCTTTTTTACGATTAGCTGATCCCTTCTTTCGCTTAGAAACTTGGCGCTGCAACTTTTTAAGTTGATGCTCTGACTTTCTAAGATAGCGAGGATTCTCAACAATTTGACCATTACTATCGGTATAGAAGTGGTTCAAACCAACATCTAAGCCGATCGTAGTTTTAGATGGTTCAAGTGGTTCACGCCGCTCCACATCGACACAGAACTGAGCAGATTAAACGCATCAGACTGGTGCGCCGTGCTGATGCGTTTAATCTGCTCGATCTGATAGAAGTTAAGGTCACGGCTACCAACTAATTTGAGTCTGCCAATCTTGAAGCCATCAGTCAAGGTTAGGTATTTCCTGTCTTCAGAAAGTTTCCATCCTGTAGTTTTGTACTCCAC
>JBIKNH010000256.1:0-5234 GCA_044358815.1 Pseudanabaenaceae cyanobacterium | reverse complement strand
CGATTATACTCCAAACGGATATCCTGACCCGCGCCAGTGACTTCCTTCACCAAAGCATAACGCAGCGCATCTGTACCGTATTTATTGATTAATAACAGAGGATCGATGCCATTATTTTTGGATTTCGACATTTTCTGATTCTTTTCATCGCGAACCAAACCATGAATATACACCGTATGGAATGGCATTTGCTTCGTAAAATATCCTGCCATCATGGTCATCCGCGCCACCCAGAAGAAGATAATATCGAACCCTGTCACTAAAACACTGGTGGGATAGAACTTCTCTAAATCAGGAGTTTGCTCTGGCCAGCCCAAAGTAGAAAACGGCCATAGTCCCGAAGAAAACCATGTGTCTAGTACATCAGGATCGCGCTCTAGATGGACTTCCTGACCATATTTTGCCACCGCTTGAGCCTTTGCCTCTGCCTCGGTGCGTGCCACAAAAATCGCACCATCGGGACCATACCAAGCCGGAATCTGATGCCCCCACCATAACTGCCGCGAGATGCACCAATCTTTAATTTTCACCAACCAATCGCGATAGACTTTACCCCAACGTTCTGGCACAAATTGCGGTGAATTATGATGATCCAACTGTTCCAATGCGAAGTCTGCCAGCGGCTTAATCTGGACAAACCACTGGATGGATAACATCGGCTCTACGGGCACTTTCCCCCGCTCGGAATAGGGTACGCTGTGGGTATAATCTTCGATTTTATCCAAACAACCCAGTTCTTCTAATTTCGCCACCACCTGCTTCCGTGCCACAAACCGATCTAAGCCCACAAATTCGCCGCCATTTTCATTAATAGAACCATCTTTATTGAGAATATTAATGAATGGTAAATTATGGCGCTTACCCATTTCAAAGTCGTTAGGATCATGGGCTGGGGTAACTTTGACGCAACCACTACCAAACCCTAATTCCACATAGTCATCACCGATAATGGGAATCTCGCGATTCATAATTGGCAATGTTAAAGTCTTCCCAATTAAATGGGCATAGCGTTCATCTTTGGGATTGACTGCCACTGCGGTATCCCCTAACATTGTCTCAGGGCGCGTGGTAGCAACTACCAAGTAACCACTGCCATCGGTCAATGGATAACGGAAGTGCCACAGATTTCCTTGTACTTCTTTATTATCTACTTCCAAATCAGAAACCGCTGATTGAGAAGCCGGACACCAATTTACCAAATATTCCCCGCGATAAATCAAACCCGCTTCATAGAGGCGCACAAAGGCTTCGGTAACTGCATTGGATAAACCTGCATCCATCGTAAAGCGTTCGCGAGTCCAGTCTGTAGAAACTCCTAAACGTCGCAATTGGGAAACGATTGTGCCGCCAGATTCTTCTTTCCATGCCCAAGCACGTTCGAGAAATCTTTCCCGTCCCAAAGCTTCACGACTAGTTTTCTCAGCTTTGAGTTTGTTCTCTAAAATGGTTTGGACTGCAATGCTAGCGTGATCCGTCCCTGGCAGCCACAGGGTATTAAAGCCCCGCATCCGATGATAACGAATCAGAACATCCTGTAACGTATTCACCAAGCCATGCCCAATATGCAAACTCCCCGTCACATTCGGCGGTGGAATCATAATGCAATAAGGTTCTTTTTCACTGGTGTTATCTGCCACGAACACGCCACTGGTTTCCCAATATTTTTGCCACTTGGCTTCGGACTCATGGGGATTATATTGTTTAGGCAGATCAGCGTAAGACATGGTAAAAACTCTAGTGAACTGGAAATCTGGGGGATGAGAGATGAGATTGAAGCTTAAGGCTATTTCTGGAAGTAGAAAAAGCCATAATTAATCAATCAAGGATTAAGGTTAAACTATCAAAACCATTTTTTAGCTTATCACACTCGGTTCTTTGCCTCAGCCCTAGCACCTTAAACCATGCCCCTAGCCCAGCCCTCTGCACCAAATGACAAGCCAAATGACAAGTCAAATCACCAACCACATGACAGACTAAACTACGGACTCTGTGGTGGACACCGTACCGGTAAAACTACCCTTGCCCAGCACCTTGCCACTGCCTTAAATTTGCCGTTTGTGCGCACTACCACCGGTCATGTTTTTAGCCAATATGGTTTAGATCCTGGTGTGCCGATGGATTTTGCCACGAGGCTGTTTATTCAAGACAAAATCCTGCAAGCTGCGGCGGCACTTTGGCAAGATTCACCCCAACCCTTCATCAGTGATCGCACGCCCATAGACATGATGGCTTATACCATTGCTGATGTGCGGGGTGATACCGTCGTCAACCATGGGCAGCTAATGCATTATTGCCAAGCTTGCATCGACTACACTAATCAATTTTTTAGCCATCTTGCCATTGTGCAGCCAGGAATTCCCCTGATCCATGAACCCCACAAAGCCGCCCTTAATCCGAGTTATATCGAGCATCTGAATATTGTGGTGCAGGGTTTATGTGCCGACAGTGGGATCAAGGCGGAAATATTTTGCTTACCCCGTGAGGTGACGGATTTGGATCAGCGCACTGTGATGATTTTGCGGCAATGGGGGGCTAGTGATAAATTGAATTTTAGGGGTTAGAGGGTGTTTGGGAAGTCTGCATATTCGCTAAAAACAATGGTTGATCCTCCCTAGCCCCCCTAAAAAGGTGGGAAAAGACTAAAAAAAGTCACCCTTTCTAAGGGGGATTTAGGGGGATCAAAACTTCTCAAACACGCTTTAAAGCTTGACGTAGTATGAATTAAATTTTCGATTCTTTTATCGTGCGTTCAACAGTTGCTCTACTTCGGCTACGAAATTCTTTGCTTGTTCTAAGATCTTTTCTGCTTCTGCTAATGTTCCAGTAAAGTCTGCATCATAGTCGCTCAATTGTCTAAGGTCATAGGCGGCTTTTAAAGTGTTTGACCATTCTGGAGAGAATTGTCCTGTTTTTACGAAATGTAGGCTAAATAAGCGAATCAGTCCTTTATGAGTCGATGCATCAATGTTTTGAGATAGTAATAACGCTTGGGCTGCATAGTACATGGAATAATAGGAACGGGAAATACTGGTGCGATAATGCTCTCTTTCAAGTAAAAGTGTAGCTATGTCTAGTTCCTCCAGTGCCAAAGAAAATAGCTTCTTAAATTCGTTCATAGTTCAATTCCTTCTCTTTGAATATTCCTCAATAAAGCAATATCTTTAGCATTAAATCGCTCTTCACTCATCGGGATAATGGAGACAAGTTCATCGTGATCTAATAGAATTTTGACGCAAAGTTCGGACATATAGGATATTTCTTGTACTTGGGATACTGGGCTTTTGAGGACGGCTAGTAAGTCAATATCTGAGTCGGGATTGGCTTCGCCTCTGGCGTGGGAACCGAATAGGATTAACTTAACAAGGCGCTCACCATACAGTTCTTTTAAGCCTAGCTTCAATTCGTGCAATGTTGGCTGAATACTCTTTAAAGTTATAGTCATTTCTTCGCTCCTTGCTCAAAGGCTTTGTTAGCTGTGATAAAAACGATCGCTTTTTTAAGGAAAATAACGATAAAACTCTTTACGATGTAATGTGCGGATGACTTCTACTGTATTGTCAGAAATTTCTATGCCGATGCGATAGTCACCGACTCTAATGCGGTAACGGGTTGAATATCCTTGCATGGCTTTTATGTTCGATAGATCTTGTAAGTTCTGAGCTTGAGGCAAAGTTGTAAAGGCAATTTCATAGATGCGTTGATATACTGATAAGCCTTTCAGGTTTTTGAGATCTTTTAAAAATGACTGGCGATACTTTACTTCCATTTTAGCCTTCCAAGCTAATCTTCTAAAAAGGCTAGAGCTTCAGCACGGGAGTAAAGAGGAGTGTCTCTGCCCTCATCCATCGCTTTATTGAGGCAATAATCTTCTATGGCTTCGCTAAGATTTTCTAGAGAGATGTTGTCAATGGGTAAAAGTTGCCGCCAAATCTCGATGGGGATGACGACTGCCGTGGGCTGTCCTTCTTGGTTGGTTATATACTCAAGGTTTAATAGGGGCATGACATTTACCTTAGTGAATGTTTTTCATGAAATCTGCTTTTATTGTATCAAAAGTCTTTGTGTTACTCATGCGCTTAACTATTCTCTTAAATCGCGTCAACTATTTGATTATTCATTGAATGTTTGCTCCAAAGGCTTTGTAAATGATATCAATCAAGTTCTTCACTATCTTCTGTTGGTAAAAGTGGTAGTATAAATTCTAGAAGATTAGGGGTTTGTGAATTTGCAACTCGCCAAGTTAAGTTCAAATCAACTTAATTATAATCATGTGTTAGTTTGTCTCGCATACCCGCGATTTGTTTCCATGCAGAAGTGTTGAATGAGTAAATAAAACTTAACAGAAGCCTAAAAGAGAAGCTCAGGGAATAGATCATAGCTCCAATGGATTAGGGAGCAGTGTCTGTGTAAAAATATCTGGATATAACGAAACTTTTCTAGTAATTTGTTGCCATAGAAAGCTGGAATTTCAATTAGCTGAGGAATCAAGTAAGCTATGAGAACTGTATAAATTTGTAGCTTCACTCCATTTAAATTCTTAGTAATAAAATGGTCAAGCTTAAGATGCATTTTTAGAAATTTCCATAGTAGTTCTATTTGCCAACGTTTGCTATAAATTGCTGCTACTTCTTCATCACTACATTCAGTTAAATTAGTCACCAATCTATATTCACGATTTTGCGCATCATAAAACTTGACCACACGATATTTATCATGGTCAAACTTTGTCTTCATATTATTTCTTATTCTCACTACAAACTTTAGTTCTGCATCACTCATTTGATTGACAAAATCCCAACTGGCATACCCACGATCCATAATTGCTATAGTGTTAGCTGTAATCATCGTCATCACTTCATCCAAATATTTAGTATCATTTTGTTGACCAAATCGGATCAAACATTCCGTTGTATATCCCTCTTCAACATCAACCCCATTAATCAGTTTTACCTGATAATATTTTGTTGCCAAAATAGCTGACTTGTCAAGCTAATTACTGTTGAGTCAATCGCAAATAAACCTAAATTATCATCTTTTCTGCGTTGCTTTAGACGATTGACCAAATTCATGTATATCCGACAAAAGGTCTTTTCTGTTCGATACTTATAAGCTTTTGAAAATGTCGAAATATCAACCTTAATACCAGTGTGATTTAGTCGATAAAATAAATCTCTCATGCTGGTTAAACTGCTATCTAAAACAAAGTTTAGCCAGGTTTCAAAGAATAGACGACT
>JBIKNH010000255.1:0-5283 GCA_044358815.1 Pseudanabaenaceae cyanobacterium | reverse complement strand
ATAACATCTCTGTCCCTTTGAAATAGGTTCACTTCTCTTCCTACAGATTTTTTGAATAACCATTCAGAAACTATTTCAGACTGATTGAATTCAAATCCATACCTATACCTGCGTCCCTCTATCAAAAATGTAAGTTCGTAGGCAGTGGGTTTTTCATTCCATCCTTCTCTTAATAGAAAAGGTTCATACGGTAATTCCTGAGTAGATGATAATTTTGCAGAAATATTGATGATTACATCTAGAGTAAGCATTGACTTAAGCAGATTTGATTTGCCACTCGCGTTAGCACCGTACATGGCTATGACATTTAAAGCTTCATATTTACCGTTCTGGATAATGTTACTTGGATGTTCTTTTTGTTTGGGAGCAGGCACTAAACTTAATATTTGCTCTTCGCCTATTGACCTATAGTTGGAGACTCTAAATTCTATCAACATAATGCTTTTTACCAAATATCTGTAAAATAACCCAAGTTCATGCGCTTGATGTTATCTAACTTGCTTAATTTTGTCAATACATTGTCACTTTGTTGAGACGTTAGCTGAAGATACTTCTTTCTTTGAGGATATTCAGTAGCCTATTCCCATAAAACCAAGTTGTGCAAGAAGTATTTGGAAGGACATAATAGATAGGATTGCGGTCTTTCAGAGTATCAGAATTGATTGATTCGGTGAGGGTTGGGAATATGGAAGCTTATAAGACCCTCACCCCTGCTCTCCCAAAAGGTGAGAGGAGAACAAGAAATTATTTTTACTCTCTTTTTCGTTTAATGGGTGGTGGGTGAGGGTGATATTTGTTCGAGGTAATACCAGTTAGGAAGATTTCATGTTATTCAGTGTGAATCAAATACTGGCAAAGGATGCATGGGTTCTCTAGGAATTTCGGGAATTTCAAATATAGTCGTTTGAAATAATTTATAGAGGTGGCTTCGACTATGTTCAGCCATCGCCGCGAGTTAGCTGAGCGTAGTCGAAGCTATATTTTTATTTGAATTATCTATACATATTACATATTTGTCATCATTGCCGAAGTCTGCAAAGCGTTGATTAATGGCGGTGGTGCGATCGATTTCCATTGATTTTTTTGGGATTAAGACACTTTTAAGGATTGCTGTAATCTCAAGTTCGATGGTGTGACCGTTTTGGGCGGCGCGTTGTTCTGGCAGATGGGCAATATCTGGTTCTAGTTGATCAATGGTGATGCTTGGCATAGTTTTTGACAGAGGAAAATATCTAAATTTTAGCTACGGTTGAGGTTGCGCTGAAAATAAGATGGGGTTTTTAGGCTAAATTCTGAATGGTTACAACTTGGATTAAATATCTAATTGTAAATATATCTAAAAGTTGATGAGACTAAATTAATAATTCCTGGAAAGTGGCTTGAAAAAGTATTATCCTAAAAATAGCGGGTATAAAAGCACGAGTTTTTTTAGTCTTACTGCGGGTGCAATTGATATGACTTTGAAGGGATCTTTGGAAAATGCTAAGGTACGGGTGCTTTTGGCGTTGTGGGCTTTAGATGGTTTAGATAAGGAATTGAATAAGGGTAAGGTGAAGCCTCTAGAGCGCTCTGGGGAAAACGCGGGGGATTATGATCCGGTGTTTGTGGCACTAGAAACGGATGGGGCGATCAAGGTACAGAGGGATAAAAGCGGCAAGATCAAAACTGTGTCGCTAACTCACACAGGTTATGAGTTGCTGGGTAATTGGTTGCGACCGGATCATTTTGAGTTTGAGGGGACGCAGATCGGGGCAAGGTTGGGCAATTATTTGCTGAAGTGGATCGCTCAGGCTGGTGTGGCGGTGGCTCCGGTGGAGTCTGCGCCGAAAATTTCATCCTATGATGAGTTTAAGGCGGTGGCTTTAGAGACTTATGAGCGGCTGAATTTTGAGTTTAACTATGATCATTTTGTGCCAATCTATCGGATCAGGCGGGCAATTGGGGAACGGGTGACACGTACAGAGTTTAATGATTGGCTGATTAAGATGCAAGCAGATAAGGTTCTACTATTGCAAGAAAATACTGTTGAGGATAACACTAGAGACAAAGTTGAAGATTCAGTCTCTACTCCTATAAATGGCTTACGTTGCTATGTAACCACAAAGCTAAATTAGGAGGTAAAAGTGATGATACATCAGACCAATGATCACAAGATTACGGATCTACAAGAAATCAAAAAACTGATTCAAAAAAATAACCCTTTTACAAGTCAGGTAACTTCTCAGCATCATGTTTGGAGTAAAAGTTACTCAGGTGTGGAAGTAATTAATCAAAAGGCATTCCAAGATGTTTTAAAGATAATTGATCGGGCGAATAACAATTATTCAGATTATGATCAGCCAGAACTAGATGGTGCTTGCATTACTGGTGAGCGTGGCTTCGGTAAAACTCAGTTAATTGCACGACTGCACCACCACTTACATGCTAGTGATCAGGCTTT
The DNA here is from genome assembly GCA_044358815.1 of Pseudanabaenaceae cyanobacterium. Taxonomy (GTDB): domain Bacteria; phylum Cyanobacteriota; class Cyanobacteriia; order Pseudanabaenales; family Pseudanabaenaceae; genus JBAXSK01. The sequence continues at coordinate 2,843 of JBIKNH010000255.1, read as the reverse complement.
CTTTGTGTACATGGGTGAGTATGAAAATTTGGATTTGATTCAATCTGAGCTTTTGCAGGCTTTAGTTTATAGTCTCAAACGTGAATCAAGTACTGGTGTCACTCAGTGGGAAATATTAGCCGCAGAGTTATATTTTGAAGCAAGAGGCAATAAACCATGTAGTATTGAACATTTTGTTAGTCAGTTTCCTGGCATTGTACACAAAAATCCAAAACTGATTAATGATTTGACTCATGGAATCGCTAAAAGATTACCAAACCTAAAAAACATATACTTGATTCGAGCGATTCTATGTATTCTTTTGCCTCAGTATGCACCTTTTGTGCTTATGTGGCTGTCGGGTAAGAAACTGACAGAAGAATCAGCTAAGAGCTTAGGACTACCCATAGAGTGGGAAGGAAATTCACTAGAGCATACTAATGATTTGCTTAATCTAATCACTAGATACCGAAAGGTAGTCTTCTGCTTTGATGAACTGGATACCATTACTGCCATTATGGGTAAGCAGATGCTGACGACGGCACAGACTGTTCTTTGTCTCGCTAAGGTTTTCTACAGCCATCGAATAACTTTTCTACTTGCTATGTTTACTAAAACATATCAGGACGAGATAAAACACTTTGCTAGCTCGTATATGTCTCCAGTACTCAAGTCAGCCTTAGACAGAATTAAGAGTGAGATTAAATTAGAAGAACTAGATGTTACAGCTAGTCTAGCCTTAATTGAAAACCGTTTGCAGAGTTTCTATAATCACCATAACGTAACACCACCACATTCATTTTACCCTTTCAGGAAAGAATACTTAGTTAAGACTTTCTCATCTGGAACGGCTATAGCCCGCAAAGTTTTACGCTGGTGTGAAGAGCATTGGTATTCACCAATAGCAATAGATCTAGATCCACCACCTTGGCAGCCAGTTTTACCTATTGCTGAACCAGTCGCGCCAGTTGATCACACTAATTCTGATTCTTCTAGTGATGCGAATCCACCCATAGCGGTTGTTCCAGAACCTACCGCCCCTAAATCGATTGCTCAAGAGTACTATGAGGAACATCTACAGGATACTTATAGTGACATTGACCGCCTAGAAGCAAATCTATTAGATGATGCTGAGAAAATTACTCAGATGCTACGGTTTGCATTTGAGCGTTTGGTCAAAACTGAACAAGTTGTCGCAGAAATGCGTGTCTTTGGTGTCATTGAAGAACAGGACAAGACTTATAAAGAGATTGTGCCCTTTAAGGTTAAAATCCGCAAAGCAGATAAGCCCAACGGACATTATGCCTTTGTTGGTATTGCTGTAATTCAGAAAACAGGACTTTCCTTAACTAGTAATTTAGGAAAATTGGTCAAATTTAATCAACAAAACAAGACAAGAGCTTGTTTGATTCGTTCTGAAGATATTAGTGGTAATGTGGCAAGAAAACACGCCCTAAATATCATTGAAAATGGTGGCGAGTGGATTAAGTTTGAAACTAAACATATTGTGCAAATTCTAGCCTTAATGACTTGTTTGCGTAAACTGAAACAAGATAGTGAAGCAAACCTCACAGAGGCTGATATTTGGGAATACATTGATCACGCCAACATTTTGACTGATAATCCTTTGATCCAGGAAATTCTGAGCAAACCTAATCAACAAATTCCTAAGAATTTTACACTAGCAGATCTTGAGAATCTTGCCAGTCAACTGTAACCTGTGGAAACTCACCTAGAAATCAATTTAGGACAGTTCTTATGAGCGAGGCTCTGATTATTGCTGCTTTACGCCTACCTGCAAGGGTTTTGTCTGCCCTTGCAGCAGGAACTGTCACGGCTATTCACGCCCCAACCTTCACTAAACCTGATCAAAGCTTTGCTCTATGTGTGGATGATCCAGAAGCAGCAGAAGTTGAATTGACGGCATGGGGACGTTGCGAGTCAATCCAACAATTTGCAGATTTAGAAAAGTGTCATATTCTTGCCACGCGGTTAGAAGTTCCTGTAGAAGCTCTACAAAATGCCATAAAACAAAATGGTTTTATTTGGATTACCTATTTACGAGTGTATCGGCTACCCAAACCAATCACTATTAAAAACCAATCTAAGGGAATATTTTTACCCGTCGTTGACAAATTACATATCAAGCACTTGGAGCCGATCTTAGACGATGCTACCTACATCAGACGCAAACAAGAAATAGAAAATCTAGAACCGCCAGAGTCATTATTTAACCAAATTGAGAGAATCCTCAAAGAGGCAGGATCACAGCGCAATACCGCACTACATCAAGATTTAGCATGGATCGAGAGAATCGGTAAAGTTGGCAACTCTAGCGGTGGTCATGAATTTGAGAAACTCGTCCGAAAAAGCTTTATCCTCTTAGGCTTCAGTAATTCTAATACTAATCCTAAAGCTAACCTCGATCCAGAAACCACCGGCGGTGCAGGAGGCATTGATTTATGTTGTGAATTACCCTATCCCGTAGTAGGAGAATGCAAAGCCAGCGCTAACCAACATATTTACACAAAAGTCTGTAGCCAGCTTACCTACCTTGGACAAGCACACTGTCCCGACTATGACCAAGCAGTTAAAATTATTATCGCCGCAGGTTCCTTAAATCATCATTCTCGCCCCGTCGCCATTGGAAATCAAATGAACGTGATTAAACCAGAAACCTTTGAGAAACTAGTGAAACTGAAACTAGCTTATCCCGCCGCCGTAGACCTAGCAGCCTTAAAATCTTGTTTAGAAAATGAACCCTTCGGCGAAGCAGCTAATACCAAGCTTCTGAAATTTATTAACGAATCTGAAGCCAAAATCAAACAGGAAATTAAACTACGCGCTCAAGTTGTACAAGCAGT
>JBIKNH010000075.1:0-17928 GCA_044358815.1 Pseudanabaenaceae cyanobacterium | reverse complement strand
AGGACCATCCGTCAGTAAGACCACCATGACCTGTGCCCCATAATCCTGCATCATGCCTGTCACCATGTCCAACAGACAAAGCTCCCCCCCCCCAAGGGATGCGGTATAACTCAGGAATAGGATTTTTTTCATGACTGATTAGTTATTATTCTTTAATATATTTAATTTCACTATTAGTTTTACTATCAGTTTCACCGAAAGCCAGTGATTAACCATGCGCCCTAATCCTATCCCGCCACAGCCAGGTCAAGAATCCGTTTGGGACTACCCTCGCCCAGCGGTGCTTCAAGATACTAACAAACTCCTGAAAATTATTTGCAGTGGGGTCATCTTAGCAGAAACCACCCAGGGAAAAAGAGTCTTAGAAACCAGTCATCCCCCTTGCTATTACATTCCAGGGGTGGATATCAAACTAGAATATTTGATTCCCACCGGTCGTAAAACTTGGTGCGAATGGAAAGGGGCTTGTGAATATTACGATGTGGTGATTGGTGCGAAACACATTCAGAATGCCGCTTGGCGATATACCCAGCCTAGCCCAAATTTCACGGCGCTTCAGGACTGTTATAGTTTTTATGCCAGTTTGATGGATGCCTGCTATGTCAATGATGAGTTGGTTCAGCCCCAAGCCGGTGACTTTTATGGTGGCTGGATCACGGCAGATATTGTTGGACCTTTCAAGGGTGAATCAGGGACTTGGGGTTGGTAGATTACCTTTGAATTTTTGTAATTTTTACCTAGCAGTTAGTTATGCCTCCTTAGCCCTTTACCCCTAAAACTTTACCCCTAGAATTGCCGCACCCGGGGAAGCCGCGATGACTTGATAATGGCTTTATCACCGTCACCACTGGGCACACCATCAAACCGGCGGGGGAAGGGAATCACTTCAGCGGTGGACATTTCTCGACCAGCACGGATCAAAAACCCTGCCACCGCTAGACTGGCTAACATAGCATTACCGCCATAGCTGACAAAGGGGAACGGTAAACCAGTGGTGGGTAAGACTCCCGTAGCTACGCCAATATTCAAAAATGACTGCATCACAATCAAAACGGTGGAACCCAACGCCACCAAGCGCACCACGGGATCTTTACATTTAGAGGCAATTCTGACCCCCAATGTGCCAAAAACCATCACTAATAAAATCAAGGCGATAGAACCAACAAACCCAAATTCTTCCGCAAAAATGGCAAAAATAAAGTCTGTATATTGAATGGGTAAAAACATTTTCTGCTGGGATAGCCCGAAACCTACGCCCCCAAGTCCCCCTGAACCCACCGCCAACAAACTCTGAACTAACTGATAACCATCACCGCCTTGGACAGGCCAGGGATCCAGAAACGACATAACCCGCCGCCGTTGATAGTCCCGAAATGCCACGCTACTAACTGCGGCTAGGACCCCCAGCAAAGCCGAACCAATCATTTGCCAACTGGGTAAACCTGCCCCTAGAGCCATCAGCCAGAGAGTGATCCCACAAAGGGCGGTCACACTCAAGCTCGGTTGCATCAAAATTCCCGCTAGGGCAATTAGAAACACCGTCAACCATCCCAGCCGCTTTTGCCAGGAGGTGCGTTGCCAGTGCCCAAATAACTGCGCTGCCTGTAAAACCAAAAAGGGTTTAATTAGCTCCGATGGCTGGATCAGCACTGGTCCCAAAGCGATCCAGCGGGTGGCATCGTTGACCTTAGTGCCTGTGATGTACGTGACATAGAGCATTGCCAACGTAATAAATAAGCCCACTGTGCCTAATTTCATCGTGGTGCGCAGGGGCAGATGCACGATGCCATTAAACATCAATAGCCCCATCAACACCCATAAAAACTGTTGCTTGAAGTAATGCCAACCATCACGGCGGATCAGATCTGCTTCGGGATAGGAAGCCGAAAAGAGGACTGCTAACCCCGCAAAAATCCACAGAAAAACCACTAAGCGCACCATCCGCGCCTCAATAGCCCAGCGATCTACCGTAGAGTCAAAAAATGGCAAAACTTGTAGGATCTGCGTTAGTTTTAGGGGTAATTTCACAGTCAACTCCCAGACGTTAAGCAAGTGTGATCCAGAATGAGAACTTCAAACAGGTTCCCAAAATTGCCTGTCATTCTAACTGTTTTTGTTTGGTACTTGATGTAATCCCATCATGAAATACATTAAGATACGCCGCAAGCCGGACAACTGTAACAGGATTAAACCAAATCGCCGCAATATTTTGAGTAACCCATTGGCACTAGAAAATAAGCGATTCATTAGATCGGTCATCAGAATTACGCCCAAATTATCCCACTGTCGCCGCCCTTGATACCGTTTGAGTACTTTGAGGCTGCCAATATCTTCACCTTTGGCGTGGGCATTTTGTAAAATTTCCGACAGAGCCGCAATATCGCGAATCCCTAGATTCATGCCTTGACCAGCAACGGGATGGGTGGTGTGGGCAGCATCTCCTACCAGGGCTAAGCGCGGTTGAATATAGGTCTGACTGTGCATCCAGCGGGGGACATAATTGGCTCTGGTGCGGGACTCTAGGGTGATGTGCCCCAACTTGTCGCACAGGGTTGATCCTAAACGCTGTTTGAGTTCTGCCATAAACTCGGTTTCGTCCAGGGCTAAAAGGTGCGGGGTTTCCTCCTTAGTCGCAGTCCAGACGATGCAAGCACGGTCTTTCCCCAATGGCAAAATGGCAAACGGACCGCTGGGCTGAAACCGCTCATAAGCAATGTGATCATGGGAATAGGCAAACCGTAATGTAACCACAATGCAAGTTTGGCTGTAATGGCGCTCACTGATGGGAATTTGTCCCAACTGTCGCACTAGGGATCGCCCACCGTCGGCTCCGATCACTACCTTAGCTTCCAGTTGATGGTTGGTTGGATGACTGGTTGAAGGATCAGCATCTAAGGTGATGACCATCGTTTGCTGGTCGGGGGCTAATTGCAAACTCTGGACCTTAGCGGGACAAATTAACTCCACATTGGGACATTCCTGTAAAAATGACCACAGTGCCGTTTGGGTGACGCGGTTCTCCACGATGTAACCAAGGGCAGCCTGTGCCATTTCTTCCCGTCGCAATGCCACACCATAGTTAGAGTCACCATCGGAGACTTGGATGCGGTGCATGGGGGTTACGCCGAGATCTTCTATTTGTGACCACACGCCAATGTGTTGCCAAATTCGACTTGATCCCAAAGCAATGGCACTAGCGCGACCATCTGCCCCAAATTCCCCCTGTCTGTAGTGAGGGTTACTGTCAATCACTGCCACCCGTAGCGGTTGAGATCCGGCTCCTTGGCGATGGCGGCGGCTGGGGTGATCCCCTAAGGCAGCGGCTAAACTCGCCCCCACCATACCACCACCCACAATTAATACATCAACAACCATAGAGCTTTACCATTGAAGATTTTAGATTTAGGCTGATTTACCTATAGATTTTGTCTTTAGATTTGTTTGCAAGATTTATTTGCAGAAAAAGTTTTTAGATAAAATTTACTTTTTAGCGGTAATTTACCAAAGGTTTGCAGAAAATTTACTAAAATTTTGCCAAACTTTAAGTCGGCTTGACTAGATATATTATTTCTATGTTTGGGTCTTAGCTCTGTTGGGATAGTCGAGATCAAACGGGAGATCAACGGGAGATCAAATGCGAGAATTAGAAAGGAGATCAAAAAACTGTCGTGATAAGAGCCTGTTTGGTTCAGCATTTAGTTCAGCTTAGTGCAGCCGAACTTAGTTCCGCCAAATCTAGTTCAGCCAGAGCGTCATTATGCCCTTGACTGATAATGGGGTACAACTTACCTAAGATGGGTTTATGGTGTACCCCGCCGAAAACCTATGCATTAACCACGGCACTAACTACCCATTAACAAACAAAAAGTCTGTCCTGTAACAAATCTGTCGCCTGTTATAGTATAGAAACAATAAAAAGCATTGCGTCTGCGGCTAGTGTTTGGCGCACGTTCTTTGTCGCACATACCGCCGCATATGATCTGGCATCGCCCAATGATGGAAAAATTTTACTTTTGGAGAAGGTCTCGATGATTTCGCCCGCAACCCTGCCGGAATCTTTGGCACAGACAGGTTCTGATCGCGACAACCTGTCAGCTAATCCTTCGCGTCTGCGTTATCGTATCAAAATGGTCGAGGATCTCTGGGAATCCGTCCTATTGCGCGAAAACGGGCAGGAATTAGTGGATTTGTTGCGGCAATTGCGGGTGATCTGTTCCCCCGAAGGACAAGCCCTAGATTATTCGGCACAGGAAGTAATTAAAGTGATTGAGGGGTTGGATCTGGAGCAGTCAAACACCGCTGCCCGGGCACTGGCACTTTATTTCCAATTGATTAATATCGTCGAGCAGTATCACGAACAGGAGCAAACTACCCAATATCGGGTCAGTACGGTTAATCAAAAAACAGAATATCCCATTGGGACTTTTCGGTGGTTGTTCCCTACCCTAAAAAATTTGAATGTGCCACCACGCCATATCCAAAAGATCATCAATAAGTTGGATATTAGTTTAGTCTTTACGGCGCACCCCACCGAAATCGTCCGTCATACCATCCGCGAACGGCAACGCACCATTGCAAAAATGTTTAAGGAATTGGATCGCATGTTAACGATGCAGGAGGGAGAACTGGTGATGCCGTCTGCCTCTAGTATGGGGGGCTGGGAAGCAGTTTTACTAAAGGAACAAATTACAGAAGAATTGCGCATTTGGTGGCGTACTGATGAACTGAATCAATCTAAGCCGACGGTTTTGGATGAGGCAGACTATACATTGCACTATTTTGAAGAAGTGCTGTTTGATGCCACACCGATTCTCTATGATCGGTTGCTGGGTGCTCTGCAAGAGTCTTTCCCCAGTCTGACACCACCGAAGTATAACTTCTGTAAGTTTGGCTCTTGGGTGGGTTCAGATCGCGACGGTAACCCTTCCGTAACTCCGGAAATCACCTGGCAAACTGCTTGCTATCAGCGGGGTTTAGTGCTGAATAAATATTTAGCGTCAGTGGTGCGGCTGAGTGGTTTGCTGTCTTTGTCCCAACATTTGAGCGAAGTTTCCCAAGATTTATTGGATTCCCTCAGTGATGATCAAACCCATCTACCCCAAATCTATGAGAACAACGCGATCAAGTTCCGCCAAGAGCCTTACCGCTTGAAGTTGGCTTACATTAAGCAGCGGTTGGAAAACACCATTGCTCGGAATGAGAATCTACGGCGCACGAATTGGCAAATTGCCGAAACTGTGGAAAAGCGTTCCATTCATGATCATACTTTTTATGGCGATGATAGTGAGTTCCTTGGGGAATTGAAACTGATTCAACAGAGTCTACTCCAATCAGAACTAAATCCTCGTCCCTTAGAGCATTTAATTCGTCAAGTGGAAGTTTACGGGTTCCATTTAGCCCATCTCGACATTCGCCAAGAAAGTAGTCGCCATAGCGATGCAATTACAGAAATTGCTTCAGCATTGCAGGTTTTGGATACACCCTATGACGACCTGAGCGAAACTGAGAAGGTGACTTGGTTGGTCAAAGAGCTACAAACTCGCCGTCCCATGATTCCCAGGGAGCCAAACTTCTCCGCTAAAACCAACGAAACCATTGAAACGTTGCGTATGTTGGCGAAGTTACAGCGGGAGTTTTCTAAGGATATTTGCCACACTTACATCATCAGTATGAACCGCAGCGTGAGCGATATTCTTGAAGTATTACTCTTAGCGAAGGAAGCAGGTTTGTATGATCCTGTGACTGGCAAAGGTTCTCTAATCGTCGTGCCTTTGTTCGAGACGGTGGAAGACTTGCGCAGTGCGCCCCCCATTCTAACGGAGTTGTTCTCTTTGCCTCTGTATCGGGCTTTCCTAGAGAGTCACGATCATTTGCAAGAGGTGATGTTGGGCTATTCTGACAGTAATAAAGATTCGGGCTTTTTGAGTAGCAATTGGGAAATCTATAAAGCCCAACGCGCCATTCAGGATGTTTGTCAGCGGTACGGTGTGGATTTACGGATGTTTCACGGGCGCGGCGGCTCTGTGGGTCGGGGCGGCGGTCCTACCTATGAAGCGATTTTGGCTCAACCAGGGCACAGTCTCGAAGGTAGAATCAAAATTACGGAACAGGGTGAAGTTTTAGCCTCTAAGTATTCGTTGCCCGAAATCGCTCTCTATAACTTGGAAACCATTGCTACGGGGGTGATTCAAGCGGCGCTATTGCCTAGTAGTTCCGATACTTTACCCTCATGGCTCGACACGATGGAAGATTTGTCAGTGCGATCTAGGGAAGTATATCGCCACCTAATTTATGAGCAGCCGAACTTGGTGGAGTTTTTCCATCAGGTGACACCGATTGAAGAAATCAGTCAGTTACAAATTAGTTCCCGTCCGGCACGGCGGGCAGGTAAGCGAGACTTGGGCAGTTTGCGGGCGATCCCTTGGGTGTTTAGCTGGACCCAAAGCCGGTTTCTGTTGCCGTCTTGGTACGGTGTGGGCACAGCTTTAGAGGACTTTTTGCGAGAAAATCCTCATGGGCATTTAACGTTGTTGCAGTTTTTCTATAGTAAATGGCCGTTTTTCAAGACGGTAATTTCTCGGGTGGAAATGACTTTAGCTAAAACTGACTTACAGATTGCCCAGCACTATGTACGGGAGTTGACGAAGGAAGGCTATGAAGCTGAATTCAACCAGTTATTTGAACAAATTGTTTTGGAATATCATCGCACCCGCGAGGTATTAGCTAAGATTACGGAATACACTAGCCTTCTTGACAGTGATCCGGAATTACAGCGCTCAGTATTCTTGCGAAATGGTTCCATTGTGCCTTTAGGATTCCTGCAAGCTTCCTTAATTAAGCGGTTGCGTCAGCATCGTAATGATACGGTGGATTTACGTTCCCGATATTCTAAGAACGAGTTGTTGCGCAGTGCTTTGATGACGATTAATGGTATTGCTGCGGGAATGCGGAACACTGGTTGATTTGGTGGGTCGCTCAATCTGGTTTTTTGATCTGGCGAAGTTGAGAATTCCCAGATGATTCTCAATAGTTAACCGTGTGATAGACAAATTTCTGAAAAGTTAATCGAAAAAGTTAATCTTATTTCAGGCAACAGAGGGATATACTGGTGATCCCTCTGTTTTATTATGATAGACCCCAGAATATAAACCAGAATATAAAATCGTTACATAACCCTCTTGGAGTTGTTTTGATGAACTTGTGCCCTTAGGAAAATTCATGTGATTATTCTTCATAGATTTTAAATTTTCTGCTAAAGTTCTAACTCAACTATTAATCGATTAACAATTGATTATTAATTGGGTTATCAATATTGCGTTATCAATTAGTTGTCAATGGGATAGGCTACAGCCCCCGATAATTTCTTATTATTACTGATTATGCCGAAGAGTCCCCTCCGTTATCCAGGTGGTAAACAAAAAGCCATCACCCAAATTTCTCGCTGTATTCCCCAACATTTTCAAGAGTTCCGTGAGCCGTTTGTCGGTGGTGGTGCGGTTCTCTTTCATGTTTTGCGAAATCATCCGCAGATTCCCTGTTGGATTAATGATCTCAATCCGGAATTATATTATTTTTGGGCAACGGTACAAACCAATTTAACGGAATTAGTGGGGCGGGTACAGCAAATCAAAGTTAATAGCCATGATGGACGACTGCTATTTAAGGAATTAGCAACGGTTGCTCCTAGTTCCTTAAGTGATTTAGAACGAGCGGCGCGTTTTTTCGTGCTAAATCGGATTACCTTTTCGGGCACAATTGAGAGCGGTGGCTATTCTCAGGCTTCGTTTACAGATAGATTTACGGAATCTTCTATCAATCGACTGGCGGCTTTGGCTGGCTCGTTCAATCATACTAAAATCACCAATCTAGACTACAGCGATTTACTAGAGGCAGGTGGTGAAGATGTATTTATTTTCCTTGACCCGCCTTATCTGAGTAAAACCCATTCACGACTTTATGGCAAGAAAGGCGCTCTACATACTAAATTTGACCATCATCGGTTTGCAGAAACTGTGAAGCAATGTCAGCATAAATGGCTTATTACCTACGATGATTGTCCGGAAATCAGAGCCAATTTTGCTGACTATTACATTTATGAATGGGAATTGCAATATGGCATGAACAATTATAAACAAGCTACCGCTAAAAAAGGTAAAGAGTTATTTATTACTAATTTTGATTTGGATCCCATCTATAATTTAGAAAATTTAGAAAAATCATTTGAAGCATCGTTTGATAATTCATTGAGAAAATATGATTTAGTTGGTCAAATTATAGAATAATTCTTTAATCAAGTTAAGCACAAACCTAGCTAAATAAACTAATACATTGACTAATTTTAGCTAGAAAGACATCAGTAATATTGCACCCTTCCCAGTATAAGAAACTGGGTAAGTGTCCCTTAGGTGCATTAATATTAAAGATTAAATTATTATAACTGCGCCATTTTTGACTCACGAAAGGAATAGGAAACCACGTCCATTTACGCCATTGCAACCGTGAGCCAAACCGTAAATAAGTTTCTGCAAATCGCCAGTATTCATCTGGGGTATAAAATAACTTGCCACCGATATTTTGCCATTGATTTAACTGCGGTGTAAACCCAAAATAGCCATTACTATATTTTGACCATAGTTGCTCAATTTGCCAAATTTCTTGATTTTTTAATCGATTAATATCATCAGCTAGAATCTGTTTGACTGACTTTTTATCACAGAGAAATAGCATAATTTTTGTAGTAATTTGATCAGCATTTTGCCACTGATTTAGAGCTAAAGCTTTAGTTAGTTCCTGTAATAAATAATTCAATGATTGAGTTCGACTTGATTTTCCGAGAGTGCTAATTTTCAGAATATCTTGTAAAATTAATTCTGCTGATCTGTATCTTTCTGTTAAAGAGTGAGCAATCATTTTATTTAAGATTAAGGTTAAATCTTGAGAGGGTAAACTAGATTCTGAATTTATAAAACTCTGAGATAAAATAATATCTTCCCACTGCCACTGATTTAACTGATCATCATATAAATTAAACGGTGAAATACCAGTTAATAAATACAAACAGGTAACTCCTAAGCTATAAAGATCACTTTGAAAACTTGCTTTACCTCTTAACTGCTCTGGCGCAATATATTCCGCACTACCGATAATTGTTCCGGTGGGTATTTGTCTTTGCAGAGAAGGTTCCAAAAGATCATTTTGATTATTAAATAACGATTTAGCCGCACCGAAATCAATCAAAATATACTGCTTTGGCGACTGTCTTTCGGGACAAAAAATAATATTGTCTGGTTTAAGATCACGATGAATAATTTGGCGCTCATGGAGATAATTAATTACTGGTAAAATTGATTGTAATAAATCAATAATTTGTGATTCTTGCCATACGCCTCTCTTAGCTAAAATTTCTGCTAAGTTTTTACCATTGATGTATTCTTCGATTAAATATAAAGCTTGATATTGGTTTAATTCATCTAATGGCGCTTCAATATAATCAATAAATTGAGGTATTTGTAATTGTCCCTGTAAATTTTTTAACTGATGGGCTTCTTGAATAAAAAGCTCCTTAGATTTATTGAGAGCAGCATTAGAATTTGTGACAGGTAACCACTGTTTAATGACACATGGACTATGATTTGTTAAATCCATACCGCGCCAAACTCGTCCCATTCCCCCTTGCCCTAAGGGATTAATTGCTATATATTTTTGACCAATTACTAAACTTTGACCGCAATTAGTACAAAATTGATCCGTGTCTGGATTGGTATTTTTTTGACAATGGGGATTTAAACAGTAACGCATGGTTTAAGTCGGCAGATTTTTAATGCTTTATAATCAATATCACGATCAATTTTACACAAATCATTTTTATTTGTTATAAACTGATCGTCTGCGGCAATATTTTCTTTTACACCCACATGATTACTTCTTTAGTAGTAGGTTGAAAGTCTTGGATTTAGATTATGATAAATTATCGCAATCGTTCTATTATGTTTTTATATGTTTTTGAAATAGACTAAGAACACCTTTAGAACATCTGTGAACACTTTACACTAAGGCTATAGTAAATCTCAAATAGAATCAAATTCTATTAACTCTATGAAACTAAAACGGATTGGTCATGTTGCTATTGCAGTGAGTAATATTCCCGCAGCAATCGCTTTCTATCAGAATGTTGGTTTAGAACTGGTGTGGGAAGATAAGGATTGGGCTTATCTCAAAGCTGGACAGGATGGCTTGGCTCTGTTGAGTCCTGACTATAAAAGTGCTGGACCGCACTTCGGGTTTGTGTTTGATGATCGGACGGAATTAACAATTCATCATACTAGACTAAAGGAATCTGGTGTGTTTGTGGGGGCAATTCATGATCATCGTGATGGTACGGCTTCTTTTTATAGCAAAGATGCTGATAACAATCTGTTTGAATTTCTCTATGAACCAGTTACGGAATCTCCTAAAACTATTGCGGAATAACTTACTTATCGGTCTATTCTGCAAGAAATAGAGTACTTTCTAAATTAACCCTTAATCATATCAAGTTTAACTCTTAGTTTCTAGCTAAATTCAGTGCTTATTTCAATTGTTTTGCCATTTCTTAATGAAGTACGTCATGGTTACATTGAGCCTATTTTAGATAATCTTTTGAGTCAAATTCTAGCTCAATGTAATTCTAATTTAGGGCAGCCATATAAGGTTGAGGTGATCATTGCCCTCAGTCCCAGCCATGATGATACCGCCCCAGTAATTGCGAACTATATTGATAAAGCAATTAAAGAAATTAATCAACATCAGTCACAGTATGCATCAATAGAGAATGGAATTAATGAAATTCCTAAACCTCCAATTGCCTGCGTTTCAGTCACTGCAACTAATCGTGCTAGTCGCTTAAATCAAGGACTGGCACACTGTCAGGGTGATGTGGTGGTCTTACATCATCCTGCAACGATTTTACCCACCGATGGTTTGAATCAGATTGCTGCTGCCATATCCCAAGGAGCTATATGGGGCGCGTTTCGGCATCAGTTTGATTGGAATCACTGGCTACTGCGATATACTTCTTGGTATTCCGATGAAATACGGGTGCGACGGAAAGGAATTGTATATCTAGATCACTGTCCGTTTGTGCGGCGAGAGATTTTAACCGCTGTAGGTGGTGTGCCGGAGATGGATATTTTTGAAGATACTGCCCTTAGTGAGCGGTTATGTCGTACAGCGGGAATGCCTGTTTTATTGGCGGGTCAAGTCATCACTTCAGCGCGGCGATTTCGGCAAAGAGGCGTATATCGTCAGGCATTAATGAACCAATGGCTCAAACTTTGTTACTATGGCGGCGTGCCTCCGGCGTTAATGAACCGCTTCTATGAACAAAAAACTGCGATTAACGTCAATTATCCCCAGTCCTGACCCACTACTCCAGACAATTCATAATTCTGATTAAATCTAGTTCTGCTCAAATCCGTTCACCCCTCTTTATTCTTTCCTATGACTTTGGCTAAATCTGCTCCTGCTTTGCTGAGATCCCGTTCCCGTCGGTCACAACCCTGGTATCAGCGTGTTGATGCTCTCTTTGCTGCCAGTGTGGGACTAATTTCTCTTGTGCCCCCAGGTTATGCCCTGAGTGAAGCCCATTTACCCGTCACTTTGCAGGAATTACGGATTGCTGAAGCTCTAGTCCCTCGCCCTAAGGAAGCACGAAATCCTTTACTAGAAGGCATTACCGATGATTTATTAGCCCAGGATCGCCCGAAATTATTACAAGCAATTGAATATAGCATTAAGTATATTCAAAGTCCTGCCGCTGCCCGCCGTTACCCCGTGGCTGGTATCACTCGCGAACGAATGGAACGAAGCTTGGTGAGATTTCAGCGTCTGGTACAAACTGCTAAAACTGCCGCCGATCTTCAGCAAGCTGTAGCCAAGGAATTTGATGTTTATGAGTCTATTGGGTTTGATGGTCGGGGTACAGTGCAATTCACGGGATATTATGAAGCAATTTATGAAGGAAGTCGGGTGCGCACTGCTGAGTATCAATATCCTTTGTATCGTACCCCAGATAATTTCAGCCGTTGGCAGCGTCCTCACCCCACCCGCGCCCAATTGGAAAACAGCAATCGCCTCGCAGGTTTGGAAATAGTTTGGCTTAAGGATCGGCTACAGGCTTTTTTAGTTCATGTGCAAGGTTCGGCACAAATTTTATTACCCAATGGCGAGCGGATGACCGTGGGCTTTGGAGGCAAAACGGATCAGCCCTATACTTCCATCGGGGCGGAATTGGTCCGTGACGGTAAAATGCGTCTAGAAGATGTGACGCTCCAAACCCTAATTGCATACTTCCAGAAAAATCCGCAAGAATTACAAACCTATCTGCAACGCAATCGCAGTTTTGTTTTCTTCAGGGAAACTAACGGCAAACCCGCCACTGGAAGCCTAAATTATCCTGTGACTGCCGAGCGTTCCATTGCCACAGATAAATCAATTATGCCTCCAGGTGGCTTGGCATTGATTCAAACTGAAGTGCCATTCCGGAATGCCCAAACTAATAATTTAGAATTGCGCCCCGTGCTGCGTTTTGTCTTGGATCATGATACTGGTGGCGCGATTAGGGGTGCGGGACGAGTTGATATTTTTATAGGTTCTGGGGAAGAAGCCAAACAGAGAGCCGGTTTAATTAAAGGTGATGGGAAATTGTTCTATTTGGTATTACGGAAGTAGTGATTTTCTGCTAGTGGGACAATAACAGGGTCACATAAAAGTAAGTTCGTTGTTCGTGATTATTTCCACGGTAACGAGCTTATTTTTTGCATGATTCTGATTGAATTGAATCTGTAACTGAAACCACTTCCTGACTACTCAAGGTTGCCAATAACGCACCAAAACATCCGCCAACTGTTCATAGAGCAAAATATCCTGTCCGCCAATCGTAGTGATAACTTGTCCGCCAAATTGTCGCTTAAATCGGGAAAAGCGATAATAGTTATGGCGTGGGTTATCGCTATAACCATAAAAATCATAAACTTTACAGCCCCTAGCTTTTGCCCGCTGCATAGTTGCCCATTGCAAACCATAGGCTGCCATGACATGACAACTTTTTTCTAGCCTACCGCCATACAAATAGGTGCAGCGCTCCCCCCAATAAACCGCCAACAACACCGCTAAAATTTCCCCTTCGTAACGGGCTAAGGCGATTTCTGCCATCCCCGCCCGAAACAAAGTTTGACAAAGCTTAATGAAAAAGCCATAGGGTTCGCCAAAAAATTTCTGCCGCTGCACCGTGTCATAAAACACATCAAAAAACTGAGGAATGGTTTGGTCTTTGGTACTAAATTCCACCGTTACCCCATGACGCTGACTCAAACCGATGTTATATCTGCCCTTGGGTCGCATTTGTCCTAAAATTGCCGCTTCCGGAGGGGTGAGATCAATACATAGGGTTTCTTGGGGCAGCAGATCTGCTGGAGCGCGGATGGTATCAGGAAACCAAACGGGCTTTGTGGTTCTGAGGGGTTCGAGTCTGACCCCCACCGCTCCCCACTGTTGGGCGATGGTCTGGGCTTCGTGGAGGAGTAAAGCGATCCCTCCCGTGCCGTAATCGTCCCCCAGTAACGGACCGCCTGGCGCATAAAGCCAATTTGGTTTACCTAGGGCTAAAAATAGGTAAAAAATACAACCGCCCACAAGTTTTAAGCCGGATTCTGAGCTATCCGCATCTGTGGGCACAAATAAACCATAACGGAACGTGCGATAACCTTCTAATTCCCGCAGATTTGCCCATGCCCAAGATTGCATAAAACAACTGTGGGGGTGGTTTTGGCTAAACTGATCCCACTGTTGCGCCATAGAGTCATCAAGGGGCAAGAGGTGCAATATTTGGGCTGAGTCAGTGGCAGGATAATCAGTGGGGTTCACGGTGAGAACAACGGTTATGATAATGGGGAATTTTTATTATCGTGAGTGTGCTATTAGGGGACAATTAGCAGTTAAAGTTAATTAAATGTTCTATTTGAGTGCTGTTTAGATTGATCCAAAAGCTTCCTTCAAAACAGATTAAGACCTAAGACTAAAACCTAGTTTAAACTCAGTTTCTCTTTAAAAGCAAATTAGTTTAATTTTAGTGATTCTCTTTGATTTGCTCTGATAATTTACTTCAAATTTACGTTAGCCTTTCGTACTAGATCCATGATTCTGCATCCTAATCTTCGCATTTATAACAGCTTAACCCGTCAAAAAGAAGTCTTTACCCCCCTGAATCCTGAACAAGTCAAAATGTATGTGTGCGGGGTGACGGTTTATGACTATTGCCATTTGGGACATGCGCGGGCTTATGTGGTGTGGGACATGGTGCGGCGCTATCTGCAAACCCTCTATCCAGTGCGGTACATTCAAAATATCACAGATATTGATGATAAGATTCTCCGTCGTGCTCAGGAACAACAGATTACGATGCAGGAATTAGCCGAGCGTTATATTGCCACCTATAACGAAGATATGGCAAGGTTGAATATTTTGCCTGCGGATGCTTATCCTAGGGCGACTGATTCCATTCCAGCGATTATTACTCTGATTGAGCAATTGATCGAGAAAGGATTCGCCTATGCCTCTGGTGGGGATGTATATTATGCTGTGCAACGGTTTCCAGGTTATGGTAAACTGTCGGGACGGAAGCTGACGGACATGCAAGCCGGAGCCAGTGGGCGTGTGGATGAAACGGAACCTCATAAACGCTATCCTTTTGATTTCGCTTTATGGAAAGGTGCAAAACCACAGGAACCATTTTGGGAATCACCTTGGGGGAATGGTCGTCCTGGTTGGCATATTGAATGTTCGGCAATGGTTCGCAGTCATTTAGGGAATAGCATTGATATTCATGCTGGTGGAGCAGATTTGCAATTCCCACACCATGAGAACGAAATCGCCCAATCTGAAGCCGCTGTGGAGCAACCATTGGCTAAGTATTGGTTACACAATGGTTTTGTGAACATCGACGGAGAAAAGATGTCTAAATCATTGCAGAATTTTACGACGATTCGGAATCTGTTGGCAGTTTATGAACCAATGGCAGTGAGATTATTTATCCTGCAAGCTCACTATCGTCAACCCATTGACTTTACCGAAGCGGCAATGAATGCAGCAACTAAAGGCTGGGAAACCATTAAAGAAGCTTTGTTGTTTGGGCGTGATTTTGGTATGATAGCTCCTGAAGATTTTTTACTAGATTCCTACATTCAATTCCATGAAGCGATGCTGGATGACTTTAATACTTCTGTGGCAATGTCTTGTATCTTTGAACTAGCTAAGGAACTCAAAGCTGAACGGAATAATTTAAGTCATACGGGTAAAACCCAGCGCGATGCCGCACAATTAGGGCAGATTTGGCACACGTTGCAGTATATGACGAATATTTTGGGCTTTGTGGTTAACGAGGAAGCCGAAGGTAACCAAGGGGAATCAGCCGCAACAGGTGATTTAAGTGCCATTGTGGAAGATTTGATTGAACAGCGTCGCCTCGCTCGCAAAAGCAAAAACTTTAAGGAGTCAGATCGGATTCGTGATGAACTGAAGGAGATGGGAATTACTTTGGTTGATCAACCTGATGGCACAACGCGGTGGTTGAAAAGTTAGGATCTAGGGATTCTCAAGGACTGATCAATAGCTTGACATTCACCCTATATCCTCTATAGTGGTATTAAGCGGAATTTCTGTCCAGACATTGATTAGCCATAAATGTAGCGAATGCGGCTTAAGTTAATCACTCTATTAAATAATCTCTAATAGTTCAGAAATAATTCAGAAACAGTTCGGGATTTAGCAACTCGCGAACTCATCCCTAGTTATCTCTAAATCAAAAACTAATCGTAAAGAGACTCAAATCTTTGCAAGAAAGTCTCATAGAAAGTTTATCCACATCAGGCAAATTCTCATTCTCAAACTTTATGCCTAAAAAATTCCGTTATCATATTCTACGGAACTTCAGTGCATTTATCCTTACATTGTTTCTAGTTATCAATCCTTTAGGCATAACTGGATTCACCATGGGAGGCTCTCATGCTCAGTCTCCTTCGCGTCCCTATGTTGTCCTAGTCAACGGTTATCAAGACTGTTGTGTTTGGAGTCCCAGTAATCGCGGCATATACATGGGAACCGTGCTTAAGGAACTAGAAAAACGTGGAGCAGAATTCCGTTTAGTGCCGTGGGATAGTTTTCGCGATGGTGCGCGGCAAAGGAGCAGTACTTCTAATGATGCAGCTTTCCTGCGAGAAGCGGCTAGCTTCATTAACAATACCCTAGATCGAAATCGTCCCCTGATTTTAATAGGTCATAGTTTTGGTGGAGATTCTCTCCTCAGTCTCGCGCCACGAATTAATAGAACGATTCAATTTCTGGGCGTGATTGATCCTACTGCTGCGGGCGGTTTGCGAGAACCTGTAACTCGCCGAGGCGTGCCATCAAATGTAAAATATTTCTTTAACCGATGGCAACAAAACGCTGTTGCATCAGGAAATGCCGTGCCATTTGATAGCCGCCTTGTGAATGGTTCCATATCTGGTTGTCGCGCTGGGAAGTGCGATCAGCAAGAACAAAGCCTAGCACGGCGAGAAGACGGTTCAGAAATGAGAGTCTCCTGTGGTAGTTTAGAGGTGAGTTGCCCAGGTTATCAAGCTTGGCCCGGCGGATCTAATGGCACTAAAGCCAAACGGATCACCCATAACGATATGCCATCGGATGCATACCTCCAAGCCCAAATGGTCAGGGCAATCAATACCGTAATTACTAGCTCATCTCCATCTGTATCGAGTCCGGTAAGTGGGTATTTTAGACGAAACGATCGCCCCGAAGTATACTTTGTGAATGCAGGAACTCGTACTGCTTGTCATGTGCAGAATCCTTCACAGATGGAAGTATATGGAGGGTTTGGACAGGTGAAGGTTGTCCAAGGAGATGGGTTTCGGGCTGGCACAACTTTTACAGGATCTTGTTTATGGCCCGATGGACTCTATAGAAGTCGTGAAAAACCAGAGGTTTACTATCTTTCTAACAACTGGAAATCAGCTTGTTGGGTACGCACTTCCGAAAGGGTTAATCAATTGGGTGGTTGGGGCAAAGTGAGATTAATTAACGGCACTTCCAAAGAATCACTGACGGTTGGCAGGACCTATTCTGACCGGTGTTAATTTCCCAGTGATATGACACAATAAGGCTCATAAGCCAGCTATTTTTACATATTAGAAAAGGAGTAAAGTGTTCACTCCTTTTTTATTTTGTCTATGAATATTTTTGAATAAATATAACTTCTTGATCACAAAACGTAATAAACCCAAAATCGCTGATTCAGAGCTATTCTAGAAGTCGTGGCATAACTTTTATAACTTTTCAAGTAACTTTCTTGATAACTTTTCATACCCATTTTAACTTGCATTGATTTCAAAACCATGCAAAATGAAAAACATCGACTTGCTTCCAAAACAAAAAGTATTGAATCTTCATTTTTAATAGGTCATTTTCAATGAACACACTTCAAAAACTCTCTGTAGTAGCCTCCACCGCGATTGTTGTTCTGGGCGTATCTACTGGCTCAGCCCAAGCTTCTAATCTAGTCACAAATGGTGACTTCAATACTGGGAATTTCTCCGGTTGGACTAAGTCCGGTAATTTATCCCTCTTGGATGTTATTAGTAATACTAATAATCTTCCTGGTGGTTCTTACCATGCGCGTTTTGGTAGTACTGGTTCTCCTGGAATAATCTCCCAGACCCTTAATACGATTGCTGGACGGTCTTATACTTTGTCATTTTTCCTGAGAGAAAGTGGTTCGGGCGCTAACCGCTCTTCTGTGGTTTCTGTTGGTGGTAATACATTATTTTCTTTTTTACCTCCTGCTAATAATGTTCCTTGGACATCTTATTCCTCCAATTTCACGGCAACTAGTGCATCCAC
>JBIKNH010000254.1:0-5338 GCA_044358815.1 Pseudanabaenaceae cyanobacterium | reverse complement strand
ACCAAGGCGAGTGCGGGGGGCTGTTTCCCGTTCTTGGAGTTCAGGGGTAGGTAAAGTGGTTGGGTCAGCACCATAACCAAGGGCAATGACTGCCACAGGACGCACCGTAGCAGGAATTTGTAACTGATCCACGGCGGCTGCGGCATCAAAACCTGCCATCTGATGGGTAACTAAGCCTAATGCTGTGGCTTGAAGCACCAAACTAGCTGTTGCTTGTCCTGCATCGTAGAGCGCCCAATCATTGGGACTATCATTGCGCCGAAAAGTAGTGCGGGCTAGAACCAAAATCAAAACGGGGGCATTTTTAGCCCAAACCCCATTGGCAGGCACTAAACAGTTAAGGAGTTTCGTGTAGCCGCTGGTATTGTGAGTGGTTACGATAAACTGCCACGGCTGCTCATTGGAACAGGAAGCCGACCACCGTGCTGCTTCTAGGAGTTGACATAGTTGCGCTGTGGTTACAGAACGCTGCGGATCAAAAGCGCGGGGACTCCAACGACTGGCAATTAATTCATGGACAGGATAATTCACCGGAGCGGGCTTTTGTGGGGCATTAGTCATAGTTTTCGTTTTTCCAGCGCCACCCCATAGGGAGCGTTAAGTCATGAAGTCTGTAAATTTATACAACATTCCCTAGTAAATCACCTAGAAGTATCTGTAGTATAAGCTACCAAATATTAGTTAGTATCAGGGTTTGCTGACTTGCTCTCGAATGGCTTAACGGAAAATCCAACACAGCGCTAGTGAGCATGATGGTTCACCTGCTTCGGTTCCGTTTTTCGCTCCGTTTTTGGTTCTGTTAAACTTTTAGCTCCATTAAACTATGACATTACCTAACAGGTATTTGAGAATACTTTAGGGGTGTTTTAGAGATATTTTGAAATTATTTGAAATTATTTGGAATTATTTTTGGGATTATTTTGAGGATGTTTCGATAATACTTCCCATCGTTTGGGTTCGAGATATTTTCTAGAGAACTACCATTAGAGAACTGCCCATTACGAATCATCTATGGCTTGAAGTTAGTTCTACTCCATAATCCTGCATGGGTTCCCTAGGGTTTCAGAACTGGTAATTCAGGATTTGTAGTTAGTAAGTTTTAGTTCACAAATTTATCATTCATAAATTGTAATAACCTAGAGGTTTATTATGACCACAAAATCAGCTAAACATGCCTCTAAAAAACCCGCTAAGAAGTCTCACAGGAATAAAATCAATCGTTCTTTTGTCGCGCCATTGGACAATCGCAATAACATGGCGGACGTTCTCCCCAATATTCCAGAACCTCAAGGGTTAGTTTCTTTGGCAACAGCCCTAGATTTGAGTAAACCAGGTTTGGCGGTGGTGGATTTAGCAGTGGTGGATATTGACAGAGCTTGGGTTAAGCTATCGCCCCAGTCATCTTGGTCACAGCACAGAGAAGCTTGGTTGATGCACGCGGCAGAATGTAGTATTCAACATGACGAAAAAGGAATCCATCCCAAATGTGGCGTATGGGCATGGATTCCGGAATGTGGCACAGTGTTACTGGAACCAGCAGATTATGAAATGGTTTAGCATTTCTATTCAGCATTTTTAGCGAACGTTATCGCAGTTCCCCTCCTAAACTTTCTCTTGAACTTTCCCTAAAATTAGAAAGCAGATCAGAAAGCAACGTAAAGGTTTAGGAGAAGGAATTAGGATATTAATGAGATAAACCCATTTGCCGTGCCACAGTGCCCACCGCCGCCGCCACTGCTGGAGCTACTCTGCCATCAAACACCGAAGGAATGATGAAGTCAGGGGCTAGTTCGTTTTGTCCCACCAAAGAAGCAATCATCTGGGCTGCGGCTAAATACATTTCCGTATTAATCTGTCTGACCCGTGCATCTAGAGCACCACGGAAGATTCCGGGGAAAGCCAAAACATTGTTGATTTGATTGGGATAATCACTCCGTCCCGTGGCAATCACAGCTACATCATTTTCTACTAATTCAGGTAGGATTTCAGGAATCGGATTCGCCATCGCAAAAACAATCCGATCCTCTGCCATCGTGCGTACCATTTCCGGAGTCAACGCCCGCGCCACACTCAAACCGATAAATACATCGGCTCCCTTAATCACTTCAGTTAAAGTCCCACCAGTTTCGCTGGCAAACTCTTGTTTCTCTGGCGTGAGATTAGGGCGATCTTTCGTAATACAACCCTGAGAATCGCAAATTTGAATATGTTTCATTCCGGCTTGGCGTAATAGTCGCGCCACAGAAATTCCAGAAGCTCCAGCACCATTCATCACCACCCGCACTTGATCAATCTTTTTATTGACAACCTTCAAAGCATTGAGCATCGCCGCCACTACTACAATCGCGGTGCCATGTTGATCATCATGGAATACGGGAATGTTTAGTTCTTCTTTTAAGCGACGTTCAATTTCAAAACACCGAGGTGAAGCAATATCTTCTAAATTTACACCACCAAATGCGGGGGCAATTCGTTTCACCGTGGCAATAATCTCATCCACATCTTGGGTGGCTAGACAAATTGGGAAGGCATCCAATCCAGCAAACTGTTTGAATAACATCGCTTTACCTTCCATAACTGGCATGGCGGCTTCAGGACCGATATTACCCAATCCCAAGACTGCCGTACCATCAGTGACCACTGCAATAGTATTACCTTTGATGGTGTAGTCATAAACTTTACTCCGATCAGCGGCGATCGCCAGACAGACCCGACCCACACCAGGGGTATAAACCATCGCCAAATCATCTTGTCCTTTAACTTCCACCTTAGAAGTCAGAGAAATCTTACCGCCGCGATGGACTTCAAACGTGCGGTCATAAGCATTGATTAAACGAACTTCCGGTATTTTGCGCACCAACTCAATCAATTCTTCGGAATGCTCTTCACTGGTGGCATAGACCGTCAAATCACGCATGGAGATTTTGCGGGTTTGTTGTACCAGATCGATTGTGCCCAAACTGCCCCCAGCATCAGCCAACACCTGAATTACGGAAGAGAGCATCCCCGCACGGTTCGGTAATTGCAGGCGCATGGTTACGCTGAAGCTGGGGTTGGGGTTGAGTTGTTGCATGGTGAGTGAATAATACTAAAAGTACCGCGAGATGGTTTGAACCCAATAAAATATTTCTCATTAATTCAATTAGTGCCAACTAGCAGCTAATAATTATTAATGAGAGAGGCTGAAATATAGGTTTCAGTAAGGCTCAACGCCTTTGTGATGGGTCTTATGATCGTGATTAATTATATCAACAATTGGCAATGGTTCTCTGGCTATGAGCCTATTCTGGCGATATGTTAATAGTTCCAGACACTTACTGAGCACTTGATCGATCAGAACGCCAAATAAAAAGCTTACATCCTCTGCACTGACTAATTTCTGTCAGAGTGAGAGATGTAAGCCTTTTAAAATACTTAGAATAAATGATTCGTGAAAACCAAGAGACGATAACAATAGAAGTTTTTAGATTCTATTTTGGCGCATCTGACTCTAGAAAGCAGCCGCTAGTTTTAATTCACTGCTGTTGAGGATTTCTTGTAACTCCTCAGAGTCTACGGTTTCCCGCTCGACCAAAGCTTCCGCGATTTTGTCCAACACATGACGGTTATCTAGGAGCAACTGTTTGGCGCAGGTGTAGGCATTGCTAACCAAGATGCTGACTTCTTCATCAATGGTGGCAGCAGTTTCTTCCGAGAAGTCACGTTCTGCGGCAATTTCACGACCGAGGAACATATTGCCACTAGCACGCCCCAGAGCGACGGGTCCTAACTTGTCACTCATACCGAAGCGCATTACCATTTGACGGGCAATAGCGGCAACCTGTTGTAAATCACTAGAAGCACCTGTAGTTACTTCTTCTTCACCAAAAATGATTTCTTCAGCAAGACGACCACCCAAAGCCACTGCCATTTGGTTTTGTAAATAGGTGCGGCTTTGCATCCGTTCTTCGGTGGGGAGGAACCAAGTCAAACCACCAGCACGACCACGGGGAATAATCGTCACCTTTTGAATCGCATCATAGTCAGGTAACAGTGCCCCAACCAAAGCATGACCAGCTTCATGGTAAGCCACCAACTGTTTGCGCTTGTCGCTCATGACGCGATCTTTTTTCTCGGGTCCCACCAAGACGCGATCTACAGCATCGTTGACCTCATCCATCGAGATTTCGGTCAAGTTGCGACGGGCAGCCAAAATAGCAGCTTCATTGAGCAAGTTAGACAGGTCAGCACCAGTGAAACCAGGGGTACGACGGGCGATCTTCTCTAGATCTAAATCTTTGCCTAAGGTCTTACCACGGGCATGAACTTGGAGAATTTCCAGGCGACCCGCAAAGTCAGGGCGATCTACAACTACTTGGCGGTCAAACCGACCGGGACGCAACAACGCTGCATCAAGAACATCAGGGCGGTTAGTAGCAGCCACAATGATGATGCCAGTGTTACCCTCGAAACCATCCATTTCCGTGAGCAATTGGTTGAGGGTTTGTTCGCGCTCATCATTACCACCGCCGAGACCTGCACCCCGTTGGCGACCCACTGCATCGATTTCATCAATGAATACGATACAAGGAGCGCTGGCTTTAGCTTGCTCGAACAAGTCACGAACCCGAGAAGCGCCAACACCGACGAACATTTCCACAAACTCAGAACCAGAAATGCTGAAGAAAGGTACACCAGCTTCCCCAGCTACGGCACGGGCGAGGAGGGTTTTACCAGTACCAGGAGGTCCCACTAGCAACACACCCTTAGGAATCTTTGCCCCAATGGCGGTAAAGCGGTCAGGATTTTTCAGGAAGTCTACGACTTCGGTGAGTTCAAATTTGGCTTGTTGAATCCCCGCCACGTCGGTGAAAGTTACTTGAGTTTGGGGTTCCATTTGCACCCGTGCGCGGGACTTACCAAAGTTCATCGCTTGGTTACCGGGTCCACCTTGGGCGCGGCGTAACAAGAAGAACAAACCGACCAACAATAAAATCGGTAGAACCAAGCTGCTGAGGGTTTGAACTAATGCACCGTCATTACGACGCACTGCCACATCTAACTCAATCTTGTTCTCTCTGATGGTAGGCACAAACGTAGGATCATTGGGCAAGTTGACCCGCACGCGACGCTTACCTTCGGCACCACCGGGTACAGAGACCTCGGCAAAGGTGCGATCAGGACTGAGGGTAATGCGCGAAACGCCTGGGGGTTTTTTGCGTACTTCTTCCATGAGCTTGCTGTAGCGCCATTCCCCTTGGGTGGTGGGTTGGCTTTCCAGCAGGGTGGCACCTAGGGTAATCACTACGATCCCCAGTAAGGCATATAGCCCGATGTTCTTCCACTTGCCTTTGTTATT
>JBIKNH010000074.1:0-18062 GCA_044358815.1 Pseudanabaenaceae cyanobacterium | reverse complement strand
TGTGTAGGCTTGCACCATTTTCTCTCTCAGGTCTAGGGAGTATGCTGTCATATTTTTATTTTATTCCTTCTCTCTATTATTGTCCCACTTAGTTGCGCACTGTGCTGTAACACTAAAGCAACTAGCGAATTGAAAAAAGGGAATTTACCCCATAAAACCTATGACATTCGAGAGATTCGACAAGAACACCCACGAGCATATGAAAGCTGGACTGAGGCTGAAGAGGAGCAACTGAAACAGCTTTATAAAGAGTCCATGAGCATTAGTGATATAGCCAAGAAATTACAAAGGAAACCTGGCGGCATAAGTTCTCGGTTAAAGAAATTGGGTCTATTATTCTGAACTACCTTCTGACAATGTTTACCTTTACTAACATAAACATTCCAAACATTCCCCAAAAAACAAAGCCCCATCACTACCTCAAATATCAATTACCATGACGAAGCCAAGGCAACACGCTTGAGGTAGGATACGGCGACGTTTCTACATTTATTCAGTTGTTCACTTAAGTAAAATCAATTAAATCAATTAACTAAATCAATCAATTAAGTCTACTAAAGCTAAGATAGTTGACTCAAGCGATAGCCAACACCATGAATCGTTTCAATCAAGTTATGCGGTGCACCAGCAGACTTCAGCTTGTTCCGCAAACTTTTGATCGTGGCATTAATCGTGTCTTCTCTCGGTGGATCATCCAAAGACCAAACGTGTTCCACAATGGTAATCCGTTTTAGGACTTGGCGACCGTGATGCATCAGTAATTCCAGAATGTTATATTCCTTCGGAGTCAAGTGCAGAGAATGCCCTGCAAAACTCACCTCATGCATACCAGGATTTAGTTGTAAATCACCCCAACGTAAAACCGTCGGTTCCGAAATTTGCGCCCGCCGAGACAAGGCACGAATCCGCGCCATTAACTCAGGGGGATCAAGAGGCTTAACCACATAATCATCCGCACCGGAATCTAAACCTTCCACTTTATCGCTACTCGCATCTAGAGCGGTAATCAATAAAATGGGTACATTGTTTCCGTGGGAACGCAACCGCCGACAAAGACTCAGACCGTCAAGCTTAGGTAGCATGACATCGAGGAGAATCAAATTGTAGTCATCCCCTTGTGACTTATCCCACCCATCTTCCCCGTCTCTCGCAATATCCACTTCACAGTGATTAGTTTTGAGGACTTCGGACAAGGTTTCGGCCAAATTGGCATCATCTTCAATTAAAAGAATTCGCATAGCTAACGTAATTCCATAGGGTACGCAGAGTCTAGAGATGGACAACCACACGGTCTGCATGGGTGATGGTATCACAGGAACCATCTTGACTCTTGAGAAAGTTTATATAGTTTAGGGCAAACTATGTATCTGTCCGTTTTCAGTATAAGGCATTTTTTTTTAGAATTTTGCTTTTTACCTTAGTAATGCAAATATTTGGAATATTTCTACACATAGGTTTGCCATTGTTTATGAGGACAAACATGTAAATAAATAGCAGTTGGATTATTTTTGATCGATTTATTCCTGATTAATTGCCTTAAATTGATCATTTCACTGGATATTTGGTCATTACCAGCTATTTATGAAGATTTTTACAGGTTATCACCGAGAAGACTGTAGCTGTATGGATTTGGCTATTTGTCTGCAATTCATAACTAAATTTTTGATTCCATCTCAGTTCGGTTTTGATGGTTCACAGTTGAAGCACAAGTTAAAGCCCAAAGTTGAACGGATTACTGCTGTGCTCACTCATGGTCAATTTGTAGTGTGTTTATGGCGGGTTCGTTCCCTATAGGCGGTGTGACGATCTATTTGCGATCCATTTGCGGTCTATTTTAGTGATGCAGGATTCCAGCGGATGCCAATGCCGAACAGCCTATGATTGCGGTCAGGTTAGTTGTAAAGTTAATTAAGCCTTTATTGCTGGATTACAATGAAATAATCGGCAAACAATTATAAAATAATCATAAATTTTACCCTAAAGCAATGACTGTTAGTACTTCTTCATTTAAAACCACCCAATCCCAAGCGATTTTCGGTGCAGCCAAGGAATTGATGCCTGGGGGCGTGAGTTCTCCGGTGCGGGCATTCCGTTCCGTTGGTGGTGAACCCGTAGTATTTGATCGGGTCAAAGGCGCTTATGCTTGGGATGTGGATGGTAATCGTTACATTGATTATGTGGGTACTTGGGGACCTGCCATTGTCGGTCATGCCCATCCTGAAGTACTAGAAGCTTTACACCTCGCCCTAGACAAGGGGACGAGCTTTGGTGCGCCCTGTGTGTTAGAGAATCAGTTAGCCGAAATGGTAATTGATGCTGTGCCTAGCATTGAAATGGTGCGGTTCGTCAATTCTGGGACAGAAGCCTGTATGTCCGTATTGCGTCTGATGCGTGCTTTTACCGGACGGGAAAAGATCATCAAGTTTGAAGGCTGTTATCACGGTCATGCCGATATGTTCTTGGTCCAAGCTGGATCTGGGGTTGCCACCCTGGGGTTACCTGACTCCCCTGGCGTGCCTAAGAGTACCACCGCCAATACTTTGACCGCTCCCTACAATGATTTAGCCGCCGTGGAAGCCCTGTTTGAAGCCAATCCTGACAGTGTTTCTGGGGTGATTTTAGAGCCTTTGGTTGGTAATGCTGGCTGTATCTTGCCCCAAGAAGGTTTTCTGGTGGGTTTACAGGCTTTGTGTCGCAAGTATGGCGCACTGTTGGTATTTGATGAAGTAATGACCGGATTCCGTTTAGCCTATGGTGGCGCACAGGAGCGGTTTGGTATCACGCCAGATTTGACCACTTTGGGCAAAATTATCGGTGGTGGGTTGCCTGTGGGTGCTTATGGTGGACGCAGAGAAATCATGGAAATGGTGGCTCCAGCGGGTCCGATGTACCAAGCAGGAACACTTTCGGGCAATCCTTTGGCAATGACCGCAGGGATTAAAACCCTGGAAATTCTGAAGCGTCCTGGTACTTATGAATATCTCGATCAGATTACCAGTAAGCTCGCTGCGGCAATGTTGAATGTTGCCCATGAAACTGGACACGCCGCCACTGGCAACCAATTAGGCGCAATGTTTGGCTTGTTCTTTACCAGTCAGCAGGTCAATAGCTATGCCGATGCCAAAACCTGTGATTTACAGAAATTCGCTAAATTCCATCGCGGTATGTTGGAACAAGGAGTATATCTAGCACCGTCACAGTTTGAAGCTGGCTTCACTTCCTTGGCTCACACCGATGCTGACATTGAAGCGACAGTTGATGCAGCACGGCGCGTTCTTTCACAAATTGCGCCCTAAGAGCTAATTAGAGCTAATTACCTGATTCCCTCCTGTATTTTCCCTGCGACAATAATCCTATGCAACCACTGATGATGAAATCTTGGCTAAGAATAATTCGTCCCGTTGGTGTTCTGGTCTCCAGCGGTGCACTGGCGTTATTGTCGCCAAGTCTGGGGGGCGGATTGCCCTCAGTCTCAATTGGAACGGTTAGCCATAATATCTCTAGCCAATTCTCTAACCAGTTCTCTAGCCAACTAGTTCCTAGTCAATTGGTTTCCAGTCAATTGGTCACTGACAATGCCGCCTATGCCCAGCAGTCAGAGGAACAGACCAGCATTCAGGTGTATCAGTCGGCAAGTCCGGCGGTGGTGTCAATTAGAACCAATAACAGCGCTGGCAGTGGCTCAATTATTGACAGTCGCGGTTTAGTTCTGACTAATGCCCATGTGGTTAACTCAGCGCGGCGCGTCACGGTGATCCTCTCAGACAAGCGGCAGTTTACGGGACGAGTTCTCGTGAGCAGTCGGAATCCTGACCTAGCCTTAATTCAACTGCAAAACGTCACCCAGCCTTTACCCACCCTTAAACTAAGCCGCGATCCGGTGCAGGTGGGACAGCGGGCGTTTGCTATTGGTACACCGTTTGGTAGGTTTGCAGGAACTTTGACCACTGGCATTATCAGTCGTATTGACACAGACCGCAATCTTCTACAAACCGATGCCGCCCTCAACCCAGGGAACTCCGGCGGTCCGCTCCTCAACAGTCGAGGGGAAATTGTCGGCGTAAACACAGCGATTTTCACTTCATCCAGTAGTAACAGCAATATTGGCATCGGGTTTGCGATCAATGTCTCAACGGTGCAGCAATTTTTAGCTACCGCGCCTAGGGGGACTTTTGTGGCGACTAATCCCGAACGACAGCGCCCTGTGCCCTTAACTTTCAATGGCAAAATAATTACAGACCGTTTAACTGAACAAGATGCTTTTTTCCCCGACGGTAGCTTTTATCGGACTTACCAGTTCATGGGCAAATCTGGACAGCGAATTACTTTAGAGATGCAAAGTACTGAAGTTGATCCCTATTTGATTTTGTTTGGTCCCAACAACACGGAGATTGCCCAAAACACGCGGATCAGTACTGTTTTACCCGCCGATGGTTTGTATACCCTCCATGCCAATGGCTACGAACGGGGACAAACTGGCAAATACCGCTTGCTAGCGAGAATTGAGAATCCTAATAATGCCGCTAATTCTTCCAGTCGAACCCAGCAAGATTCAAGCGGCAATCAAAATCTTAGTAGTCAAAATTCCGAAGGAACCCAGACCAATCTGTCAACTAATCAACAACTGATTGCTACAAATAATGGTGGTGTTTTTAATGGAGTTTTTGACAGTAACAGTCGGGTTGCCCAAGATGCCACTTTATTTCAACTCTTTAATTTCAATGGACAAAGAGGACAAACTTGGCGTATTACTATGACCAGCAGCGAGTTTAAGCCTGAATTACTTTTGTTCAATCCTAGACGACAACTACTCCGCCGCATTACGGCTAGAACCGTGGCAAATAATACTAACCAAGCAACAATGATGGTACAGTTGCCTGCTGACGGTAACTATCAGTTGATTGCTAAAACTACCAACGCTGATGAACAGGGGAAATATAACTTGACGATGGCACGGGTGCGGTAGGTACTAAGTTTTATGCAGTGGCTCCGTCGTATCGCTACACCCATCATTAATGCCATCTGGGTTCCTAACTGTCCCATGTGTCAGCGTCGGACCGGTGGCGAAATATTATGCAGTTATTGCCAGCGACAAATTAACGCCTGTGGCGATCGCCGTTTTTTGCAGGGAGATCATCCCATTGGGGTGGCGATGCCCCTCTTTAGTTGGGGAATTTATGACGGACCACTGAAACGCGCCATTGCTGTGTGTAAATACGATGGCAATCCTAATATTGCTAAATGGCTGGGGCAAAACATGGGAGAAACTTGGCGCACCCATCCCAGCACCCAAAATTATCTCCAAAAATACAGCCACAAAAAACACAGCCATAAAGCCGAGCCAAAACCCTTGGTAGTTTCCATTCCCCTGCACCCCGAAAAACTCAAAAGTCGCGGGTTTAATCAAGCCGCAATTTTAGCCGATGGCTTTTGTGAAATTACCGGACTCAAGCATCAACCGCAACTGTTACGACGGATCAAAAATACTAAAGCGCAAATGCAAACCACCAGCAAAGCTGAGCGCATCACGAACCTTGCCGGAGCTTTCGCGGTGGATCAGTCCTTAGCGCGAGCAATCCAACATAACTATCAGTCACTGAAGACCAAATCAGCCGAAACCGAATCACCCCAAGCCCCCAAGGTGATTTTAGTAGATGACATTTACACCACAGGCACAACTATTAACGAAGCGATTCAAGCCCTAGCCCAGAGCGGTATATCCGTGGGTGCGGTTCTGGTGTTGTCCCGTCCCGCTGTAAACTCAGTATTCAAACTGCAATTCAAACCGCAGTCATAAAGTTTCTATCCAGATTCTAGATTTAATTCTAGATTGAGTCTGGTTAGTCTAGATGTACCTAAGACTGTTCTAATTCCGCTTTCATGCGTTCCAGGGTGGAATTCATTTGCTGAAACATCTGCTCCGGCGTGATGCCAAAGCTGCCAATCTGTGCCTGTAACTGCTTCATGGTCATCTGTGCCATAAAGTCATCGGACAATTCAAACCGCTTCATAAAGATCCGGTAGCGATCCATCATTTCTTCCATTTTGTCGATGAATAGCTTTTTGCCTTCGCGGTCAAACTTGCCATAGCGCCCTCCAAGGTCCATCAGTGACTGATAGTCTTGAAATAGGTTTTTGGCTTCCTGCTGGACAATCTCTGAGTCAAAAAATCCCATGATGCAATGACGACTATATTGTTAGTTTTCATTGTACAGGGTGAGTTTAGCCTCTGACTGCATCAAATCAGGTCGTCTAATCCCAGATTCCCGAACCAAAACCGCACGTTTTTTAGAGTAGTAGGGAAATAGGCTATTTCGGTAATTACGAAACTTATGAATAATTTCTAACAAGTACTGGTAATTCCTAAAGTTGCTCATACTGGCTCACATCTTGGGCAACTTGGGGCGGTGGTAAATGATATTCCGGCAAAAGCTCTCTAGTTTCCACTTTGCCCAAATTAGCCTCTAGTTGAGCCGTCAGTTCCACACACTGCTGCCCCTGACCACCCAAAACTAATTGGGTGATCTTGCCGTCTTTGCCAATGCGATATTCAATGCGCTGATATTCGCCCACAGTCTCACCTATGGTTTTGAGATATGTTTTGTGGATTGTGTTTTGGGGATTATGTTTTGGTTATGGGGCTTCAAGATATGGGGCTTTAAGATACAGACAATAACTGCACCGATTCGGCTCCCTGTACTAAAGCCACTTGATCAATACCCCGCTGTTGGGCTTGGGATTGCGCCACCTCTGGAGATACCGCCTCTAAACCTACCACTATCATAGCTTCAGGGTTTTGTTGCCGGAGAGCTTGGGCATAGTTGAACGCTGCGGCAACGGCATCAGTGCTAGTGGGCACAACCAAAGTATGCACGGGCTGAGGTGTCTTAGGTAAATATTTCAGGAGTACCTGTTGGAGATCTTCTAAATTCAAGCAAAAACCCACACTCGGATAGGTCTTACCCTGAGGGTGATAAATGCCGATCAGATTGTCATAGCGTCCCCCTTGGGCGATCACATAATTACCTGAGATCACTTCAAACACCATCCCTGTGTAATAGTCAAACGTGCGAATCATACTCAGGTCAAGGCAAAGCCGCTGATCCATAGACTTACCGATGGCATCAGGGTCAAGGGCATCTGGTTCAAGGGTTTTGTGCCATAGATCCACCCGCGCCCGCAGTAAATCCACTTCGTCGGCAATGTCTTGTGCCCAAGGTTGCGCTTGGAGTTTTGCTAATACTGTTTCAGGATTACCCCGTAGGTCAAACAATGCCAGAGCGTTAGTTTTATGAGGTTCGGGTAAGTCCATCTGTTCAATTTGCACCCGATCCAAGTCCGCCAAACACTGATGCACCCTGTGACGATGACTAGGGGGCACAGTAGCCAGAAAAGCATTGGTAATTCGGGCATCCCCTAAAACCAGCCGCCATGAGGGTAAATGCACCGCCGCCAGACATTGCCGCAACAGTAATAAAATTTCGCCATCTGCTAGTAAACCCGCTGCCCCTAATAACTCCACCCCTGCCTGAAACGATTCTTCAGAGGCAATTTTGGCGCTATGACTGCCTTTACGCCGAAATACATTGGCGTGGTAATACAACCGCTGGGGACAACTACCATCATCACTCTGTAAGCGGGTGGCATAGGCGCGGGCAATGGAAGCCGTCAGTTCAGGACGTAACCCTAAACTAGCTAAACCATCGGTACGCAACTGTAATACTGTCTCCGGTTGCACCGCTCCCCCCGCCGTCAGCGAGTCGAGATGTTCGAGGGTCGGGGTGATAATTCTTTGATAGCCCCAATTATGAAAACACTGCTGCAAATGCTTTTCTAGCCACTGCTTCCGTGCTACGTCGAGGGGAAGCAGATCCTTTGCGCCTGTGGGAAGTTGATGCACCATATTGGGGTTAAGAGAAATTTAGGTAATGGGGAAGAGGAAATGGTTTTGAGGGGCTGACTCGTGGCTGATCCTACCGCAAATTAGGGGCAGTTATTAGGGGCAGTGCCATAGGATCAGCGTCAACCATAGAGTTCAAGAAGGCTTAGGGAGAACTTAGTCAGGAATTAGGTCTTACTGGCGGGAGTTTCCGGTTGACTGCCGCTATCTGCTAACCCACTGTCTACCAAACTGTCTACCAAGCCACTGGGATGTCCTTGATGGACGGTCTTCACCCACTTGAGCCGCTTGGCACGGAATGCCATTCGTAGGGTCACACTAGCCATCACAGGAATCCAATGCATCATATACAACGTACCACCGATGGTTTGCCCCAGACTCGTCCCCCAAGATGCTTGATAGGATTGCCGCACCCCGCCGACCATTGCCACCACCGACAAGCCGACGGTCAAAATGCCCAGAGGTCCCAGCAGTGGGGCATGATGCCATACCAAGGCTCCAATTAAATCGGGGATGAAGGCGCTGGGCAACAGGTATTGACTCAAGAAAAAGATCCCTACATCAAGGGTTTTGGCAAAACCTAGTTTGCCTGATACCAAAGGCTGCCAATAGTCTAAATACCGCTGAAAACCACCCTCTGCCCAGCGGTTGCGCTGATGCCATAATTGCTTGACAGTGAGGACCCCTTCTTCTTGAACAGCGGGGAAATTTAAGCAGTTAATTTGCCACCCTTGCAAATGCAATCGGAAAGTTAAGTCCAAATCATCGGTGATGGTTTGCTCATTCCATCCGCCACAGTCATCAAGGGCTGCCCGCGCCACAAATTGTCCATTGCCCCGCAGTTCCCCAGTGCCACCGATGGCAATCCGTCGCTCTTGCAAAAACACATCTAATGCCATTTCGGCGGACTGTCCCTGGGTCCAAAAATTATCAGCGGCATTGGTGATCGCCTTGCGTAATTGCAGTGCGCCTAAACGATGGGGCGACTCTGGCGGTGCTGCCTGAAACAAGCCAACCACGCTATAGAGCAAATCTTGGGGTACTTGGGCATCGGCATCAAATACACCTATGATTTCCCCTGTGGTTTGGCTGAGTACTT
The DNA here is from genome assembly GCA_044358815.1 of Pseudanabaenaceae cyanobacterium. Classification (GTDB taxonomy): domain Bacteria; phylum Cyanobacteriota; class Cyanobacteriia; order Pseudanabaenales; family Pseudanabaenaceae; genus JBAXSK01. The sequence goes on along the minus strand of JBIKNH010000074.1, from coordinate 9,063 downwards.
GGTTTAATGCGCCGGATTTACCCCCTTTGGCTTCTGCACCCCGTCGCAGGACACGCAACTGGGGCAGGGTAACCTGTAACTTAGTCAAAACTTCACCAGTGCGATCGCTGCTGTTGTCGTCAATAATCCAGACTTCGAGGCGATCTTGGGGATAGTCTAAATGACACAAAGCATGGGCTAGATTACCGATCACTGCCTCTTCATTTTTAGCCGCCACCAGTAATGACACCGTAGGCAAACCATCTTGATTGGTAGTAGCATGAGCTTGCTGGGCATGGTTAGCCACAACGGTTTGAGTTTGCTTCTTGGTCAAATTTTGGGTTAGATTTCTGGTCAAAATCAGCCGCAATGAATGGACTGCCACCACCGCCAAGATCCCCCAAATCAGCCAATGTCCCCCCGTTAGACCATGACTAGCGAAGATCACGCCATAAACCACGGCTAAAACTAATAGTGCCTTGAGCCGCCGGAACTCACTTTGGGGCACAACTGCTGGGGATGTTGGGGATAAAATTGGAGAGGACATAATTCAGAGGACATACTTAGGAATAGTTAGGTCAGGGAGCAGCAGCAAGCAAATCACGTAATCGCAGACAGTCAGCAGATAACAGTCCGCAAACATTAAGTTCAGTTAATAGGTCAGTCGATAGGTCAGATCAGAGGCGGGTTAATACAGCCAAGCCACCGTAAAGAACCATAAAAACTACCCTAAACGAATCAATAGTAACGTCAGTAGTGACCAGATTTCGCTAGAATGAGCATGATTAGTGGGTGACCGCCGGAGCGTAGTGGGTCATGGTTTAGTCTGGATCTGATCTGCAATTCATCTGCAATTGATCTGCAATCGATCTGTAGTTAATAGGGCTAAACTGCTGACCGTGCAAGCAAATCTATTAGTCTGCCTGTGGATTTGATGGGTTTCTCATTGGTTCATCGGGTAATTTCTAACCACCATTGTCAGCATCTTTTTCTAGACTCACTTTTTTTAGAATCACTTTTGCATTATCTATGCTATGGCAGATCGCTACGTTCGGGTAAAAACTGGTTCTGAATCAGTGCATTATGGCTTGTTGGAACTTAATCAGTCGGTGCAGTTGCTGTCCCAAGCGCCTTGGTGTGGGGGCACGCCCACAGGAGAAATCCTCAACCCTGAAACCTATACTCTGTTAACCCCCTGTGAGCCAACCAAGATTATCGCGGTGGGTAAGAATTACATCGCCCATGCCGCAGAAATGGGGGGCGAAGTGCCGCCAGAGCCATTGATTTTCTTGAAGCCGCCTACGACTTTAATTGCCCATGAGCAAAAGATTGTGTTACCGCCCCAGTCGGCTCAGGTGGACTATGAGGGTGAGTTAGCGTTGATTATCGGTAGTACTTGCCATAATTGCACCGTGAAGCAGTCTTTTAGTGGCATCTGGGGTTACACCATCGCTAATGATGTGACCGCACGAGATCTGCAACGGCGGGATGGACAATGGACCAGAGCGAAGGGCTTTGATACTTTTTGCCCCTTGGGTCCTTGGATTGTGCGGGATGTCAGTCCGTCGGCTTTGTTACAGACGTTTCGCAATGGACAGCGCACCCCTTTACAGTCCACGACCATTGATCAGATGGTGTTTGCGCCGGAGGTTTTGGTGTCTTATATCAGTCGGGTGATGACCCTTTATCCAGGGGATGTAATTTTGACGGGTACACCGGAAGGCATTGGGACGATTCACGATGGCGATCGGATCTGCATTGAAATCGAGGGCATTGGTAAATTACAGAATCCTGTGGTGGCAGCGGCTCCATTCCCTGAAGATGTGACCGAGATTGACCTACCAGAGGACTAATTACCAGAAGATTAAGGGATCAGACTGAGCAATCATTAGAGTAACTGTGGATCGACCCATCGCGATTGATTTATTTGCCGGATGTGGGGGCATGTCGTTGGGACTGGAAGCCGCAGGGTTTGACATAGCCGCTGCGGTGGAATTTGATGCGATTCACAGCCTGGTTCATCATGTTAATTTTCCCTATTGTGCTACGATTTGCCGCGATCTAGTAACGGTGACGGCGACGGAGTTAAGGGCAACCATCGGGCATCGGGAAATTGATTTAATTGCGGGTGGTCCTCCCTGTCAGGGATTTTCGGTGATGGGAAAACGGATTTTTGAAGATCCGCGCAACGGCTTGATTTATGAATATCTGCGTTTAATTCGAGAATTGCAGCCGAAGTATTTTATTTTTGAGAATGTGCCGGGACTGGCAAAGGGCAAACAGCGGCTTTTTCTAGAACAATTAATTACGGAATTTCAGCAGGCGGGTTATGGTTTAACGGAACCGATTCAGGTGCTCAATAGCGCTAACTATGGTGTGGCACAAAATCGGCAACGGTTAATCATTTTGGGACATCGCTGGGATATGCCTAGTTTGGTTTATCCTGAATTTAGCCATAGTTCGGTAATTAATCATTCCATAATTGATCATTCTATAACTAATAATTCTGTAACTGATCATCATGATCATTCCCAAATAGAGCCTAATTCACCCCAGCAAACCGCCTTAGATTTAGGATTTTCTGACTCGTTAAATTCTATTAAATTACCCCTCTGTACCGTTGAGCAAGTCTTAGGTGATTTAGCCACCATTCCCCCTTTTGTGGGCAAAGATCACGGTATTCCTAGGGAAAAACTCCATTATCCTCAGGAAAAGATGTTTAAGCTTTGTCACCGTCGTCATCCCACAAATCACGAGCAAGATCTAGTCTGGGGACATATTGGCTCAGATCATAAGTCAGAAATTCAAGCGCGATTTGCTGCCACTCCCATCGGTACTGTAGATCCCCAAAGTCGGTTTTTTAAATTAGATCCCCAAGGACAATGCCACACGTTACGGGCAGGGACTAATCGAGATCGCGGCGCTCACACTGCCCCCCGTCCGATTCATTACATTGCGCCCCGTTGTATTACAATTCGGGAAGCAGCGCGATTACATAGTTTTCCGGATTGGTTCCTGTTCCATCAAACTATTTGGCATGGTTTCCGACAGATTGGGAATGCGGTAACGCCTCTTTTAGCCTATGGTGTCGGTACGGCGGTAATTCAGGCTTTAAAGATTCCCACGAATGATTTAGTAATACGGGATTTACCAGTGGTAGATCGGAATTTATTACGCTACAATATCCAACAGGCTTCGGCATACTGGGGCATTGATGAGGTGACCATTGCGAAACGTCAGCGCCAACCAGCCCGACCCAGATCATCGACCAAAATCATAACCGAGATCACGACCGAGCCAGATTGTGCCTGTAATTAAGTCAGAAGTGCTTGAGTCAGAAGTGGTTCAGTCAGAAATAGCAGAACCTCACACTCAAGAATCAGCCCTAGAAAATCTAAGCACTGGTACGGAATAACATCACATCACCTTCTTGGACGATGTACTCTTTGCCTTCACTGCGAACTAGTCCCTTTTCTTTGGCGGCTAACATGGAACCGCAAGTTACTAAGTCCTGATAGGAAACAGTTTCTGCCCGGATAAAGGCTTTCTCAAAATCGGAGTGAATTACGCCAGCGGCTTGGGGTGCTTTCATCCCAGCGTGAATCGTCCAGGCGCGGGCTTCTTTTTCGCCAACGGTGAAGTAAGTCCGTAAACCCAGTAGATGATAGGTGGCTCGAATCAACGACTTCAAACCACCTTCCGTTACCCCAAGGGCAGCGAGGAAGTCGGTGCGGTCAGCTTCAGACAGTTCAATGAGTTCCGATTCCACTTGAGCCGAAACTAGAACTACTTCGGCATTTTCACTGGCAGCAAGGGTTTTGACCCGTTCCACAAAGGCGTTACCTGTGGCGAGATCATCTTCCGAAACGTTAGCGGCGTAAATTACTGGCTTGACGGTGAGTAATTGTAGAAAACTAATGGAATCTAGTTCTTCATCGGTCAAACCCGCCAGCCGCGCTGGTTTACCAGAATCAAGTACGGCGTGAACTTTTTCGAGGGTAGCTAGTTCTAGTTTTGCGTCGGCATCGTTGCCCCTGGCAGATTTACGAGTACGTTCCAAACGTTTTTCCACTTGGAATAAATCCGATAGAGACAGTTCTAAATTAATGATTTCAATATCACGCACTGGATCAACGAAGGCTTCAACGTGGAGAATATCGTCATTGTCAAAGCACCGCACCACATGGACAATCGCGTCACAGGTGCGAATATTACCCAAGAATTGATTGCCTAAACCTTCGCCCTTGCTTGCGCCTTTGACCAAACCAGCAATATCAACGAATTCCACGCGAGTCGGCACAATTTGCAACGAGTTACCGATTTTCGCCAAAATGTTCAGCCGTTCATCAGGGACGGAAACCGAGCCGACATTGGGTTCAATGGTGCAAAACGGAAAGTTCGCCGCCTCGGCTTTGGCATTGGCAACAAGGGCATTAAATAGAGTGGATTTACCAACGTTGGGCAGTCCGACGATTCCTGCTTTGAGCATGATGATTAGTCTTAAATGGTGATGCGAAATTTTTACTGCATTTACTGCATTTTCCATTGTCCCATACTGTTTGCTTTTGTAGGAAATGGGGTCGCCCTCACCATCACCACCACAAAAAAGCCTAAAAAATCTTAAAAAAAGAAAAAACCCGCAGGAGGCATTCTTGCGGGTGCAGTATCTGTAGATACGTCGCTAGTGATTAACAGTATGGGGGAATCTGATTTATTACGCTGTGACGGCTGTACTGCTTAGGGGTGATAGATCTAAGTCTCTAGAGTGATCGCTGTCACTGGCAAGCCGTGTCTGAGATCTGCGCTCAGATGGGTGATTAGCCCTCATGGGTGAGAAGTTGTTACAAGACCCAAAAAAATTACCACCGACGACTAACTCCGTAGTTAGTGGTCAGTGGTGATTTATGTATTGGTTGGTTTAGGGTATCCCAGTAATGCAGTAAGTGATGCAGTGGTAAGCGATACCGTATACCGTTTTTAGCTATACTATTTACCCATTTGGCGGCGGAGGGCTTCGAGTTCGGCATCGATCACACTGCCAACACTAGGACCAGAGCGGGTGCTATCGGTGGGGGGCAAAGCAGCAGGAGCTTTCGATGCAGCTAACTGAGCTTTCATGGCTTCCAGTTCATCATCAACACCGTTACCGGCTTCCAATGCGGCAAACTGAGACTCTAAGTTATCCATACCTAACTCAGAGGAGGCGCTGGCTTTAGCTTCGGCAAGTAATACCCGCTCTTCCATGCGCTCGAAAGTCGCAGCAGCAGAGTTAGTATTGATTTTGCCCATCATGTTATTAAGATTCTCTTGGGCTTTAGCAGACTGCATCCGCGCCTTGAGCATATCTTTCTTGGTCTTCGCTTCGGCAATTTTGCCTTCGAGCGCCATCAAATTCTTTTTCAGGGTGTCAACTTGGGCGGTTTGGGTATCCAAGCTAACTTTAAGTGTAGCCGCAGTATCAGCGTGGGTCTTTTTGCGACTTAAAGCTTCTTTGGCTAGACCTTCATCCCCCTTTTGCAAAGCCAACATGGCTCGTTTGGTCCATTCCTCGGCTTGGGTGGCAGCTTGATTATATTGCTGTTCTTGACGTTTCAGGGCAGCCATCGACTGGGCTACGGCTTGACGCAATTGAGTCAAGTCTTCTTGCATGTCGATGATAGCTTGTTCCAGAATTTTTTCTGGATCTTCTGCGGCAGTGACCAGCGCGTTAACGTTGGACTTAACTACCATACCGATGCGATCTAATAATCCCATAACCTTACCTTTGCTCTAAGGGGTTGTGTTGGTTTACATCGTAGCATGAGGTTCTCTGAACTGCTAGAGACTAGTCGTTAGGGGGATGTGGTGATGTCTACACCGATGATCCGGCACTAGTGAATACTGGATGGCAGTAAGAATTAGCACATACTACTGAGATATTGCTTCAGATATTACTTGCCCATTTGGCGGCGCAGGGCTTCTAATTCGGCATCGATCACACTGCCAATGGTTTGACCAGAGCGGGTGCTATCGGTAAGGGGTAAAGCAGGGGCTTTAGATGCGGCTAACTGGGCTTTCATGGCTTCTAGTTCATCATCGAGACCGCTACCTGCTTCTAGAGCAGCAAACTTAGAGTCTAAGATGTCAAAGTTTGTCTGACGACCATTGATGGCTTGCGCTTGCTTCGGCAATGCCTCCCCCTGTGAGCGCTCAAAAGTTGGTGTCTCAGATTTAGTGCTGAATTGGGCTGAGATTGCATCAGATGCAGAAGATCTCATTTCTACCTTTATCGAGTCTTTCTTGGTTTTGGCTTCAATGATTTTGTTTTCTAAAGGTTCTACAGTCTTTTTGAGATTCTCAACGTGGATGGTTTGTCCACCCATCTTAACTTTGATAGCTGCCGCCTTATCAACATAAGTCTTTTTGTAATTCAAAGCTTCTTGAGCCAGACTTTGACTCCCGTTTGCCAAAGCTAATGTAGCCACTCTGTCCCATTCTTCGGCTTGGGCAATAGCTTGATGGTATTCCTGTTCTTGATATTTCAAGGTTATCGCTGCATAGGCTACAGTTTGACGCAACTGGAGCAAGTCTTTTCGTGCATCGCTGATGCCTTGTTCTAGCATTTTTTCTGGATCTTCTGCCGCAGTGACCAGCGCGTTAACGCTGGACTTAACTACCATACCAATGCGATCTGATAATCCCATAGCCTTACCTTTGCTCTGAGGGGTTGTGTTAGTTCACATATTATTATGACTTATTGTCAAGTGGTAGAGATTAATCACTCCTGAGATATGGTAATTCAAGTTTATTGGTGATTATGCTAGATTATTCGGAGTTTAGTTGGTATGTCAGTGATGCCGATCTCAACAGAATCATTGCCTAGCAATTCAGCGCATCTCAATGGTTATGAGCAAGATTTCTACGCTTGGACCCAGGAACAGGCGAACCTGTTGAGATCTGGTCAGTGGCAACTAATTGATATACAAAATTTAGCTGAAGAAATTGAAGACATGGGGCGGGCTGAAAAACGTGAATTAGAAAGCCGTTTAGAAGTTCTGTTAATGCATCTTTTGAAATGGCAGTTTCAGCCCGGTTTACGATCCCGTGGTTGGCAGTTGACCATTAAGGAGCAAAGGCTACGGCTGCAAAGACATCTCAAGCAAAATCTGAGCCTGAAGTCGGTAATTCCTGATCTCTTTGCAGATGCGTATCGGCTGGCAGTCGTGAAGGCTGAGCAGGAGACGGGTTTAGATATTTTTCCCGATGTGTGTCCCTATGATTTTGACCAGGTGATCAGTGAGGGGTTTTTACCTGGGTAACCGATATTACGTGTATTACGTGTCACAAGCATCACTGAATATAAGAATTAGCAAGTCATCAATTCGATTCATAAGTATTGTTTAGGTTCTTATGATTTGGATTCTTATTACTTGATTGATTGAGAAATTGAATTTTTGACCCATATTTAAATCATATTTAAGCTGTAATCAAGAAAAGCAAAGAAGAAGAACTTGATTTGATGACGAATTTTTTTCTCATCTTATGAAACTTATTATTTGGATCAGATTTGTCTCAAATAAATCATAAGTATTTGCCTCTTAGTCAATTAATTTATAATTACTTTTAATTACTTTCTTAACATTTCGTTTCGTGACTTATCTGATTTTTACTGAGAAATAGTAGCCCTCAGATAAAATCACCTAAAATATCTCGTCAATTAATCGTTAATTACGATCTAATCTGATTTATTAAGTATTATAACTGGTTAAAAAATGATTAATAAATCAAGAGCCTCTTGATTGAATATGTTACATTAGCTACAAATTTATGGAGTGGCATATCAAACGGTTTGACTGGATGGGATTACACATTTGAGAAAAGAGAATAATTAACATGACAACAGAAAATAATAGTTTTTCAGCAATTAATTCAAGGGGGAATTTGATTACTTGGTTCTCATCTCGCTACACGGGATTGGATACCTATGATCGCACTGAAGTAATTGCCATTGTCATCGCAAATGTCACTCGTCGGATTGCAAATGTTGTTGAGTCGTCAGTTACAGGTGTGGTAGTTGATTTTGACATCAATGAAGCTAATGTCAGAATTAACCGATGCTTGAGAATAATTAATCAGCTTTATAACAAGTTATCTTGGCGCATTGAACAAGGAGATGACGATCTCTACGACTGGGTTTTAGATCAATTGGTGATCCTGAGACGCTCTCTAAATAATCGCCAAAATTTGGTTAAACAACTGGCATCTTTTACCGATGAATTATGGCTCAAACTCCATGTCAACTACACTGTTTCTAGTGGTAGTATGCTGTCGCGCACTGAACTGGAATAGACGGGAATAGAAAGTCTATAACTGGCATTTGTAGACTAAAGCAATAACTCCAATATTAACTCCAATATTCAGACACATCTAACAACCCTAGCCAAAAAAAAGCTGAGGTCGCCCCCAGCTTGAGTGTCTTAATATATTTGAGAGGTTAGAGAATATCCGAACTCAGTTGAGAAAGTTCTGATTAGTAGTGAGTTTTGTTTCGTTTAGGTTAAACCTCGTACCAACTGAACAAAGGTTTCCCCAGAGCCGTATTCAATCACCACCAACAACACAAAACCGAGCATTGCCAGACGACCATTCCACTTCTCGGCAAATTCTGTAAAACCAACTCTTTGTTCTTCGTCTACATACATGGTTGGTTCGGTAGCGAAGATATTTAATACGCCGCGTTCGTCTTTGGTGATGGTGCGTTGTGTCATTGGTGGGTTACTGAACTCTATGTAAATAAATGTAACAAACTTTTTGCTAAATGCAATCGTTCTCTAGGCTGAAACCCATATCACCGTGAGGCATAGACCGGAAGAGCCATCCTATCGACTGCTGACTAATCCTCAGTATTGGTAAGGCATCAGTAAATTGTAACGAATTTGCTAAAATGGGACGAGGCAAAAGCGTCAAAATGCCATGCCCATTACATCCTAATTGCATCCTGATTGCATTTGGGGTAATTGCATTCGGGGTAATTGCTGATTGCCAGGCTGATTAATTTGCTGATAGTTGCACCGTCAAATCTTTCCTATGTATATGCCATGTCTA
>JBIKNH010000008.1:0-41733 GCA_044358815.1 Pseudanabaenaceae cyanobacterium | reverse complement strand
ATTGCCACAGGTTCTAATTCCGTAGCTTCAGATATTAATACCATTGCCACAGGTAACACAGCCAAAGCAACGGCAGCCCAAGCTAATGCCACAGGTTTGAATGCTGCTGCTTCGGGTACTGATTCGATTGCCACTGGTTCCAACTCAGTTGCCAGTGCTGCTAACGCCAATGCGATTGGTAACACAGCCAAAGCAACGGCAGCCCAAGCTAATGCGATTGGTAATAATGCCGCCGCATCAGGCACAAACTCCACGGCTGTAGGTACTGGTGCTGCTGCCAGTGGTGCAGACTCCATCGCCACAGGTTCTAATTCCGTAGCGAACTCGGCTAACAGCACAGCCACAGGTAACACGGCAAAAGCAACGGCAGCCCAAGCCACAGCCACAGGCTTCCAAGCTACCGCATCAGGTACAGATTCTATTGCCACAGGTTCTAATTCCGTAGCTTCAGATATTAATACCATTGCCACAGGGAACACAGCCAAGGCGACGGCAGCCCAAGCTAATGCCACAGGTTTGAATGCTGCTGCTTCGGGTACTGATTCAATTGCCACTGGTTCCAACTCAGTCGCCAGTGCTGCTAACGCCAATGCCATTGGTAACACAGCCAAAGCAACAGCGGCACAGGCTAATGCTTTTGGTAATGCGGCACTTGCCTCAGGCACAAACTCCACTGCTGTTGGTACAAATGCTGCTGCCAGTGGTGCAGATGCCATTGCCACAGGTTCTAATTCCGTAGCTTCAGATGTTAATACCATTGCCACAGGGAACACAGCCAAAGCAACGGCAGCCCAAGCTAATGCCACAGGTTTGAATGCTGCTGCTTCGGGTACTGATTCGATTGCCACTGGTTCCAACTCAGTTGCCAGTGCTGCTAATGCCAATGCCATTGGTAACACAGCCAAAGCAACGGCAGCCCAAGCTAATGCGATTGGTAATAATGCCGCCGCATCAGGCACAAACTCCACGGCTGTAGGTACTGGTGCTGCTGCCAGTGGTACAGATTCGATTGCGACGGGTTCTAATTCCTTAGCTAATTCTGCCAATGCCACAGCCATTGGTAGTACAGCTAAAGCCACAGCGACTTCAAGTTCAGCCTTTGGAGACACAGCTACTGCCAGTGCTGCTAATGCCACTGCTATTGGTAAGAGTGCCGCTGCAAGTGGTGCTAGTGCCGTGGCTACAGGTGACAGTGCCAAAGCAGTTGGTAGTGCTTCAGTTGCTAGCGGTTTAAATGCTGCTGCCAATGCCAATAACTCCATTGCTACAGGTAATGGCGCAACAGTCGGCGCTGGAGCCACTGGCTCGACAGCAATCGGACAGGGAGCAACTGTTTCCGCTAATGCCACTAATGCTATTGCCATCGGTACTGGTGCCAAGGCTACGGCTAATGGTGCGGTGGCAATTGGTAGAAATGCCATTGCCAGTGACCCAGGTACTGCTACCGGTGATAGCTCAGTGGCAACTGGTACAGATGCTTCAGCCTATGGTTTTAAAGCGTCAGCCACTGGTAACTTCTCTACTGCTATAGGTACTAACTCTTCGACTGCGCAGGCAAACGCCACTGCCCTCGGCGCTAATGCCCAAGCGAACTTTGCTGGTTCTACTGCCATTGGTGCTGGTGCTATTGCCACTGCACCAAACCAAATGATGTTTGGTACGGCAGCTAGCTTCTATACGTTACCTGGTCTGGCTTCTGGCGGTACTTTCGCTGGTACTAGAAATCAAACTGGTTCAATTAGTGCTAATACGATTCAGTTCGTCACCATTGACCAAAATGGTAACTTGGGTACGTCAAAGGCAGTGTTTGACACCACGGAAATTGAGCGGGGCTTAAACTCTTTAGGGCAACAGGTGCAGTCCGTTGGTGCATTGTCTGCGGCAATGTCTGCTATTCCTAATACCTTGCCTGCTGAAAGTAATGGCGGTTGCGGTTTTGGTACCGGTGTCTATGGTAACGCTCTAGCAGGGGCTGTAGGTTGCGTGGCACGATTGAGCCAAACTACCTATATCAACGTGGCTGGTTCGTTCACCTCTGCGCCTCCTTCTTCCAACTACACCAATAACGCTAGCTTTATGGGAAGAATCGGTATTTTCTTCCAGTTCTAATGACAGATCCAATTGTTCTTAGACTGATGCACAATGCAGCCTAGATTTTAGTAACTAGGAATCTTATTGAGGGACTTGATAGTCATAGCTAAGATAGGTTAAGTCAAACCGTCTAGGCTGTGGGATCAGTCCCTCTTAATTTTGGGCACATTGATCTAAATGGAGCAGTCATTTCAGCTTTAAGTACTACTGTTCCATTGGTATCCCTCAATATTTCGCTACATCTTCATACCTGTTATAAAACTCATGCGTCGTTTTTTTCTGCTGACTACCACCACTATTGCTACCCTTGCTACCGCTGGACTGTTTACCTCAACAGCTATGGCACAAAATCCTCAGAATCAACGCCAGCCCCAAAATCAGCCACAGAATCAGCCTCAACAGAACCAACCCCTAAGTACTAACTGGGCAGACTTTCCTAACTTAGAGAAGGGTTTTATGGACTCATGTATGGGACAGGCACAATTGCCGCCTAATCAACGGGTGTCAAAGTCTAATTTTTGCCAGTGTGCTATGAATTCCTATAAAAGCCGCTATACCCCTGAACTCTTCCTACGCATCAATGCTTTAGCAGTCCAGGGTGGACAACCTGCTATTACTTTGACCGGTTTGATGATGGAACCAGAATTAAATGCTTGTTCGGTGCGGACTGGGTTTAATCGGTCATAAGTCAATCAATCAGATATGGGCGGTTAGCCTTGCCGCCTTGCAATTTTGCTTTATAGAATTTTTGGTCAGAAATAATGTTTACTCGCCAACGTTTGTTCACACGCCATCATCAAATAGGGCGCAAAATAGGGCGTAATTTGCCTTACCTATGGCAATTACAAAGATTCAAGCGAATCTGTACCGTCTGGTTAATAGGGGGCTTAGTGGGTGGTGGGCTATGGTTGGGGAATGTTAGAGGTGCGGTATATGCCCAAAGACCTGCTACTGGAGGACCACAATCTACTGCCGCTGCCCAAAGCGCCGAAGAGAATTTTGCTCAGGGCAATATCACCCGTGCCATGCAAATCTGGAGTCGGGAAATTAAAAGCGGTCCTGATCCGGTGCGCTCTTTATTTAACCGCGCCCAAGCCTATATTGTGCTGAAACAATATGATGCAGCATTAATGGATCTGGAGCAGTTAATCAAACGGCAGGGAGTTACCACACCGGCGGCAGTATTTGTGTTAAAAGGCGTGGCTTTGGCGGAGACAAATCAGGTTGCTACAGCTTTACAGGCTTTTAACCGCGCGGAACAAATTGAGCCATCAGCTTTGATTTACAGCAACCGTGCCTTGGTCTATCAACGGTCGGGGCAATTACTTTTAGCACTTGAAGATTTAACCAGGGCGGTACAACTTGCGCCTAATGCGATTAATCGGTTAAACATGGCAAGTTTGCGGCTGCAACTGGGGCAATTCTCCCAAGTGGTACAGGAAATGAATCAATTTATTGCCATAGATAAATCTTTTTTCTCAGCATTTTTAAATCGTGGTATTGCCCAATATAATCTCGGCAACTACGAAGAGAGTATTAAGGATTTTATTATTAGTTTACGCATGGTGCCAGACTTGCCAGAAGCTTATTATTATGCGGGTTTAGCATTTGCCAAACTCAATCAAAAACAAGACGCAGCCCAGAACTTAACCCGTGCCGCTGACATTTATTTACGCAACAACCAAGCAAGTTATTATCGGCAAGTCCTTGAAAAAATGACTGAGTTAAACTTGCAATAGGGCGCATGATTTAACAATTATGGTCAATCAAATTAAGAATGGCACCTTATTTGGGGTCTATTTGGGGTCATTGTCAGACAAGATGTCTGACCTACGAGGGATAAAGAAACGTAGAACGGACATCTTGTCCGCTAATCTGTCTCCTTTGTTGTGCCATCCTTATGTTGTGCCATCCTTAACTGAAACAACTATAACTTGCAAGTCATCCTCCAAAAAACGCAACAAACAACCAAACAAACAACTAAATATCACAACTAATATCGCACCGGAGTAATCATATCTTTGGATAACTCTTCGGGCTGCGGCACATGGATATTAATGCGCGGCAATCGATGCTTAAACCCACACAGGATCTCCCAAGAGATCGTCCCTAGTAATTGTGCCCAATCATCGGCTGTACTAGTGGAGTCTGCTCCCATACCCGTACCCAAAAACGTCACCACATCCCCCACCTGCGCTTCAGGAATATGGGTGACATCAATCATGCATTGGTCCATTGTGATCGTGCCCAACTGTGCGGCACATTTATTATGCAAACTCACCCGCAGACGATTGGACAAACCCCTAGGCACACCGTCAGCATAACCAATGGCAACCGTGGCAACCCGCATCGGTTCACTAGCCACAAAAGCATGTCCATAACTAATACCTGTACCAGCGGCAATGCTTTTTACTTGGGTAATCCGTGCCCGCACCGACAGCGCCGGACGTAATTTAACCTTAGACCGCAAATGAGGCGCAGGATATAAACCATAAATCCCCAAACCAAGGCGGACCATATCATGGTGTTGACTCTGATCCATCAGCATCCCCGCCGTATTGCAGATATGTAACTTGGGGGTTGGTAGTCCATGCCAAGATAAATGGGTAGTGACATCTGTGATCACCCGTTGGAACCGTTGGTACTGCTGCCGCATGATCGTTGGATTAGGATCATCCGCCGTCGCAAAATGGGAATAAATTCCCGCCAAGTGCAATCTGGGCAAGTGGTGTAATAACTGGATAAACTCCAGCGCCTCATCACTATTTACCCCTAAGCGGGTCATACCAGTATCGATTTTGGCGTGAATCGGCAACGGCGGCACATGGGCTAGTTTGGTTAATACTTCATTAAAAACTAGGGCTTGCTTAACCTGTCCAATAGTGGGACTAAGGCGATATTCTGCAATTGCCATAATTTCATCGGGGCTATTGGTCGCCCCTAAAACCACAATCGGCGCAGTGATCCCCGCTTGCCGTAACTGAATCCCCTCCGGAATTGTTGCCACACCGAGGCATTTTGCCCCTGCCGCTAGGGCGGTCTGACTGACATCTACTGCACCGTGACCGTAGGCATCAGCTTTGACCACTGCCATCATTTCCGTTGGTTCCCGCAACAGCGCCTTAAACTGCTGAACATTACTAAAAATTGCGGCTAAATCAATCTCAACCCAAGCCCGATGGTTTTGCTTCAGCATGATTAGTCAGTTGTGCTCTCTTCTGATCGATTCAAAATATAAGTTACGCAATAGCTGGAAGATTACCGCCAATACGCGGTGATTCCGGAGCATCAGTCGATCTACTGCATCAATGCAGCAAACCGATCAAGACAAGATTAAGGCGAATTGCATATCAGGCTGAAATGTAAAACCGAAACTTAAGCGAAAAATACAGGCAAAAAACATTAATGGGAATGCCAACCCAGTAATGCATCCATCTCGCTATGTTTGCGTTATGTTTGCACCGCTATGATTACATCCCAGAGGCTGGCGCACCAGCAATATTATTATTAGCCTCACCACTGCGGCTGATATTGCCCATTCTGACCCAGCCCTCTTCCTTCGATTCGCCATTACGAATGAACACCCATTCCTTGTCAGGGGTTTCTTTAATTACCGCCACCTTGGCATTGTAATCAACCCCACCCCTGGGTTCTGCCGACTGTTTGGGTTCAGAACGCAACACTAAACCAATACTGGCATTAACTCTGCCTTCATACTTAGCCTCTAAGGTGGGTTTAGCCGTAGGCTTAGGGCTAGGGGGAGGCGCTTTAAATTTATTGGGGTTGGGCTTAAATGCCAAAGGAGTTGGTGAAGGGGGGATCTTCAAATCATTGGCAAACGTGGGACGCTTCGGTTGGGTACGGTAAGGGATCACAATGTAATTCCACACCGCCGCCCCTAAAGCAATCACGATACCTAAACTAAAAGCGATGCTAGTACCAGACTTAGCAATTTCAGGGAATCTCATACCGTTACGCCTGTTCTGTACACGTTACGATGGGAGCGAGTAGTTGAATTGAAATCATGCGTTGACTTCAAGAGACCATAAAATAGCATATAAAACCGTTTATCGGAAAATTGGGTTTGAAACCCCGTCCTTCTAGGACGAATTTTATTAATTGACTATACTCACAGAATAAATGCTATAATGTGAGTATGGCGCAAAAAGCTTTCAAGTACCGATTCTATCCAACTCAGGCGCAAGAAACATTGCTCAGGAGAACGATGGGTTGCGCTCGATTAGTCTATAACCGCGCCTTAGCCGCAAGGACTGAAGCATGGTATGAACGTCAAGAGCGAGTCGGATACTCTGAAACCTCAACAATGCTGACTAATTGGAAAAAGCAAGAAGACTTGCAATTCCTGAATGAAGTTAGTTGTGTGCCATTGCAGCAAGGATTGAGGCATTTACAAACCGCGTTCACTAATTTCTTTGCCGGACGGGCAAAATATCCTAACTTCAAGAAGAAACATCATGGTGGTAACGCTGAATTTACTAAGTCAGCTTTCAAGTGGCAAGAAGGCAAAGTATTCTTAGCAAAATGTTCTCAACCCTTAGATATCCGATGGAGCCGTGAACTCCCAAAAGGTGCAGAACCTTCAACCATTACGGTGAAGCTCTCGCCCTCTGGTCGTTGGACAGTTTCAATGTTGTTAGACGTTGAGATTGAAACATTACCTGAATCTCCTAATCAAATTGGGTTGGATTTGGGCATAACAAGCCTAATGGCTTTAAGTAATGGCGAAAAGATTGCCAATCCTAAAACTTTCAAAGCTAAGCGCCGTAAATTGCGTAAAGCTCAAAAAGTACTTAGTCGCAAGAAAAAAGGATCTAACAATCGCCATAAAGCAAGATTGAAGGTCGCTAAAGTCCATGCCGAAATTAGCGATGCTCGCAATGATTTTCTTCACAAATTGACAACTCGACTGGTTCGTGAAAACCAAGTGATTGCAGTTGAGGATCTGTCTGTGAAGAATATGGTCAAAAACCATAAACTCGCTCTCTCGATTAGCGATGCTAGTTGGGGTGAAATTATCAGGCAACTGGAATATAAGTGCAACTGGTATGGTCGTACTTTTGCGAAAATTGATCGTTGGTTCCCTAGCTCTAAAAGGTGTGAACATTGCGGTTATGTTGTGGACAGGTTGCCTTTAAATGTAAGAGAGTGGGATTGCCCTAAATGCAGTACGCATCACGATAGAGATCTAAATGCTGCTAAAAATATTCTTGCCGCAGGGCTTGCGGTGAATGTCTGTGGAGTGGTCACTGAGCCTGTCGAAGTGCGACTGTAAGACCTGAAGAGAGTAAATCTCGGAAGGCTGGTGCTATGAAGCAGAAACCTAAGTCGTGAGTCTTAGGAATCCCCGTCACAGAGAGTGCGGGGTGGATGTCAAGAGTAATTTAACTGGCAATGCAACTCGCAATGCAACTTGATGTATGGCTGAATAGCCTAGCCTAATTTTTGTTTTAGGGATACCTGCAAAACCAAGATTTCTATCGAATTTTGGCACTGATACTGTCATTTTTTGTGGCATCTTTAGTAACCTGGTGCATTGCCCACGTCCTTTTCGTCTCATCACTTCGCCCCACCTTCTACTATGGCAGAACGCCTTCAAAAAATCATCTCGCAATATGGACTAGCCTCTCGCCGCGAAGCCGAACAATGGATTCAGCAGGGGCGCATCAAGGTTAACGGTCAAGTGGTGCGAGAACTAGGGACTAAAGCCGATCCCACCATCGATCAGATTCAAGTAAACCAGACCATCCTCAAGCCCCAGCCCCCCGAAAAGCTTTATCTACTAGTCAATAAACCCTTAGGAATTGTCTCCACCCGTCATGATCCCGAGGGTCGCCGCACCGTCCTTGACCTACTGCCCCATCAATATCAGCACCTCTATCCCGTCGGTCGTCTTGATTACAACAGCAGCGGCGCATTAATTCTGACCAATGACGGTGACTTTGCCGAATACCTGATGCATCCTCGGCATTACATCACCAAAACCTATGTAGCAAGACTCAAGGGGCAACCCGCCGATGCTGATTTGCAAGCCTGGGCAGACGGCATTATGTTGGGCAGCAAGCGCACCCTACCGGCGGAATTAACCGTGTTATCCCAAGATGACACCGCCACTGACATTGAAGTTATTCTGAGAGAAGGACGCAACCGCCAAATCCGCCGCGTTGCTGAAACCCTAGGTTATACCCTCCTAAGTCTGCATCGCACTGCCATTGGTAGCGTTACCCTGGGTGACCTACGCCGAGGCAGTTATCGATCCCTCAAACAATCGGAAATTGCGGCATTATCGCCCAATTTACCCTAAAAATCGGCAAGTCCCGCCCAAATCCTTGATCAATTTGTCTGTCAGATTTATGTTACAATGTGTTGCGTGCCCTAAAGTGTATGGAAATTGCCCTTTGAGAAGCTAGTCCCCACACCAAGCACTGATTACTAGATAATTATTAGATAATTATTAGACCAGCCCATTTCTCTGAAACACCTCGAAAACACCTCAAAAACACATATTCCTAAAGCCCGCATTTTCCTAAAGACCATATTCTGAAGTATTCCCTGATCCATCTAGAGACCCAGACACTCCAGACACTGTTTAGGCGATCAGAGCTAGTTTGATCGAAGCGATCATTTGTGTTCTGCGTTATCGAAAAAATGGGTTTAAAACCCCGTTCTTCTGGGATGGCTTTATCTTAAAATAGACTGAATACCGCAGGGCATAAGGAAATTCACGCTTGAGAAGCTAGTTGCGAGACTAGGTATCACTGAGTAAGACCATGCTAGGACAAGTCCTACAGGCGATAGTGAGTCCAAGAATCCTCACGCCTTCAGGCTGAGGAGTGCCAAGTTTGTTCTAAAGCACATGTTTTTGTGCACAGGAAGTAGATAGGCGCATAGATGGCAGTGACGCAAGGGTGCTGGAGAAAAATCGTCAGTTTCCAGTATCGACTGACACGGTATCTGCGGCTTGTTACTGTTTAGACTAACGAAGGTTCAGCTTGAGTAGCAGGTTTCAGTTTCCGTTTTCCGAGAATAAATTGACGTTAGTAGATCGATGAATATAGTCTAATGATTGTAGTGCAGTCAGTAGAACCTGACTTAACCCTCTGTCAATTGGCTGAACTGTTGTCTCCACCATACGCGCTAGAATTTTCTATAGAGTAGTGACCGTGATTACTGTGAAGTCCTCTGATTCCTTTGCGACTAACCAATCTAGTGTGCTTTCGACTATTGGTCAGTCTCTCAAGCAGGCTCGACTGGATTGCTCTTTGTCTCTGGATGATGTTTCTGCCAAAACCCATATTTCAACTCGCTACCTCAAAGCAATTGAAGATGGTGCTCTAGAGGAACTGCCAGAGCCAGTGTATGTCCGTGGTTTTTTACGCCGTTATTGTGATGCAGTGTCAACCGCTGACCTATCCGAAAATTTTCCTGTCACGATAGCCGAATGTCAAAAGCAGTGGAACAATACTCCATCTACGGAGTTGCGCCCTCTACACCTGTATGCCCTTTATGTGGCAGTCGTTGTAGGGACGGTGACGGCTTTGGCTTCTTTCTTGACCCCACCACAAACCGCCAAAATTTCTGATAGTGAAACTAAGTTTGGTAAGTCAGCCCAGCTAGAAACCAATAAGGGCAAAGATACTAAAGCAAAACGAAGATATTGGGTACCAACCTTAGAGGGGATTGAGGTATTACGGCAGTCAGGCAATCAATTTGCTGCGGTGGATAGCAACAGTGCTCGTGAAAATAATCCGGCTAAAACTGCTGTCAACAGTACTGCTAGCAATATTGCCAATGGTGATGCTTTTGTGGCAACTGGTGAGATTACTAATGCTAGTGGTGATGGCAGTAAGGGTATTACGGCGCAGGTGTTCCGTAGGGTGATTGCCAGTGCGAATGGTGGTACTGAGGGTCAATCTGGAACACTGACCAACCTTACCCCAAACACTGCTAAGGAAACTAAGGCTAATGGACAGGAGCCTTTCGCTGATGCCAATGTCGGCTTGGGGACTTTTTTGAGTGATTGGTCTAGTAAGACTGCCATTACCCGCACGGCAAAAGACGAGCAGATTGCTGGTAGTTTTGAGTTTAGTCCCAACAAGCCCCTTAATGTGGGGATTATTACCACTGGTTCTTCTTGGTTACGGGTCTTGGTGGATGACAAAACAGTATTTGAAGGGGTGGCACCGGAAGGTAAACAATTTAGTTGGTCTGGGGATCAGCGCATCTCTGTGCGAGCTGGTAATGCTGGGGCAGTGATGTTGGCTTTTAACAGCAAAAATGCCCGCCGTTTAGGTAAAGAGGGGGATGTGATCGAAAAGCGCTTTGGCGGAGACTCTGATGGCAGTGGTTCTCTGCAAAATCGCTTGAGTAATAGTTCAGGAGCTTTATCTAATAGTGTGTCCAGTGGTGATACTACTAGTAGAACCTCTGTTGTGGAGTCTAACTCAAGAACGTTTCGCTAACAGCATACAAACATGCTAGAAGGGGAAAGTTAGAAAAGGGGGCTTAGAAATTGAGTCCCCTTTGCTTTTGCTCAAGAACTACTTGCTTAACCTAAGGTCTGCCTCAAAGCAAATCTTTAGTGGCTGAATTTACTAAATTTGCTACTGCCCCACGCGGTAAGTGGTGACGGCGCGACTGTTGCTATAGGTAAATTCTTTTACGTTGATGTTGAGGACGGCTAAACCTTCGCCAGTACCAATCCAAAGACGATTTTTGTCGGGTAGCAGATACAAAACCCGACTGGATGGTAAATCTTGGATCACTGCATTTAACGCACCGTTGCTGATATCAGCCCTTACTAAGCCTTCATTTGTGCCGATCCATAACTGATTTCTGACTGGATTGCTTAGGGCTAAAATTTCCTGACCAGTCACGGCATTGACCCTGGCAGTAACCTTGTTGGTTTTGGGATTGATTGCCACCACATTGCGAGTAGTGCCAGCCCAGATGGTGCCATCGGTACCAAGGGTCATGGTGAGAACTACTTGCCCTGCCACAAAGGGTAATCTTTGCAAAATCTCGGCTTTGCCTGGATTAATTTTCAGTACGCCCTCTTGAGTGCCCACCCACAGATTACCTTGGCGATCTAGTAACATCACATTACCTGCTACACCTGGAATATCTGGCATTCGGGCATAGGTTTCACCATTGCGGTAACTCAGGCGGGTTAAGCCCTTTTCGGTGCCGACCCAAATAAATCCGGCACGGTCAGCCGCTAGACTCAAAACCCGATTGGAATTGAGTTTGAGGGTCACAAATTTAATATCGCCAGTGGCAGGATTGACTTGGTATAAACCCGCAGTTGTCCCCACCCATAACATACCGAGACGGTCTACTAATAAACTGGTGACGGTTTGGCTGGGTAAATTGATCCGTCTGATTTGTTTGCCAGTGGTGGGATCTAGTTGCACTAAGCCCTGCCATGTGCCCACCCAGAGCCGACCATTTTCTAAAATTACGGTGCTAATTCGCCCATCCCGATCAATCCGATTCATGGGTGGAGTGGTGGGCAATGTGGGCAATGTAGGGGTGGGGAGTTTGGGGGGCTGAGGGGCAGGGGGAACCACTACAGGGACATTACCAGGAATATTGCGAGGGATATTGACCGGACGGGGTGAAGGAACGCTGGGCAGAATTGGCTCTTTAACAGCATCTCGTGGGGTAATTGGTTGAGTGGGAAGAATTGGGGTAGGGTTATTTTGGGCATAACTCCATGATGGAGTCGTGATTAAAGTCGCTATACCAAGACCGACGGAAACGCCCCACAATATGCTGACACTACTGAAGTGGGAGCTAGTTAAGGTTTGACCAGGGCTATTTAGATCAATTTGTTGAGGATGATGGTGGCGCATAGGAGGAGTGACATGATTCATGATTAATAATCTCATGACCTGAAATATAAGTAATTAAAGTGGGAGACCTGACGCTACGAAATGCTACAAAATTCTACAAATCACATCAGACACAGGAGGGGATCGTAAAACTATGGGTCAAGTCCCATGGACATGGCGGCTAAATGCTATCACAGGTAACTGATTCCCGATATTCACTCGTTATCGAAAAAATGGGTTTAAAACCCCGTTCTTCTAGGACGGCTTTATCTTAAAATGGACTAAATACCGCAGGGCATACGGAAATTCACGCTTGAGAAGCTAGTTGCGAGACTAGGTATCACTGAGTAAGACCATGCTAGGACAAGTCCTACAGGTGATAGTGAGTCCAAGAATCCTCACGCCTTCAGGCTGAGAAGTGTCAAGTTATGCAATGAGTGGACATGAGTAGACATCATGTTTGCTCGGATTTGCTCAGAATATTTGCTCAGAGTCTAGGATTTCCTGAGCATTCTTCGCTGTAATTACTCCCCCTAGCCAAACCACCACAACCATAGTGGCAAAGCACAAAATAAACCCACAAATGTCAGGACAATGGTAGTCGAGAGCAAATCTCGATCTAACTCATACACTTCCGCCAAAATGAGCACTGATAAACCCGTTGGTGTGCCCGACATCAGGACTAATACTAAGCTAGCTTCTCGACTAATGCCGTAATAGGTGGCAGCTAACCCCACACAGAGGGGCACTAAGATTACTTTCAAGATGCTGGCGACACTGGCGATTTTAATGCCCTGCCAAGTTTTGATCGTACCGAGTCTCAAACCTGCTAAGGACAAAGCTAAGGCAATTACTACCCATACCATTTGGTCTAGGGCAGTTTCCGCAGCGGCAGGGATTTTAATGAATTGAGTATTTAAACCAATGAAAAATGCCCATAGGCTGGGTACTGTTAGCACGTCCTTGATTTGGGTCCACCAGTTGTTGGGGGTGGGGCGATCGCCGAAATAACTGGCAATAAATACTGCTATGCCGTAGGTTCCCACCACGTTATTAGTGACGCTAAATAGAATTGCCCAGTCGTTATATTCTGGGGGCGAAAGGATTTGTGTCAGGGTCAAACCCACAAAGCCAGTGTTACCCAAGATCGCTGCCAGTAAGAAACTGCCTAAGGTAGCACGGCTCTGGGGCACGGCACTAGCTGGATCGATAGCAGATAATTCTAAAGTGGCAGTGCTAGGGGAGAAAAAACGACCCTCTAACCATTGCCAGCCATACCACAGCCCCCAAGCCAACAAGAGACTTAGCCCCAAAACTACCACAGCTATGAGGGTAATCTGTGCTCCCGAACTGGAATTAGTCTGTCGAGCTAAGACAAAAAGCTGTAACGGAACCCCAATCCAATAGAGACCTTGACCTAGAAATTTGAGTTGTTTTTCGGTGACAAATCGCGATAGCAGTAA
Source organism: Pseudanabaenaceae cyanobacterium (assembly GCA_044358815.1). Lineage (GTDB taxonomy): Bacteria > Cyanobacteriota > Cyanobacteriia > Pseudanabaenales > Pseudanabaenaceae > JBAXSK01. Next base: position 28,328 of record JBIKNH010000008.1, on the reverse strand, counting down.
ACCTAAGCCAATCCAGGTGAATAGAGGGGTATAGGCATGAAGTAAATTCTCGAACATGGGTGGGCTTAGAGCGGATCTAGGCGGAATTTTGGATAAGGAATCAAGCTACAGCAGTTGTGAGGTCAGTTGTTAGGTCATTAAGAGCGCCACTGTTGGTGAAGTCCCTTGATAGTCCCTTGATGAAATCTCTTTGACGCTGATGTATGCCTATTTGCGCCTATGATTTGCACCTAGGAATATACCAGAAGTTCACCATAGTCTTGCTAAAGTCCATAACTCTGTCTTGAAGTCTTAATATCCCCCATATCCTGCAATTGATTTGCTACTTTTGATGCTCTCAACTCTCTGATTTAGAATTTACTAGAGTATTTTGGTAGAGTATTCCGCAGCATCTACTCGGGAACTTTGGACTTAACTTTCTAAGTTTATTTTTAAGTCAGCCCAATGAGTCAGCCAAATCAGTAATCTTATCTCCAATACCAAAATTAGCTTTATGCAAGATTCAAAGTCACCACCAGGATATTTGCCCCAACTAGATGGTTTGCGTATATTTGCAGTACTCCTTGTTGCTTACGCCCATTGGCTTCCTACTGATTATCACTTCAATTTGCCACTGGGACTTTCGGCAGTTGAAATGTTTTTTGTCCTCAGTGGTTTTCTAATTACAGGTATTTTGTTGCGCTGTAGAGATTCATTGGCTCAATTGCAATCAAACCAAGCAAATAAATCTCAGGGCACCAAATGGTCAGTGATAAATAGTTTTTATCTACGTCGATTTCTCAGGATATTTCCCCTGTACTATGTGATTCTGGCGATTATTGTGATCTTGAATGTTCCTTCCGCCAGGGAAACCCTCTTCTGGACTGCCACCTATTTATCAAATTTCTATTTTTACGCTCAGGGTGCATTTAGTCCATTTGTTGGACATTTATGGTCCCTTGCGGTTGAGGAACAGTTTTATTTGATCTGGCCATGGCTTATGATTTTCCTGCCTAGTAGATGGCTCAAACCATTACTAATCGGCTCGATTATTATTGCGCCAGTTGTTAGATGTATTTTGAGTCTTGCCACCCCTGACAGCCTGCAAAAATTCATCCCCACGTTACCAATTACTTGCCTAGATGCTTTAGGTAGTGGTTCACTTTTAGCCTATCTAGGTATTAACAGTAATGGCGGGAAAAAACTACAACAGATCGGTCTATATATCGGCTTATCAACGTGGCTTTTTCTGATGGTTTTGGATATTTTTATCAAACATCCAATTATCAAGCAAATTGAGATTCTGCCCATGTCATTAGCATTTACCTGGCTGATTGGTGGCGCATCCCAAGGATTTACGGGTTGGGTAGGCAAAGTATTAGAAAATCAGCTAATTGTTTACCTAGGGAAAATTAGTTATGGTCTCTATGTAATTCACAATATTACTCCGTTCTTTTATAACGGTATTGTAAAACGCCTTAGTATATCCCATGAATTGGCTTACAATCAGACCATTAGATTTATCATGTTGTCAATTATGACTGTGATTATTGCGTCCATTTCTTGGTTTATCTATGAAAAACCCCTTAATGATTTGAAAAAATATTTTCCATACTTCAAAAAGACTCCTGCCTAACTCAATACACAAGAATCAAATAATTCTCAATAATCCATTTAAATACTCCATGATTGATTCTTCATGATTAATTGTTTATGTTCCTGAACAAGAATTGTTTTCCCCTGTTAGCGTCGCTGTTAGTCGCTATGACAGAAATACCACTTCCAGTGGTAGCAAAACTGCCATCAGTTAATCAAACTAATCGAGTCAAATTTAAGCAAACTACTACACCGCAAAACCTGCTCCAGAGCGCAACTCAAATAACAGACCCAAACCAAATGGAGGAATGGGAAAAAATAAGTAATCAAGCTGAAGAATTTTATGCTAAGCAAGATTATCAAACTGCCCAATATTGGTACGAAATCCTCAATACTAAGTCCCAAGGAATGAATTACCCTGGGGGGGAAATAATTGCTCTGACTGGGATTGCACGGTCTGCGTTTGCCCAAAGTAATTATAACTTGGCACTGCAAAGTGCTAAAAAAGCGCAAAATGTTCTGACATCAGCTAATCTACGGGACTTTGAAAAAGTTAACAAATTACTAGATTTACAGGGACAGATCAGCGAAGCCCAAGGTAATTTGGCACAGGCTTTAAATTATTATTTGCCCGCTTTGAAATGGTATGAAAAACAATGGCAAATTTATCAACCTGTTGATCTATGGCGTTCCCGTTGGGCAAGGGAAGCCACGCCCTTATATTATCGACTAATCCAATTATTATTAAAGAATGATCCGGCACAGGCATTTGAGATTGCTGAACTTGATAAAGCGCGGGGTTTAATTTACCACATGACCTATGGACCGCTTTCTCCCCTGCGGCACGAATACACCACGCGGCAAGCTCTGCGGCAATTGCAAGCGCAAATTGATCTGACCGAGGAACCGAGCCAAGAATTAATTAATGCCTACGATCAGCACCGTAGAAAATTTCAAACAACTCATCCTGATATTACCCAAAGAGCCACAATCAGTCCGCCATCGGTCAAGGAAGTTCAAGAATTTCTACGACAGTTAGATCCAGAAGTAACCATTGTCAGCTACACCATTACTGAACAGATGGTTGTGGCATTTGTCATTAGTACCGAGGAATTTCACGCAATTCCCTTGCCAGTTACTCCCGCAGAACTAAGTAAAAGAGTAACTCAATTTACATTAAGTAATAAGAACAGTGGTGCGTCATCGATAGAACAACTACAAAACCATCAGTATCTTTACCGTTACCTGGTTGCGCCACTGTTACAGCACCTCAAAACTAAACGCATTGGCATCATTCCCCACCGTTATTTACATCAAATTCCCTTTGCTATTTTGCAGAGTGGCACTAGAAAGTATTTTGATCAGGAGTATGAAATATTTTACTTACCTAATACCAGTTTCTTAAGACTATTAGCCCAAAAGTATCCGACGGTGCAACGTTTCCGTGAGAATGCTGTGAAACCGAAACTGTTAATCATGGCTTCACCCTGGTATCAAAACAGACCAGTGATTGACAAAGTAATTACCGAAGCAAGAACAATTGCAAGTTTGTATGGGGCAAGTTTCTATTTCAATCAAGACGCTACTGCAACTAGATTCTGGCGTTTGGCACCTGAGAGTGATGTCATTCATATTGCCAGCCATGCGGTGTTTAATGAAAATAATCCATTATGGAGCAAAATTATTTTGTATAAAGATGCTGTTAGTGAGGGGCGAATTTATTTGCATCAACTGTATGATCGATTGCATTTACGGAATACTGACTTAGTAGTTTTGAGTGCTTGTCAAACCAATAAAAGTAACGCCAACAGCGATGGTGATGAGCACGTTACCATTAGTCGGGCTTTCTTGGGGGCTGGAGCCAGAACCGTCATTTCTAGTTTCTGGATTGCTAACGACACTCCCACCAGTCAATTAATGACCCGATTCTATCGCCTATATCGGAATCAGGGGGTGTCAAAGCTGACGGCAATTAGGGAAGCACAACGGGAAGTTCGTAAATCCATGAACAATTCCAACGAATGGAGTAATTTTAGTTTAATGGGAGACTGGCGGTAATGCACTGGAATCTTCAGAAGCTAAACCTCATAGTAATGGGTAGCCTTTTGGGATTTGTGATAAGTCACTCTATGGCACTGGATTCAGGGGCTATAGCCCAATCTAAAACGCTCCCCACCATTAGCTTACAGGATTTACCAAGGAATCTATTTGAACCAGCTAACTGTGACCAGAATATATCGACACCTTCTCAAAATACCGCTCTTCCCCCAGTTTCCCTAGTTAATACTTTCTGTTTCAAAAGAACTAATCATTATCAAGACGAATTTATTTTAGGAACTATTGTCTGTCATGGTTGCGATAAGACCCAGCCCTCTTCGCCCTCTTTTGCCACTCCACCACCGCCATTACCCCCAGTCAAAAAAGCGATTACTGGAATCGATAGTCAGACTGTAACTGAGACTCTCCACAGAATTAATCAGCGGTATCAGAATCCTTTGACATTAGTGGGCTTGAGAGAATTTACCGTAAATAACTTAGGGGACGGTAGTTTAGGATTATCTGCCCACGGCGAAAGTCGCAACGGCAACTATAAGTATTTGCAAATTCTTGTTTTCGGTCGTGAGCAAATCTTAGTGGTTTTAGTCACTGCTCACAGCAGCCTTAGTTCCCCAGTGTTGAATATATCGGAGATTGCCTATAGTCTGGATCGTCGTTTAGTACAGTGGCTGACACCTGAGTAATTTCTCAAGAACTCCTCAAGCGACTTATCCCCACCGCCTAGCCCCCTTGTGTCTATAGAAAGCGCTGGGGGTTTAGGGATGGGGACAATCACGAATCAGTTACTAGTCAAGCAGTTAACGTTCCCACAACTTGGCTAAGACTGCCTCCGGTGTAATGGTGGCGATGGATTGCCCTTGGGCAGAGTGCAGGAATTTAATTCGACTTGGTTCATGGGGTAATAACTTAGCTGGGTCTGTAGGACCAAACAAAGCTAATAAATTCACACCCACCGCCACCCCTAAATGCATCGGCGCACTGTCAGTACACAGAAAAACATTGGCAGCGGCGATCATTGCGGCTAGTTTGCCAATATCCGGCGGCGTGACTACCCGTAAATCTGGCAATTGAGACACCAGACTTTGGACAAAACTGCCATCCTCTGGTCCCCGCACCACCACAATGGGCAGATTTGGCAACTTAGCCCGTACCTCTTGTAGAACCTTCACCCATGATTCAGGGGGATAAATTTTGACCATGCCCTGTTTAACGGATAACTGACTTGCGCCCCCATGCAGCAGAATATAACCGCTATCTTTAATCTGAAGCCGTTGCTGCTCGTTGTTTGCCCAAGTGAGATCGCTTTTTGCTAGGGCTAATTTTAGCGGTGGACAGGGGGCATCAATACCAAAACCCCGCACCAAGTCGTGATACATGGTGGCAGCATATTGATCACTTTTCAGGGGAATGACATCGGTGAGGAATAAATTACCCTGACCGTCATAGGACACACGTTTGTTAATCCCAGTCAACCACAGCAGAAAACGCACCGACAACCTACGCCCCAAAGACAGCACCGCGTCATATTCCCGATCTCGGATAATCCCCAAGAGATTACTGAAATCCGCCAGACTATTGCGGTCCTTAAAGTCAAATTTAATTACATTGCCTTCGCTTATCGAGGGACAGACCCGATAAGCACCCACCGAACGCGGCTCAACCACCACATTGATCTCTGCCTGAGGATATTTTTGTCGTAACGCGGCGAGGGTGGGGAAGAACAAGATTTGGTCGCCCACACCACCAGGAACCAATGCCAGTAAGCGCTTCATCGCTGTTGCTACCCTAAAACTTCTAAGACATTATTGCAAATAATCTATAGTTGCTAACTTTTGGGATGGATATTCTGATGGAATACACGCCCAAAACCATAGCTTCGCCAGTGTAAATTCGCCAGTGTAAACCTGAAGTATCAACTTGACTCGACTAACTAAAAGCCGCTTTACTAGTTTGCCATCAAAGATGAAATTACTAACTAAATTTTGTTGGACATTTATGCCAATTACCTAACGCCCCAGATGTAAAGGACGTTTAATGATTTTATCAGAGTCTTTATTGGTGCAAGGTCATCAGCAACAAAGGCAACAGCCCCACTGCCAACCATGCCAAGGATAGAGGCGATAAGTTGGGTAATGACTCCATTGGCTCTAGGAGATGATTAATCCGCATTTCTAGACGATCTTCTGTGGTATTGCAGCCTAAATCTGTGCCCAAATCTCTGCCTAAGTCACTATCCAAGCCAGCGGCAAAAGTTGGCTCTAAACCACAGTGATCCTGTACTAAAGTCACTAGAGCTTCGGCTAAAAGCAATCCATCGGTATGATTTAGCGCCCAGCGATCTGCCCGTAATTCCCGTAGTAGGAGTAATTCTTGCCAGAGTGCTTCGGTGTGGGGTAACCAAGGGGCAATGTGCCGCCCACAACCCAGCCAGAAAAACCAGAACGTATCCCGATAGTAAACATGGGCTTGCTCATGGTACAAAACCGCTGCCAAATGTTCGGGGGGGAGGGTATCCACTAACCGACGACTCAAAACCAATTGGGAATCCCAAAAACCCACCTGTGCCGCAAATAGTGCTGGTATTTCGAGGATCTTGGCTCGGTGTAATAGGGGTATGACTGGGGTATCTTCTGAGGTGTTTGCGGTTTGAGGACAGAGACCATTTAAATCTGTAGGTTGTAAATCCGTCTGCTCAAAATTACCTAGGTGCTGTACCGAGCGATTCCCCTGCCAACACAGATGCATCACCCGCAGCAAACTATAGAGCCAAAAGCCCCAACCCAAGTAATACCCTAGCCAGCCCACATCCCAGCCAATCATTTCCCCTTGAGTGCCCATGATCACTACAGCGGTCGCCATAGACAACAGGACTAAAACCGGTAACAAAAACTGAGCTAACGTGAGATGCCAACGCCATTGCCAAGGTAATTGCTCTGAGAAGTTACACCACTGGGAGGTGCGCCACTGGGGAGGACAAAACCTGGATCGCCAGAAACGGGGTAGCCATTTACCAGTGAGGCGCAGGGTTACAGCGATTACTAATGCCAACAACATAATGCTTGTATGCATGGCTTACGCTCCATCGTCAGACCGTGCAGGATTGGTTGACTCATTTCTAGCTTGACGCATTGATTTTAAGCGACTGGCAATGGCTTCTAGTTTGTCCACACTGGAGCGATCCAAATCTGCGGCAAAGGCAGCCACCACATCGGCATCACCGACGGCTAAAAATCGGTTCAGGTGTTGATAGGCTTCGAGGGAATGGGCTTCAGCTTTGGTGACTAGGGCTTCCCAAAACAATAACCGTCCGCCGGTGGGATCTTTGCGACAGGCAATCCAGCCTTTTTGTTCAAGACGGCGCAGCACGGTCATCACTGAAGGGTATGTGAGATCGCGGTCGGGATCGGCAAGAATTTGATCATGGATTTCTTTAGCAGAGGGTACGCCCAACTGCCAAATCAGGGCAAGAATCTCTGACTCTAGGGGACCAAGGTTTAGTTGTTTGGGACGGTGTTTAGGTAAAGGAGTCATAGGGTAATTAGGATGATCTGAGTCAACACAAATTTAAAAGCAGAGGCAAAGCAAAAGTTAATGAAAATAATGGGGACGGAACTAAGACTAAATTAAGACTAATAAGACCAAAGTAAGGTCAAAGTTAATCAAATTAAAAGTAATCAGAAGTAATCAAAATTAGTGATTAGGAAACTAGCAAAACCAGTGATAAAGATTCAGTGATTCGGGAGTTATTCAGCATCAAGGATGGCAATCAGCGCATCTGCCTGCACCACTGCCAACCGTGCCCGCTGATATTCGTCTTCAAAACGCAGATTACTACTTACTAAACCTTGCATCATCATGGCAGCAAAATATTCGCGCTTGGTCAGCCCTTCGATGATGCTTTCACTGTCTTTGTTGTAGCTGATGGGAAAAGCGCTGTCAGTACGTCTTGTGGGCATAGTGGTGCATTCTCCTACCGTTGAAAATTCATTGCTTGCATTCAGTACATGCATATTATCTCGAATCTGATCGAGAATATTGCTTGGGATGGGGATTTTAAGGATTTATTCGTAACGTGCTTAATGTCAGTCAAGATTTCTAGGTAGTTGTCTCAATGGTCTATCTTTTAAAAGTGATCGGTATTACCAGTCGAAATTTATAGATAATTACTCCTCCATGAATTCTTTCATAGAAGTTCTAGATCCTGACGAATTGAACGATAACGTTTAGCTAATTGACTAAGATCTTTTTTGAAACGGGAAGTCAGAAGAATTTCGATGGAATCACTCGACATCAATTCCCTCCCACATCTGAGATAGAGGAATAGTTTGACCACTCATCGCTTCTTTGAGACCTTGTTTAATCCCCTCAATGACAATATCATCAGGGGTATCATCCAGATCTTCAGGAGTCTTAATAGATTTAGAAATTCTTATATTTTTTGATGTCACGATAAAAGTTTTCATGAACTCCAAGGGCAATTAAAGTTCTCGTTTTTTCATCCCATTGATACGCAAGCAAATTTTCTCGATCAACCATTCTAAATTTATAAACCCAGACATCGGCTAAATCACCCTTTTTTTGCTCCCCAAGTTCGGGATTTTTGATAATTTCTCTTACCGCATTATCAAGATCTTTGATTTGATTTTTCTTTAACTTTTTCTTGATTTTTGAAGATAAGGGCGTTTGAAAAACTTGAATCTCACCCATCGGATTTATTCACTAAACTCATAGGGCGTTAATTCTGAATTCTTAGCTTGCTCACGACTAATCAATACTGCTTGAACAAAGCTAAACGAAAGCTCTGGATTGTCTTCAAGGATTTTTCCCATTGCCGCCCAATATTCAATTTGACCCGCAACTGAGCGATGCATCGCTTTAGATCGACTCTTTGCCTCTTGGGCTAAATGCTCAGAAATTCTGATTGCGATAGACATGGTAAAACCTCAATCAAGTTTGTTGCAATATACATCAAATTGTTGCATATTGCAACTGAGTCTCTAGGCTCTGATTGTCTGATGCTTTGTGAAATATTGTCATTAGTGTTGATGATTAACGGCGATCGTTTATCAATTTCTTAACTTTGCGATCGCTGTTACTGTGAGTCTTGATTTCTAAGAGATTAGGTTGATTCTCTATCTGCTAAAGGTTTGTAGATAGAGTCGCTATTACACTACTATGAGTTGTGATTTATTACATGTCCCTGTTGAGCATGGATTCCTACCATTTGATGCAAGGTGACAGCTTTGCCCTGTAAGTCACCGATGCTTTAAGGATAATAATCTGGTGAGCTAGTACGGAAACCCGCATATTATCCATTTCCTTGAGTACGGCAACCTGTACATTGTTATTCCCCAACACCCCAAAAGAGAGAGGTTATAATGTTGTAGGCTCCAGAAGTAGTAGGTAATTTCAACGCATGGAAAGCAATTATAGAAGCTATAATTTTGAGACTAGTAAGGCCAGAATTGATGGAATCTTGAATACTGGGGGTAATTCGTACGAGGAACTGAATAGTATTCCTTCAAGAGACAAGTTAACGTATACGAACGGATTTTATGTTAACTGCACAGCCCTTTTTGTTGATATTCGAGGCTCTTCACAATTACCAGAGCAATACAGAAGACCGACACTTGCAAGAATTTATAGAAGTTACCTGTCTGAAGTAATTGCAATCATCAATGCAAACTCTCGCTGCTCCGAAGTTAATATTCAAGGAGATTGTGTTTGGGGAATTTTTGATACTCCAAACAAGTCAAATGTGGATGCAGTATTTGACACAGCCGCTCGAATATCATCAATTGTAGATGTAATTAATCTTAAATTAAAAAAAAGGAAGATTGACCCTATAAAAATTGGTGTTGGTATGGATTATGGTAGGGCTTTGATGATTAAGTCTGGATATAATGGTAGTGGGCTTAGTGAAGTTGTTTGGATGGGAGATGTTGTTAACACTGCCTGTAATTTATGTGGATATGGCAATAAAGAAGCTTATGATCGTGAATTAATGGTTTCGCAAGTTATTTACAATAACCTAAGTCAACATAATCAATCATTATTAGAATATAATCTTTACAGACAGTGTTTTCATGGAAATGTGGTTAACAGAAAAATGAATGAATGGGTTGAGACTCAAGATGCTTACAAGACTATATTTTTCATGAGTGATCTCTATGGATGAGTTTACAGAAAAACTAACTAGGATATTTCTGCTAATCAATGATTGGCTTAAATACGCTGAAGCTAAAAATGCTTTCATGTTGGCTTTCTCAGGTGCAGGTATTACTGCGACTGTAACCTACCTGAGTACTGCCAGTTCTGGCAATCCACCAAAATCTTTGTGGATTGGAATTATCATTGCTACATGTTTTTTATGTCTTACTTCACTAATATGTGCAACATCATTCCTACCTAAAACAAATCTTGAATACATTGTATGGAGAAAAGCAAAGCCTTCTAATAAGAGTAAAGACTTACCACAAGACACTGATAATCTTTATTACTTCAAACATCTTTTCAAATATAAGCCCGAAGAATTAATAGAAGCTTTAAATCACTTCTATTTTGATGACAAATTCTCTATCCAAGGTAAAAAAGAGTACTTAGACATAGCGAATCAAATTGTTATCAATTCTGAAATTACTTTATTAAAGTTTAAGATGTTCACTTTTTCATTATGGAGTTTGATAGTAGCCATAGTTGTGACTCCGATTACAGTTTTGGTTAGCCTAATAGTATTTCATGCCATATGAGACACAGGCTTTATTAGCCAAACATTTATCAGTGAGATTTGTAGGTTGGGTTGAGTTCCTTAACCCAACTATGGGAAATGATAACCTCATTGTGGGTTACTGCGTGCCGACTCAAGCTTGATCGCTGATCTTGCAAGAGCATTATAACTGCGTTTTTCGCTAACTGTCGAGTTACTATGATCACTTTTTCTGATGAGGCGCGATTCCTTTTTTCGATGATGAGATTGGAGTCGGCGATTGCTATTACTGTAAGTCGTGATTTTTAGGCGATCGCTATTGCGTCCAAGAATAAACGGGGAGTCAATATTTGAGTGCCATGATAGTACTTAATAGAAAGTAAATGATTGTCCAAAGAAATAAGGTAATCAGCTTTTGTTTCAAAAACAGCAGCCAAAAATTTATTGTCATCTGGATCAATTTTATCTAATCTAGTAGCCTCATAAGCACCAGATATATGCAGAGCAATTTCACCGATCACACTAACTAATTCCTCAATAGTTTCTTCAGGTAATCCAAGCTGTAATAGTTTTAATACTAGTTCTTGAAGTAGCTGAGGAGCCATAACCAAAGTAAACTTGCCTTGTTGCCAAGCTTGTAAAACTAGGTACGGTGAGCTTAATTGAGATTTAGATAGTAGAGCAGAAACAAATACTGAAGTGTCAATAACAACTTTTAACATCTTGTTTATAAATGCTACTCGGTTGTTGCAACACTTTCAGAAATTCTATTGCGAATAGATGCAAATTCTGCCCAAATCTCTGATGACGATCTCCTTGGCTTAGATAGCGCAGTATTTAATCCTTTTTGGATAATCGCTTCCGCCTTGCTTAACTGCCCAACATCGTGAGTCAATGGAGTTTCTAAAGAATGCAAAAAACTAAGCACCTTCTCCAGATAAGACTCAGGGATGCGATCAAGTTCTTGAATAATCTGTTCTTTAATATTCATAGCTATAGGCTCTAGCACTAGATACATCATACATCAAAGATTCTACAATAGGCTACAACTCCCACACACCAACACTCCCATCTCAAATCACCCATTAACTCATCTCAGATCTAATTCACCTCAACGGGCACAAAATCCGCTGGGCAAACCATAGCATTCTTTTTAGAATTAAATTCTGGCAAAGGAATGGCACCCTTTACTGTAGAACTAGATTCGCAAATCAATTTCAACTGTTCTAACTGATTTGATTTTGAGTCAAACACCACATAAGCTACACCAAGATAGCTTCTCAATTTGGCTTGTTTGGGCACAGCCTGCTGAATCGCCACCCCTGGATAGGGTTTCCCAATTTTCGCTAAATTTGCTGGAGTAATGGTTTGAATTCCCTTCTCAATGGTGGTTGTATAGGTGTAATAATCTGTTTCCGATTCTAATTTAATCCCTAAATCAGACCACGTACTACCCCAAACTTCTTTTTCGGTTTGATGTGCCATCTGGGCAATATTCAGAAGGTTAATCTGGGATTTGGCATCTGCTTGGGCAGCACGATTCCGATTCCGACTGGCAAAGCTACTAACTTGGGCGGATTTAGGAATGGTATTAGTCTCAGAAATGCGACTTAACCGACCTAAATCCACGTAATCATCAGGACTTTCAGGATTTTGTACCAGTAACTTACCTTCATTGGTCACCACAGCATTAATCGGTAAAGCAAATCCACTGGCAGCATTGTCAGTCAAGCGCCAAGTTCCAGAAACTTCATTCTTTTTAGGCATGAAGCTATTAAAGGCTCCATAAGCAACGAATCCCACCGCAACCGCAGATCCGACACCCATCAGAAACGAATGCCGCAAAGCACTTTTTTCTTTCGCTAACTGCGCTTTAGCTAATTCGTCTTGCCCAGGGCGGGTTAGGTTCAGTCGAGGGCGTTGGCGGTTTGGTTCTGGTTTGGTGGACATATTTATGACATTTGATGATGTTCTAGTTGGATGATTGGAATTATTAAAGATTAGGTTATGAGGGTAATTATGGTTAATTATCGTAACCGTTGGTAGCGTAAACTGCCAATGGGTTCTTGTTCGACATATTGCTGCAACTCCAATTGTAATAATCCTGACATTACATCGCCAGCGGGTAAATGCACTTTCTCCATTAGTTGATCAAAAGTTGTTCCTTCCGTAAAGCTCAAGTTTTGCATAATCTTCTGTTGTAAAGGTTCTAAAGTACTTAGATCCAGGATTAAATTTAATTGTTGCTGATTGCCGTGATTACTAACCAATCCTCCATCTTGAGAGCCTGTTTTAGAACTAAGCTGCGGTGCGCCAACTGCTTCTAATAATTCATCTACACCTAGGATCGGTTGTGCTCCCCTGGCGATTAATCCTAAACACCCCCGCGCCTGTAACACATCTAAAGAATTAGGTAAAGCGAACACATCTCTACCATAATCATTAGCACGATAGGCGGTAATTAAAGCACCGGAAGGCTGTCCCGCTTCTGTGACTAAAACAAATCGGCATAAACCAGCAATAATTCGATTCCTTTGGGGAAATTGAGCGCGGCTGGGGGCAGTGCCTTGGGGATATTCGCTCAAAATTAAGCCGCTTTTGCTGATATCGCGGTAAAGCTGAGTATGTTTGTGGGGATAAATCCGATCCACTCCCGTTCCCAAAACCGCTATCGTTGCGCCCCCCACTCCCAAACAAGCCCCATGAGCCACACCGTCAATGCCGTCAGCCATCCCCGAAACCACTACAAATCCGGCTTTAGCTAAGGCTTCGCTAATTTTTTCTGTCCAGCGCTTGCCGTATGGCGTATGATGCCTTGTGCCCACAATTGCCACTGTATATCGTTCGTTCCATTGGGTCATAGTTCCACGATAATACAATACTGCGGGAGGATCGGGAATTTCCCATAATAGTTTGGGATAGTTCCCATCGGCAGGAGTCCAAAAATCGGGATTCTTTTCTAAATGAGATGTGTATAACGCTATAGGATCAATTTTCTGACGCTCTTGCAGAATTTTACTCAGGTTTTGGCTGCCGATCCCTTCGATTTGTTGCAATTCACTGCCACTGGCTGCCCATGCTGCTGCCATCGTAGGAAATGATTCGGCAATGCGTTTACAAATTACTGAGCCTACTCCCGATATTTGGGACCAAGCCAGCCAATACGCCCGTTCCATCATAGTTCATCCTAAGGTTTACCCTGTTTTATCCCTGCAATTACTTCTTGAATCTTTTGATTTACTTCGTCAGTATCTAAAGTACCGTCTACCACGGTCAATAAATTTTGATAGTGATAGTATTCTAATAATGGCATCGTGCAAGCAAAAAACTGCTCAATCCGTTTGCCAATCATCTCTGGTGTGTCGTCTGGCAACCCCCGCTGAATCGAACGTTCCATTAATAAATCTGGAGATACTTTCAAATAAATCACCCTCGTCAGCGGTAATAGCAAATCACTCAGGAGAAAGTCTAATTCTTCCGCTTGAAATGCCGTGCGGGGATAGCCTTCTAGTAACCAGCCCTGACTAAACTGAGGTTGCAGTAAATGATTTTGCATCCAGCTAATGATCAGTTCATCAGGTACTAATGCGCCCTTAGCCATGAAATCCGCAGCGGTTTTCCCTAAGGGTGTATTGGCAGCGATTTCTTGGCGCAAAATCTCACTCATACTCAAAACTGGTAAGTGATAGTGATAGCTGAGCCGCTTTAACTGCGTGGTTCTGCCTGAACCTGATGCCCCGATCAAAATAATGCGCATGGATGATCAATTACTATTTGATTTGGATCTATTGAATTAGATTTAGATTGAATTTAGATAAGATTTAGATTGGATGAGGTTGATGAGATTAGGGAATTACCCTCAAAAATCTTGCCTAAGTCTCAAGCAATATCTACATATCTACATATCTACATTATGAAACAATATGGAACTATGCCATAACGTTCTTAAAGAAGTGCAGCACATCTTTCAAGGCAACAATAAAGGTATCCACTTCCGCCAAAGTATTATAGAAATAGACGCTAGCTCTAGCAGTGCCGCTCACTCCCAAATAACGGTGCAGTGGCTGAGTGCAGTGGTGACCGGAACGAATCGCAATTCCTTCTTGATCTAACATTGCCGCAATGTCATTGGCATGAACGCCACCACTGACGGTAAAAGCGGCTAAACCAGCGCGGTGTTGCCGTGGTCCATAGACGGTTAAATCAGGGATTTCCACTAATTGCGCCATCATGTGATCAATCAATTGCTGTTCGTAAGCATGAATCCGATCCATCCCCAAATTAGTGAGATAGTCCACTGCTGCACCGAGGGCGATCGCTTCACCAATGGCAGGAGTTCCAGCTTCAAATTTATGGGGCAGTCCGGCATAGGTGGAATGATCCAGAAAGACTTCCGCAATCATTTCCCCACCACCCAAAAACGGCGGCATCGCTTCTAGGACTTCGGTTTTGCCATAGAGAAAACCGATTCCCGTCGGCGCACACATTTTATGCCCTGAAGCCACCAACCAATCACAGTCTAGGGCTTGGACATCAATCGCCATGTGGGGCACGCTCTGACAGGCATCTAGTAATACCTTGGCTCCTTTGGCGTGACTCAGACCAATGATTTCTTCTACGGGATTGACACAACCTAAAGTATTAGACACATGGACAATGGAAACTAATTTAGTCCGGTCTGTGAGTAATTCCCGAAAATGATCCAGGCTGAGAATTCCTTCGGGAGTTGGCTCAATGAATTTGAGAACAGCACCAGTGCGTTGGGCGATTAACTGCCAAGGCACTAAATTACTGTGATGTTCCATAACTGACAGAATTACTTCATCCCCTTCTTTCAGATTTGCCCAGCCCCAAGTATAAGCCACCACGTTAATGGCTTCACTGGCATTACGGGTGTAGATAATTTCCCCTTCGGAACGGGCATTAATGAATCGGGCTACTTTGTGGCGGGCGGCTTCGTAGGCATCGGTGGCGCGGGCGCTGAGGGTATGGGCACCCCGATGGACATTAGCATTGTCGTGTTGATAATAGGAAAGCCATGCATCAATTACAGCTTGAGGCTTTTGGGAACTGGCAGCATTGTCGAAATAGATCAGCGGTTTGCCGTTGACCTCTTGGTGCAAAATCGGAAACTCAGTGCGGACTTGTTCAGCAATGGTAAGGGGATAAGTAACGGTCATGGTTAAGGGAGGAGTTTATTGAGAATGACTCAGGCTAGCAGCATTTTACGGTTTAACTTTAAGGGTTAAGTTTACAGCTTAACTTATGGCTTAACTTGCATCAGAGCTTAACCTGATCTTACAGTCTACCCTGTGTCTGAAAACGGATGATGTAGCAAAGATACTGTGCAACTATTCGTAAAAACTTACTTTAGCCAAACCCCATGACATAAACTCGATGACATAAACCCCTGAGACAAAATCCCAAAATCAAAATAATCCCAAAATAAACTCCCAAAACATAATCCTGCCCTAAAATCTCTAAACCCAACCCTTGACAAACTGGGGCACTGTTAATCCCATACCCATAACCGCTACAATATTAAGCCGTTGACTGGTTCATTGTTTTGTCAGGTAGCTACTCGTGGATATTTTGCGCTCATTGCCCATTGGCTTGTACCTTGAGCAACCGATTACCTGGCTTCATCGCCTTGATCCTCGGGTTAAGTTATTCTGGCTCTTAACTTTTTTGCTGACCCCAGTGCAAGCCCATGATCTCTGGCGCATCGTCATTGTGATTGTGTTGCTGGTTTTAACCTTTGCGGCAAAAATTCCCCTCAGGGTCTGGAAACAACAAATGGGGCTATTGTTGCTACTGGGGGCGATGACTTTTGTGATTGCGGCAATTTCCCCCGACGGCTTGAATATTAACAGTCAGCCCCGCCGCCCCATCGTGGAGATCACTAACAAAGATCAGTCCACTGGTGGCATTACCCCAGAGCAATTTCCCTTGACCGTCAATACCAAACAGCCCACAGATTACCGCTACATCGTCTGGAAAGCTGGCAATATCACGATCACCCGCCGCTCCCTAGAATTAGGACTTAAAGTTAGTACCCTGATTTTCACTTACATTTACGCACCGACACTGTATCTGCTGGTGACTGCCCCAGAGGAAATCACCGCTAGTCTGGCAACTTTGTCCAGTCCCCTCCGTTGGCTGAAAATTCCGACCCTCGAAGTAGTCCTAACCCTGACCCTTGCCCTGCGGTTTGTGCCATTGGTCTTAGAAGAAATTCAGAATTTAGTCCGAGCGATCCGCACCCGTGCCATTCATTGGAAACGTTTGGGGTTAAAACGCACCGCTAAAATTTGGTTATTAGTGGCGGAGCGATTGTTAGATAATTTGTTTACCCGTGCGGAACAAACTGCTAACGCCATGCAAGTGCGGGGGTTTACCACTGCTGACAGTCATCAAGTGCGGTGGAATCCTTTAAAAATGGGGGTTTGGGATTTGGTTTTACTAGGTTTATTGTTAGTATTTTGGGGGGTAAGACTGGCGATCGGCAGTGAGTTTTAAATCAATATTTCAGTAGATTAATCTTTAGGAAACTAATTTTCTAGAAAGTTAATTTTCTAGAAATCCTTAATTACCAATTCACAATCAAAAGCTAGAACTAGAGCAATTTCCTTGGTGATTTCGGCAATTCTAGGATCAAGTTTGGGATCAAAGCTTTACTATCAAATCAATTTCATGAATCGTACTTTTTGGATTATTGCGCTCATTTCGTTCATCAATGCCCTGAGTTTTACTATTTTAATTCCCGTTTTATATAAATACGGTCGAGAATTTCAATTAAATGACTTTCAAGTTAGTTTAGTTTTTGCCATCTTCTCCATAGCGCAATTTTTCTCTACCCCCGTGATTGGCAAACTAGCTGATCGCTATGGTCGTAAACCTTTATTAATTATCAGTTTAGCCGGTACAGTGGTGGCTAATTTAACCGCTGGTTTGGCAACAACTGCTTGGGTATTGTTCGCGGCGCGGCTACTAGATGGTATTACTGGTGGCAATGCTTCTGTGGCTCAAGCAGTGATCTCTGATGTGACAACTCCCGCCAATCGTGCCAAAGGTTTTGGGATTTTTGGGGCATCCTTTGGTTTGGGTTTTATTCTTGGTCCAGCAATTAGTTTATTAGCGCAGAAAATCAGCTTAGGGGCATCATTTATCACATCTTCAGTAATTGCTACCATTGCTTTATTTTTGACTATATTTTTATTACCAGAGACCCTAAACCATCAAGTAACTGATTCTGAAATCGATCCCATGAATCCAGTTAGTGATCCCCAAATTAATCCAGTAATTAATGAAGATTCAGATCCCCAACCATCAAGTAAACCCAAAAATCAGTTGTTTGATTTAGGCTTAGACAAACTGATCACAGGTTTGTTCATGCCTAAAATTGGTATTTTATTGATTATTAATTTCTTAGTAGGCACAACATTTACCATTTTTACGTTTGCTTTTCAACCCTACTTCCTCGAAGTCCTCAAACAGAATAACGACAATCTGACCTTAATGTTTTTCATGTTTGGGGTTTTTGGTGTGATTGTACAAACCCTAGGCGTGTCCTTTTTAACAAAAATCTTCAAGTTGGATCACATTTTATTTCTGGGTTTATTGGTGCGTAGTCTGTCGTTTATCGCGATGCCGATTTGGGTTAATGTGACCTATTTTGTAATTGTGAGCATTATCTTCTCTACCCTGAATGCAGTGGTGCAACCGATGTTAGGGGCACTAATTTCTCTGAATGCAAAACCCGAAGAACAAGGTACAGTTTTAGGCTTAAATTCATCCTATCTCAGTGTTTCTAATGCTGTTGGTCCAGTAATTGCGGGGGTAATTGTGGACTCAACCCATCCTAATACCTACGCCTATCCGTTGTATTTGGCAGGATTCTGTACATTTGCCGCCCTGGTTTATGCTTTCCAAACTCGCAAACAGTATGCTGTTGTGAAGTAGTGCCCAATTCAGAATCATTAAGTTTGAACCATTAATTCAGAATTAGGTGCGCCTTAATGATTTAAACATTTTGACAGTGGAGTATAATTTTTTTATAATTCCAAATTATATTCTATGCATAAAAATTAACTACCCAAGTATTGTCAATAAAATCATAGCAGTGTATAAATTTTAGATGATGCGTTAATAAAGTCAGTAAAGTTGGCATAGGTTCAAGAGCAGATAAAAAACATTGCCAAACCTTTTCCCAGACCTATTCTTAGACCTAGTTAAGAGGTTGATCAGTTCTAGCTATGGCGAGCCTCAGAAATGCCCTAGAAGAGATTGTGGTCAAAGTAGCCCAAGAGCAGCTTGGTCGGCTTCCGGCACCACAACGGCAAAACATTGATATTAGTGAGGTCTTAGCCTATGCCCTCAATCGCTTGCCTACGATGTATGCCAGTACAGGGCGTGGTTGGTTGCAGCAGCGTAAACGAGGACGCACTGAGTTATATAACATGGTCGTCAGTGCGGTGAATCGCAGTTTGATGAACGTCCGCCAACAGATGCCCCGTAATTACACGTCTCTTGCTTTGGATCAGTTGCTGACCCCTGCCCATACCTTGGCACGACTGCAAAAGTTATTCCGTAAACCGACGTTACGTTGGCGAGATTTGCCCAGTACCTTCGCCCAAGAGATTGTGTTTGCGCGGCAACCCCATCACCCCTATGCTAGTTCGTCTCAGTCAAATGCCAATGTGAATCGAGTCCCAAAACATCGCCATGTAGCATATTTGGGCGCTCAGTCTCAGATCTTGGCGAACAATCTTCAGCAGTTACGCCAAAAGCAATCATCCCCAAGTTTAAATTCCCTTAAGTCCACAGCACCGGTGGAAGTTGATGTGGAATTTGAATCCTATATGCTCACCACCACCTACACAGTGGTTAATGTCCTAGAAGCCATTGTCTTACAGGAATCTAAGGAACAGTTAGCCCGTCTGCAATCGGTTCTGAGTCGCAAGGTTACTATCGAAGAATCCGCCGCCTATGCCCTGAATCGGTTACCGCCGATGTACGCCACCAGTCAACAGGGGGTCCATTGGCAAAGTCAAAAAGCCCATAAGGAAATGTCCAACCAAATTGAATCTGTGGTGATTCAGTCAATTATGGCACTGAGTAAAACCCCGCGCCGTTTGGACACTCCTTTACCTATGGTGCAGTTTGACCTGGAGCAAGAGGAGGCGATGCAGATCCTCCGTCAGCGGTGGCATCGTAATGATATTACTTGGCATAATGTCGCACCGATGATGGAAGAAGCAATTACCCAAGAGCGTCAAGGTTCATCGGAATGGGAAAAGAACTGGCGCATGTTGGGACAGATTTTTACGGCGATGCATTTGAGTCATGGTGATGCGGAATTGGTTCTCAGTCATACCAGTTTAGGAATTATCCTCATGGTGCAGGTATACACCCGCAGTGCGCTCCGTTATTTAGTCGAAACACCCCAACAACTGGCTGCCGCTGCTTTAAGATTTTTTCCTGATATTATTTCCATTGAGTTACATTCGCCAATTCATGATTTTCCAATTACCTACACCAGAGAAGAAATGATTCAGGATGGATTGCATTAGATGGATTGTTTCTAGGTAGTTCGTTCTATATTGCCATTTTGAGTAACCCATTTTAATTACAGTCATTTGATTTGATTTTTCTCTCCATTAAAAATCACTACTCAAAAAATATCCTATTCTAGGCAATACTAAATCCCTACTAAATCTCTAGCAAGTTGCTGTGGTTAATGATTATTTGTATTATTAATTGTTAAAGATTTACACCAAAAAAAGATTATGGATTACGAAAAGGTTAAGTATGAGTTAGACACCTCCCCAACGCTAAAACTATTTAGAAGAGGGAATGCTGCTTTAATTTTAAGTTTTTTATACAGACAATTTAAGCAGGTACAACGGGTTTCCCTTTCTCAAATAGACTTAGAGTCAAAACTAGGTGATTATTTAGAATATCTGCACGATATAGAGCCAAATGTCTATCCTCAAAAGCCAAAAGATTACCTCAATCAATGGTGTGATGATCAGCTTTTACGAAAAACCTTTGATAGCAATAGTGACGAGCCAGTATTTACGCTAACCCCTGAAGCTGAAAAAGCGATTGCTTGGTTAGAGGATCTACAACAAAAAGATGAATTTGTGGGGACTGAATCTCGGTTTTTACAGATTTTTGCATTGCTAAAGGAGACTCAAGAGCGCAGTACAACGGATATAGAGGTAAGGATTGCACAGCTAGAAAATGAACGTGATCGCCTTCAGCAAGAGATTGCTCAAATTCGAGAAACAGGTATGGTTGAGCGATATACCCAGACCCAATTACAAGAAAGGTTTCGGCTTGCTAACCAAGTGGCAAAGCAATTAATTGCTGATTTCAAAGATGTTGAGCAGAATTTTCGGAAACTGGCGCGAACAATTCAAGAAGCACAACTTCAGCAAGATACTCGCAAAGGGGCAGTAGTTAGCCGAGTTTTAGATGCGGATCAGGAGTTAAAAGATTCGCCGCAGGGACGTAGTTTTTATGCTTTTTGGAATTTCCTGATGTCATCAGATAAGCGTCAGGAACTAAAAAATATGATCCAAACTGTTTATCAACTAGATGAATTAAAACCAGTAACTCAAGAGTATCGGCTGCTATATCACATTGAAAGAAGTTTATTAGATGCTGGTGAATATGTGGTGCAATCTAATCACCGATTGACCGAAAAGTTGCGTCAAATGTTGGATGAGCGCAACATCAGAGAGAATCGGCTAGTTGCAGAGTTAATCAACGATGTTCAACGTCTCGCTTTACAGGTGGTTAAGCATGAACCGACACAGCCAGACTTCTGGGAATTAGAAGGCGAACCCGTCACGCAATTAGTCATGACCCGTCCTTTGCATCCACTGGAAGCAGCAGAAACACCGACATTTTTATTGGATTTTAGCAACTTAGAAGATATTACACTAGATGAAGAAATTACAGAACTTTGTCAGCAGTTTTATTTAGATGAAGAATTACTAGCCCAACGTATTGATCAAGCTCTAGAGAATTCATCAACTATTGCCCTATCGGACTTAATTCAACTATATCCAGTTACACAAGGATTACCTGAGATTGTGGCTTATGCAGCAATCGCCACACAGAATGAACGACATTTGATAAACCTTAGTATAATTGAATCCATCACAATTGACAGCCTAGAAGACGAAAGGTCAATTTCTCTGACTGTGCCACAGATTATTTTTCGACGATAATTACCGATAATTAACTGTTGATCATAATTTAAATCTATGCAACCTCAAGCACCTTTACCATATGCTCCTGTCGTGATCAAACTCCTCCAAGGTGTGATCTACAGTGATGACAAACATTGGGAGCGTTTACAAAGTTACCTGACTCCTATCAAGGAGCACTTTAGTAAAATTGGCTTACAAGTCCAAAACTATGATACTGAGGGATTTGCTTACTTAGAACAGCCAGATCCTGATCCTGAAGATCGTAGTGAACCGTTACCGCGCCTTACAGTTCGCCGTCCGTTGAGCTTTAAAGTTACGGTTTTCTGCGTGCTATTGCGGGAACAACTACGACTATTTGATGCTAGTGACGCAACTGGGCGACTTGTATTGAGTATTGAAAAATTGCGCGATTTGTTACAGCCGTTTCTAGTAGAAACAAATAATGAGGATAGATTTCGACAGGAAGTGAAGAGCCTTATAAGCCAGATGCAAGATCTTGGCTTTCTGAAAAGCTTATCAAGTCAGGATGAAAACTATGAAGTTCGTCCTATCATTAAAGCTAAAATTGATGCAGAAATGCTTGAATCCTTGAAGAAAAAATTAGAAAACTATGCAAACTAGTTTACTTGGACAATTTGACAATACTTCGATGCTGAGTGCAGGGTTTCGCCTACAAAGATTTGAAGTTTTGAATTGGGGGACATTTGACCAACGCCCTTGGGTTATCGATTTGAAAGGGGAAATTGGGTTACTAACTGGTGCTAATGGCTCAGGAAAATCGACGTTAGTAGATGGTTTACTAACCTTGCTAGTTCCTAATCGAAAACGGAACTATAATCAAGCTTCTAGCTTCACGGGCAAAAAGGAACGGGAAGAGAAAAGCTATGTACAGGGAGCCTATGGTCGCACTCGCGCGGAAGATTCCTATGGATCAAAGCCTAAAATATTACGAGACAAAGGTACAATTTCAGTTTTGTTGGCATACTTTAGTGATCGCGCTAGCAAACAAGATGTAACTTTGGCAGAAGTATTATGGATAGAAGATACTTCAGTACGGAAATTTTTTGTGATTGCAGATCAAGAATTGGCGATCACATCTCATTTCTCACAATCTAAAAATATTGCCAGCTTAAAAAAATACTTAAAGGCAAATAATATTGAGACATTTGATGAATTTAGCAAATATAGCCAACAATTTCGCAAACGATTTGGATTTCAATCAGAAAAAGCCTTAGATTTATTCAACCAAACTGTCAGCATCAAAGAGATTGGTGGATTAAATGATTTTGTGCGTAACCATATGCTCGAAAAAACTGATGTGCAAACTAAAATCCGTGAGTTGCAAGAAAGCTATGAAAATCTGACGGTTTGCCATACTGCGATCCAAAAAGCCCAAAAACAACTGGATGCACTTCAACCAATTACAGACGAAGCAGAAAAGTACACCAAATTAAAAAATGAGGTGGCTAACTTACAGAAACTATTATCGGTTGCACCAGCATTTTTTGCTACGAAGAAATTTAATCTATTGATACAAGCACTACAGGTGATCGCCCAAGATTTGACTAAATTACAAGCCCAACGTAGTGAAAGGGAGCTATATCTCAAAAACTTACGTCACAAAGAGAAAGATTTAGATTTTGCGATTAAACAAGACACTGCTGGACAGCGTTTGCAAGAATTAACTAGAGAAATTGGGCTAAGTCAGCAAGAGGTAAATCGAAGAAAGAAAAAGACTGAGGAATATAATCGACTTGCTCAAAAATTAAACTTCTCTGATTACGGCGATCGTGATACTTTCTATAATTCTAGAACTAAAGGAGACGCTCTTAAACAAGAAATCGATGCGGTTTTACGAGACTTAGAAGAACAAAGAGATGAACAAAAGCTGTTGCAGGCTGATCTGCAAAAACAGCAGACCGAGCTAGACAGTGAGCTAAGATCTTTACGCAGTCGCAAGAGTCAAATCCCTAGCAGTAGTCTAGATATCCGTGATCGCCTAGCCCATGATTTAAACCTAGAGAATGATTCTCTCCCATTTATTGGCGAACTGCTACAAGTTAGACCAGAAGCCCAAGAATGGGAAGGTGCGATCGAGAGACTGCTCCGTAGCTTTGGTTTATGCGTTCTCGTTGATGATGCCAATTATCAAAAAGTCAATACCTATGTTAATCGTACTAATTTACGGGGACGGCTGACTTATTACCGTATTACTCAGACTCCTGCAAACCCTATGCAAAGGGCTTTTAATCCGCAGCAGATTCCTCATAAATTGGAAATTAAGCAGGAAAACAAGATATTTGCTCAATGGCTGCGAGAGCAACTAAGCAAACAGTTTAGCTATGTTTGCTGTGATACAGAAGAACAGTTTCAGCATGAAAGTCGTGCGATTACTCGGAATGGATTAATTAAACATAGTGAAGAAAAACATGAGAAAAATGATCGTTCTCCCATAGGCGATCGCGGTCAATACATTTTAGGTTGGAGTAATATCAGCAAAATTAATGCTCTAGAAGTTGAATTGCAGCAAATTAACCAAAAAATTGCTCAAATCAATAAACAAGTCCAGTTGCTAGAGACTCAGCGCCGGCAAAAACAAGATCAAGCATCTCGATTGCAAGATTTTATGAGATTTATTGATTTCGTTGAGGTTGATTGGCGATCAGTCGAGCTTGAAAGACTCAAACTCCAGCAACAAAAACAGGAATTAGAGGCAAGTTCTAATCAACTTAAACAGTTAGAAACAGAACTTCAATCTACTCAGAAAGAGATCACTCAAGTAGAACAAGAAAGAGAGCAATTAATTCGAGAAATTCAGACGCTAGAAAATAGACGAGATGAGTATAAAAAAGATCAGTCTCAGTGTGAAGTGAAATTACAGTCAGTTTCATCTTCAGAAATTGAATTATTTGAGAAGCATCTGGCAAAAAGACTTAGAGGATATTCGATGACACTCGAAACAATCTCTAAAGATGAAAATAATTTAAAAGATGAGTTTCAGCAAAAACTACGTCAACAGGAGCAACGAGTAAGTGAATCCAGTAATAGAATTGAAAAGTCGATGGCTAGTTTTGTTAAGGATTTTCCTGAGACAACTTCAGAAATGGGCGCAACTCTTGATTTTTTGGGTGAGTATCAGAAGCTCAAAGCTCAAATTGAACAAGATGACTTGCCACAACACGAACAACGTTTTAAGCGGTTAATGAATGAAAAAGTAACTCAAGCTATTGTAATGTTTAAAACTGCTCTAGAGAAGCAGGAAGAAGAAATTAAGCAGGCGATCAGTGAACTCAACACATCCCTACAAACAATTAATTACACAGACTCCACCTATATTAAGCTGTGCTGTGATGACAGTCGTAACCGTGAGATTCGAGATTTTAAGGAAGATTTAAAAATTTGTTTAGGTAATGTTGCCCGTCAAACTGCTGAAGATAATGAAGAGCGTTTTCAGAACATTCAAACTCGTTTGATTGAACGTTTTAAATCTGAAGAACGATGGACAAATTTAGTTACAGACGTTCGTAATTGGCTGGAATTTTCGGTGAGTGAACGTTACATTTCAGACAATACAGAAAAAGAACATCATACTGACTCTTCAGGCAAATCTGGTGGGCAAAAAGTCAAACTGGCTTATACTATTTTGGCATCAGCGATCGCCTATCAATTTGGACTTAACCAAAGTACAGGCAAGTCAAAGTCTTTTAGATTTGTAGTAATTGATGAAGCCTTTAGCAAATCCGATGATAGTAATGCCCGCTATGCAATGCAACTATTCAAAAATTTAGATCTCCAGCTTTTAGTAGTTACGCCAAAGGATAAAATCAATGTAATTGAGTCTTATATTTCTACAATTCATCTTGTAGATAATACATCTGAAGGAAATTATTCACGTATACTACCCATTACCATCGAAGAATATCAAGAAAAACGTCAACTTGTACTAAATTCTAGACATGATTAATCCTACTGAAATTAAAGATAAAGCCAATAAACTCTATCCATCTTTTTTAGTTTCCCTAATTACAGGAGAAGGCTTTTTCCCCATAGATTTTGCTGTCGGGAAGCGATCAAAAAATTTTCTGGAACTGCGGGATTCAGTTAATGACTTAATAGATAAATCAAAGAAGTCCTTAGGCTATGGTTATACTCTGGAATTAGAAACTATAAAAACACAGCAATATGGAGAGCAATCATTACCTAAAAGAGTTTTTATTGAGACAGATCAAGATTACTTAAAGCTGATCAACAAGCAAAAAGAAGTTGCAAAGTTCAGGGAAGATCTAAGCTTAATTCGAGAAAAAGTTCCTGAATTAGAGGAATGGCTTTATCACAACCCTCTAAAAATAGTCAAGTATAGTGATCGCTGGAATGAGTTACTCAAAGTTTGTGAATACTTTCAAAATAACCCAAAACCAAATCTCTATATCAGAGAACTTCCTATTCAAGTCCATACAAAATTCATTGAACAAAATAAAAGTATAATTAGTCTCCTGTTGGAAGCAATCCTACCTGATGATCAGCTTATATCAGTAGAAAATGAAACCGAGCATAAATTCGAGAAAAGATTTTTTTTAAAGTATCAAGAACCTCAAATTAGGATTAGGTTACTTGATCCAATATTAAAAGAAAAGTACAAATTCCCATCCTCAGATATTAGTATTCCACTGTCTAGATTTAGAGAGATTAATTTAGGTAACCATTCCTGTTTTATTACCGAGAATCTGATGAATTTCTTGACTCTACCGTATTTACCAGGCAGCTTTGCAATTTTTGGTGGTGGTTATGCAGTTCAAAATCTAAAATCTACTATCTGGCTATCAAATTGTCCTATTTTTTATTGGGGCGATTTAGATGATCATGGCTTTAGAATCCTTTCTCAACTACGTTCTTACCTCCCTCAAACCAGTTCTATCATGATGGATTCTAAAACATTTGAAATATTCCAAGAGTTTGCCATTGCAGTAACGACTACAGGTCTCGATACCTTGCCTCATCTAACCCAAGAAGAACAAGCTCTATATGATTATCTCGTAACTAATGGCAAGCGGTTAGAACAAGAGCGCATTACTCAAATATACTCTAATGAGTTGTTGCAGAATTTAGTGAATTAGTAAATACAGTCTGTTTAGCCATCAAGGGATGGAATTTTAGCCTGTAACGGCTGCATAGATTTCTTCATAATTTCGTGAGGAGAAGAAAAAACCCAAAAAAGGGAACAAAAAACTAGCTTTGTTCCCTTTTAGATCATCATTTAGAAATAACTTTGATACTGTTTAAGCCTTACTACGCCACACGCTTCCGTAAAGATTCCAAACGACGACGGGCAATATCATTCTTACTATCAATTTTATAAGCCTGTTCGTACATTTCAATCGCTTGGGGAATCAAAGTCTTCTTTTCGTAAGCATGACCCAAATTATTTAAAGCAGTCACATAGCTAGGTTGCAGCGCAATAGCTTCCTTATAGTGGCGAATCGATAAATCATACTGCTCTTGGGCAAAGTAGGCATAACCGAGGGCATTGTACACTTCGGGCAGGTTGTCACCCCCTTCTTTGATTGCCTTATTGAACTCACCAATGGCTTTGGCATAGAGTTTTTTCCGTAAATAGACGCTGCCCAACTCGTAATATTCCGTGGGTGCGCCCTTTTCTTTTTGGAGTTTGGGTTGTAGATCCGAGATCACCGACTCTAGTTTGCGGCTGTTGATGACTTGACGCACCACCAACACAGCAATAGTCCCAAGGATCACAATTAAAATACTGAGGTAAACGAGGGCTAAGGAACTGTCCATATAGTTTTCTGATAGTCTTTTGATAGTCTTTTGTTATAGCAGCAGAGGTAATAAATCTTAGTCTAGATTAATCAATTGTACGCATTCTGTAACTATTCAAAGCACTGTTTGCACCACCCCTAGGCAAAATTTAGCAATTTCTTAGAATTTATGGCTACACAGCAAAAAAGGTAGACGGATCTCAATCCTGCCTACCCTTTCTTGAAGTTAACTCTCAGACTAAGTTCGTTGTGATTCTGGTCTATATTTGATTCTCCATTTCGGACTAAATTGAGATACTACTCCCAAAACACTCCTAAAGAATCAGTCACTCCTAAACTCCGGCATACATCGCCAGTTTAGCTTCCACATCCGCATCGCCAGCACGATCAGTCAATGGAGCCACAGGTAAATCATTGGGCTTGAATTTAGGATCCATTAGCTCATGTTCGTGACCCGTCACAATATAATGACCTTCCATAATTCGCCGCAGAATATTAGTGCGCCGCTGCTTCCCAATTAACATCGCACCCACCAAACGCCCCGCAGAAACCGTCAGCTTGAAGTAAGCGAACGGATCACCAGCGGTATCGTAAATGTAGGTTTGACAATGGGGCGTATCAGGACCCGGATTAAACAGTCCCAACATGGTATAGGGCAAGTCATACAAGACCCCAGCATTATAGAACATGCCTTCATCATAGGGGCGATGTTCCCCTTGACCCTCAACCCCGCCGTGATCGCTGAACATGTTGTTTGCCGCACACAGACCCTGATTCGTTGCCACCTGCCAAGTGCGGTTAGCGCGATAACCCACCATATTACTCGTATGCAAATGGGCATCTAGAGGACGGATGATCGTGCAATCTCCCGCACCATAAATATTAGGAATATTGGTCTGAAGATATTCATTAACACGAATGCAACCCTGTTCCAATACAACACCGGAACCTTCCAACCACTTCACATTAGGACGAATACCGATGCACATG